>CALMQI010000063.1 GCA_937871935.1 uncultured Burkholderiales bacterium
GACGATCAGGACGAGCACGCCGAACCAGATGGCCATCTCCTCCGGCGGCAGGCCGAAGTCGAGCCCCGACACCATCGGAAAGAAGATCGGGATCGTCAGCAGGATCATCGACAGCGAATCCATCACGCAGCCGGCGACCAGATAGAAGATCAGGATCGCCCACAGCACCTGGTAAGGCCCGAGGCCCTGCTCGCCGACCCAGGCCGCGAGCTCTTGCGGCAACTGCGACAGCGCCAGGAAGCTGTTGTATGCCGCGGCGCCCAGCACGATCAGGAACACCATCGCCGTACCACTGGCGGTGGCCTCGAAGGCGCCGCGCAGCCGCGGGCCGCTCAAGCCGCCGCGCCGCCACGCCAGCAATCCGGTGGCCGCTGCACCGACGGCCGCGCCCTCCGTCGGCGTGAAGATGCCTGTGTAGATGCCGCCGATCACGACGCCGAAGATCAGCAGCACCGGCCAGACGGCCAGCAGCGCTTGCCAGCGCTCGGGCCAAGGCATCGGCTCGATTTGACCGGCCGAGGTCGGCGACAGCCGCACGTACAGATTGATCACGAGCATGTAGCCCAGCGCGGCCAGGATGCCGGGCACGAACGCGGCGGCGAACATCTTGGCGATGTTCTGCTCGGCCAGGATGGCGTAGATCACCAGCACGATCGACGGCGGGATCAGGATGCCCAGCGTGCCGCCGGCGGCCAGCAGCCCGCTCGACAACGCACCGCTGTAGCCGGCGCGCTTGAGCTCGGGCAACGCCACCTGGCCCATCGTCGCCGCGGTGGCCAGCGACGAGCCGCAGATCGACCCGAAGCCGGCGCAGGCACCGATGGCCGCCATGCCCACGCCGCCGCGGCGGTGCCCCAGGAAGGCCTCTGCAGCCTTGAACAGCGCCTGCGACATGCCGCCCAACGTGGCGAACTGACCCATCATCAAGAACAGCGGCACGATGGACAGCGAATGGGTCGAGAACTGACCGTAGGCAAGCGTCTTCAGCTGATTCAGCAACGGCGCGGCGCTGCCGTAGACCTGCCATGAACCGAACAGGCCCACGACGAGCATTGCCAGACCGATTGGAAGGCGCAGGAAGATGAGGACCAGCAGGACAACGAACGACCAGGCAGCCAGCGTCAGCGGATCCATGTCAGTGCACGGCCTCGGGCGCCGCAAGACCTTCAGGCGGCGTCACGACGCCCAGCGTCTCCAGCAGCCGCCAGAGGTAGACCACGCAGCCGAGCAGGCCAGGGATCATTGCAGCCGCATAGCCCCACCAGACCGGGAACTGCAGGATGAACGTGACCTCGCCGTTGGTGCGGTAGTCGAGCATGGCCACAGCCATGCGCCAGATCAACAGCACCCAGACGGCGGCCATCAGGGCGTCGGCCGCGATGTCGAGCGCCCGCCGCAATGGCGCCGGATAGACGCGCCACAGCAGGTCGACCACCGCATGGCCGCGCCGTAGATGAGCCCAAGGCAGGAAGCAGAACACAGCCAGCGCGGTGCCCGCCTCGACAAGCTCGAAATCGCCCGGCACAGGGCCGAGGCCCAGGCCGGACAACGTGCGGCCGGCGATGCTCACCACGCTCATGGCAGCCAACAGCGCGAGCACGAATGCGCCGAACCAGGACATGGCTCGGCTGACGGCGTAGACGGCATGGTTCATGGACACCCTTGCGACGGCACGGGACCGCCTTTGGTGGCCCGTGCGAAAGCCGGCGGAGCCGGCCAGCAGATTACTTGGAGTACTTGGCGATCAATGCCTCGGCCTCAGCCGCTAGTTTCTGACCATCGAGACCCTTGTCGCCGAGCTCCTTGTACCAGGCGGCCCGCGTGCCGGCAGCGGCGCGTTGCCAGCGCTGCGTTTCGGCGGCATCGAGCGTGATGATGTTGTTGCCCCCCTTCTTCGCCAGCGCCAGCCCGGCCGCATCGCCATCGTCCATCGCGCGGCCGAACATCGCCGCGGCAATCTGTCCGCTGTTGGCGTCGATGATCTTCTTCAGATCCGGCGGCAGCTTGTCGTAGGCGCCCTTGTTCATCGCCACGGCAAAGGTCTGCGTGTACAGGCCCTTGTTGCCGCTGAAGCCGGTATGGTTCTTGACGATCTGCTGCACCTTCACCGCGGGCACCACCTCCCAGGGAATGGTCGTTGCGCTGATCACGCCCTTGGACAGCGCCTCGCCCACGGCGGGCACCGGCATGCCGATGGGCGTGGCGCCCAGTTGCTCGAGCATGATGTTGATGACGCGCGAGCCCCCGCGCACCTTCATGCCCTTGAGGTCTTCGAGCTTGGTCACCGGATCCTTGCTGTGGATCAGGCCCGGGCCGTGCACGTGCACGCAGATGAGCTTGACGTCCTTAAATTCGTCCATGGCGTACTTCTCGATGTACTCCTGGAACGCCTTGGACGCCGGCTCGGCTTTGCCGCTCGTGAAGGGCAGTTCGAAGGCCTCGCTCTTCGGAAAGCGCCCTGGCGTGTAGCCGAGCACCGTCCAGATGAGGTCGACCACGCCGTCCTTGGCCTGGTCGAACAACTCCGGCGGCTTGCCGCCGAGCGCCATCGCGTCGAAGCGTTGCACCTTGATCCGCCCCCCGCTCTCCTTTTCCACCTTGTCTGCCCATGGCTTGATCGCCTTGGACGGGATCGTCGCCTGCGGCGGCAGCATCTGGTGGAAGCGCAGCGTCGCGTCGGCGGCACGAGCCGTGGGCAGCATGGCGGCGGCGGCGGAACCGGCCACCGCACCGAGGAAGGCCTTGCGGGTCATCGTCATGGTCTTGTCTCCAGTCAGGTTGATGAAACGAGCGATCACTCAGGATCCGAGCTGCTGCTCCAGCGAATGCAGCACCTCGTAGCACGGCAACACTTGCGCGACGCTGGCATTGGGCTCGCGGCCTTCGCGAATGGCGGCGAAGAACTCGCGGTCCTGCAGCTCGATGCCGTTCATCGACACGTCGACCTTGGAGACGTCGATCTTCTCGTCCTTGCCGTTGAACAGGTCGTCGTAGCGCGCGATGTAGGTACCGGTGTCGCCGATGTAGCGGAAGAAGGTGCCGAGCGGCCCTTCGTTGTTGAAGCTCAAGGAGAGCGTGCAGATCGCGCCATTGGCGGTCTTGAGCTGGATGCTCATGTCCATTGCGATGCCCAGGTGCGGGTGGATCGGCCCCTGCACGGCGTTGGCCTTCACGATGGGTGAGCGCGCCTGGAAGGCGAACAGGTCCACCGTGTGCGCGGCGTGGTGCCAGAGCAGATGGTCGGTCCAGCTGCGCGGCTGGCCGAGAGCGTTCATGTTCGTGCGGCGGAAGAAGTACGTCTGCACGTCCATGTGCTGGACGCTGAACTCGCCGGCGATGATGCGCTTGCGAACCCATTGGTGACTGGGATTGAATCGGCGTGTGTGGCCGCACATCGCCACCCTGCCCGACCCCTTGGCGGCGGCTGCCACTGCCTGGCCGTCTTTGAGTGCATCGCACAGCGGGATCTCGACCTGCACGTGCTTGCCGGCCTGCAGGCACGCCAGCGTCTGCGACGCATGCATCTGCGTCGGCGTGCACAGGATGACGGCATCGACCTCCTTGATCTTCAGGCTTTCTGCGAGATCGGTAGCCACGTGCGCGATGCCGTACTTGTCGGCCACTTCCTTGGTCTTGTCGTATTCGCGGCCGATCACCGAGATCACCTTCACGTCGGCGATGTTCTTCATCGCATCGATGTGCTTGATGCCGAAGGCGCCGGCGCCGGCCAGGGCTACGTTGATGGTCACGTCAATTCTCCAGGATCAGATGGCCCACGGCCGTGTTGCTCGCCGGCACATGGTAGAAGCGGTGCGCGACCTTGGGCTTGGTGCCAACACCCCTGTCAGCCATCGCGCCGCGCGCGATCAGCCACATCACGAGCTCTATGCCTTCGCTGCCGGCCTCGCGCACATAGTCGATGTGCGGCAACTGCGCCAGTTCGGCGGGATCCTCGATCAGGCGGTCGAGAAAGCGGTTGTCCCACTCGCGGTTGATCAGTCCGGCGCGCGGGCCCTGCAACTGGTGGCTCATGCCACCCGTGCCCCAGACCTGCACGTCGAGCGGCTCGTCGAACGACTCGATCGCCTTGCGCAAGGCCTGTCCTAGCGCGAAGCAGCGCCGGCCCGACGGCACCGGGTACTGCACCACGTTGACCGCGAACGGAATCACCTGGCACGGCCAGGCCTGCGTCTTCGGATCGAGCGCGCCGAACATCAGCGACAGCGGCACCGTGAGGCCGTGGTCGACGTCCATCTTGTTGACGATGGTGAGGTCGAAATCGTCCTGGATCACGCTTTGCGCGATGTGCGCCGCAAGCGCCGGATGCCCGACCACCTTGGGCACCGGACGCGGTCCCCAGCCTTCGTCGGCAACCGCATACTCGGCGGCGGTGCCGATCGCGAAGGTGGGGATCATCTCCAGGCTGAACGCGGTGGCATGGTCGTTGTAGACGAGGAACACCACGTCGGGCCGGTTCGACTTGATCCACTGCTTGGAGAACTCGTAGCCGGCGAATACCGGCTGCCAGTACGGCTCCTGCGTCTTGCCAAGGTCGAGCGCGGCACCGATGGCCGGCACGTGCGAGGTGTACACCGAGGCACTGATGCGAGCCATGGTCAACGCCCCTGCCGGCTGCCAGCTCGACCTTGCGGCTGGCGGTGCGCCTGCGCGTCGCCGCCCTCGCCTACCACGCGATTGCCGTCGGCGCTGCGCCCGCCCTTGACCATCATGTCGCGGTACTCCTCTTCGCTCATGCCGGTCATGCTGCCGGCCATCTGCTGGAAGCTCTTGCCGTCGGTGGCGCCGATCTTGGCCAGGAAGTAGATGTTGCCGCCAAGCGCGATGCAGCGGTTGAGGTCGCGCGCCAGCACGGCCAGCTTCTGCTCTTCGGTCATCGCCCACTCGTCGAGGTAGGCCCGTTCGTTCGCCTTGAAGCGCGTGCGGTTGTCAGCCTTCATCAGGCTCATGCAGAACTGATTGAGCCAGTAGCCCTTGCGGGATTGCTCGGCATCGAAGATCGTGGTGCCGGGCACGTCGAGATAGGGTTTCACCAGAGCCATCGGATCGGCCTCGCGTTCAGTGGGTGCGTTCGAAACTGCCCGACATGCCGGCATCGCCGCTTCGCCGTCTCGGTTTGTCTTTCCGGCATCTTCATCGCGTCTCTTCCGGCCAGTACAGACGCATGGGGTTGTCGACCAGCAACTTCTGCTGCAGCTCGGCCGTCGCTGCGATGTGCGGAATGAAGTCGACCAGCAGACCGTCGTCGGGCATGTGGTTCTTCAGGTTGGGATGCGGCCAGTCGGTACCCCACAACACCCGGTCGGGGAACTCCTCGATCACACGGCGGGCAAACGGCACCACGTCGCGATAGGCGGAGCGTTCGCCGTTCAGTGCCGCAGGACCCGCAACGCTGAGCCGCTCCGGGCAGCTCACCTTGCTCCACACGTTGGCGTGCTGGCGCATGAACTTGAGGAACAGCGCGAACTCCGGCCCGTCGATGGGTTTACTGACGTCGGGCCGGCCCATGTGGTCGACCACCACGGTGGTCGGCAGCGCGGTGAAGAAGTCCCACAGCTCGGGCAGATCGACCGACTCGAAGTAGATCACCACGTGCCAGCCGAGGGCTGCCACGCGGCCGGCGATCTCCATCAGCTCGTCCTTTGGGGTGAAGTCGACCAGCCGCTTGACGAAGTTGAAGCGCACGCCGCGCACGCCGGCCGCGTGCAGGTCCTGCAGTTCGTCCTCGGTGACGCTGCGCTTGACGGTGGCCACGCCGCGCGCCTTGCCGCCCGATGTGCGGCAAGCGTCGGCCATTGCCCGGTTGTCGGCGCCGTGGCAGGTGGCCTGCACGATCACGTTGCACGCGAAGCCCAGGTGGTCGCGCAGCGCAAACAGTTGCGCCTTGCTGGCGTCGCAAGGCGTGTACTTGCGCTCGGGCGCGAAGGGAAACTGCTGGCCGGGCCCGAACACGTGGCAATGCGCGTCCACTGCGCCAGCGGGCAGCGTGAATTGCGGCTTGCTGGGACCTGCGTACCAGTCGAGCCAGCCCGGTGTCTTTTCGAAGGCCATTCAGTGCTTCTTCAGATGCTGGAGGATGCGGTCGGCCTCGGCGCGCCAGTCGGCACTGCGTGCGAAGTCCTTGCTGCCCCGCGCGCCGAACAGCCCTTCGTCGGCCAGATCGGCCACCCAGGCCTGACGCGCGGCCGTGCCGGCAGCGCTCCAGGGTTCGAGGCCGGCTTCGCGCACCGTCTCGGCAACCTCGCGGACCTCTTCGCTGCGGCGGCGGCCGTGCTCGATCACGCGCTGGTAGAAGTAGGCGCCCTGCTTCTCCCAGTCGATGCCGGGAAAGGTCTCCTGCAGCGAGGCGATCACGGCGTCCTCGACGCCATAGTGCCGCGCCGTCGTGAAGCTCTCGATGACCATGGCTTCCAGCCCCTTGATCATCACGCTGCGGCACATCTTGGTGGCGCTGGCGACGCCGAGCCTGTCGCTGGCCACCCGCGCGGCAAAGCCCAGATTGTTCAGCACGGGCGCCAGCGACGCCGCATCGGGGCCGCCCAACAGCAGCGGCACCTTGATGCGGTACGGTGGCACCGACGTCATCACCGCCCCTTCGACATAGCGCGCGCCGGCTGCATTGGCGATCGACGCAGCGCGGACCTTGGCGCCCGGTGATGCCGAATTGAGGTCGAGGAAGAACGCGCCCTTCGCGAAACCGGGCGCGCAGACCTGTGCCACCGGGACGGCCTGGCTGGCCGTCACCGCCGAGATGATCAGCTCGGCGCCCTGCACCGCCGCCACGTGCGTATCGGCCAACCGCACGCCGACCCGGCCGGCATGCTCGTGCAGCGCCTGCCCCGACTCGGCGCGCAGCTTGATGTCGAAGGCCACGACTGCGTGTCCCTGCGGCATCAGGTCTTCGGCCAGGATGCGGCCGACCTCGCCGTAGCCGATGAGTGCGATGCGCATGCCGCTGCGGCCTTCAGTCGACGTAACGCAGCCCGGCCTTGGCCAGCGGCTCGCGCATCTTGTACATGTCCAGGCCCAGCACGCCGTCGGCGAGCTTGGCGCGCTTGTCGCCTTCGATGGCTTCGCGCGCGGCGGCGGCGTCGGCCACCTTGGCGACCATGGCGGCCGGCACCACGACCACGCCGTCGTCGTCGGCCACGATGGCGTCGCCCGGGTGCACCAGCGCCCCGGCGCAAACGAGCGCAATGTTCACCGACCCCAGCGTGGCCTTCACCGTGCCCTTGGCGCTGACGGCCTTGCTCCAGACCGGAAACTTCATCTCGGTGAGCACCTTCACGTCGCGCACACCGGCGTCGATGACAAGGCCGAGCGCGCCGCGGGCGCGAAAGCTCGTAGCCAGCAGGTCGCCGAAGAAGCCGTCGGTGTTGTCGGCCGTGCAGGCGGCCACCACGATGTCGCCGGGCTGGATCTGCTCGGCGGCCACGTGCAGCATCCAGTTGTCGCCCGGCTGCAGCAGCACGGTCACGGCGGTGCCGCTGATCTGCGCGCCCGCATAGATCGGGCGCATGTAAGGCTGCAACAGGCCGACGCGGCCCATGGCCTCGTGCACGGTCGACACACCGTGGCCGGCCAGTTCGGCGATGATCTCGGCCGGTGCGCGTTGGATATTGCGGATCACGACAGGTTTCATGCCAGCTCCTCCAGGGCCTCGGGGAACAACCGCTGATAGGCCTCGCCGTAGATCATCGGCCGGCCCGAGTTGCGCCCGCCCTGCATGCCGCGATTGAGGGCTACGCGCTCGTAGTAGGCCCACAGGTGCTGCTGGGCGGCGAGCACCTCGAACGCCTTGCGCTTCTTCTCCCAGACGTCGTCGATGTTGAGGATCACGTCGGGCTTGAAGTTGCACTGCTCGGGCTGGTGGGGCTCGAACAGGAACACCGGCGGGGCGGCGTAGGAGCGGGTCGGATCGGGCTTGTGACCGGCGGCCTGCGCGATCACGCGCGCCTCCTGCGCGAAGTGGGCAGCGACCGGATGATCGAAATTGTAGGGATCCTCGAGCGCGTGCGTCAGCACGAACGCGGGCTTCACGTCGCGGTAGATGTCGACGGTGCGGTCGAGCATGTCAGGCGTGACGCGCAGGGGATAATCGCCGGCGTCGAAGAACTCGATCTCGGCGCCCAGGATCTCGGCAGCGCGCTGTGCCTCGTCCTTGCGGCCCGCCTTGACGTCGGCGAGCGCGACGCCGGCCTTCTTCCATGCGAACTGGCTCTCGCCGCGCTCGCCGAACGACAGGCAGACGATCTTGACGCGCCAGCCCTTGGCGGCATGCAGCGCGATCGCACCACCCGCGCGCCAGACGAAATCGCCTGGATGCGCGGTGATGACGAGGCCCGACTTCTTCGCGTTCGACATGATCTGAACCTTCCGATTATTCGGCCGCCAGCGGCGGCCTTGCTGCGCCGGAAAATGCGGCGATGGGCACGAACACCCGGCCGTCCAGCAGCAGGCGCGCGGTGCGCAACAATCCGGCGCGCTCGACGACCGGGGCATTGCCCGTGCCGCCGATCTCGAGGCGGACGCTGAACTCGCCGGTCGGATGCTCGACCGACAGCGTCTTGATCCGGCCCGGCGGAATTTGCGCCACCGTCGCGGCCGGCGAGCCCGGCAGCACGCAGGCCGATGCCACCGTTACGGCCGCAAATACGCCGATCGAGGCATGGCATTCGTGCGGGATGAAGCTGCGCGTCGACACGTGGCCACCAGCGTTCGGCGCCGCCACCAGCGCGATCTTCGGCACCACCTTGGCCTTCACGTCGCCGAGGTTCATCAGCGGCCCGGCCTCGATGCGGATCCGCTCCAGGCGGGATTTCAGCTCGCGGTCCGCATT
>CALMQI010000064.1 GCA_937871935.1 uncultured Burkholderiales bacterium
TCCGGAACTGCAGCGTAGGCATGAAGCATCAGCTCGCGGTAGCGCGGCACATCCGAGGCGCTCAACGCTGCAACGTGCATGTCTTCCTGCGGCCTAACGTTCGAGCTCACCCGCGGGCGACAGACGGCGCAGCCGGCTGGCGAACGTCAGGTGGAACGAAGGGTTGGGCCGCGCGTGCACGATAGCCGTGAAGTTCAAAGCCGAAAGACTGAGACAAGAATCATGAGCGCCAATTGCGCGGCCGGCAAAAGCAGGGCGACGATGACCAAGCGTAGAACATAGGGCGACCCTGGGCTCTTGCGGTTGACGCGAATGAGCAGAAAGTTGACAAGCGCCGTGATCGGGATGCCGAGGACGGCCAGCAGCATTGCGCCAAGCGCGACAAAGGACCCACCGCCGCGTGTGGCTAGGATGATCGCGAACGAGAACCCAACTTGAAGAAGCGCGACAACGCCCACGCCGACAAGGTATCTCAAGAGAGGCTCCAGCAAGGACGAGCGCGTTGATGGAGCAAAGGAGCCTTCATGGCGAGGCCCGACGTTTGAGCGGGTGCAACGAAGGGGTTAGACTGCATGTGGTGGCGCTCCTCAGCCCTTGTAAGGGCCTCCGACTTCGCCCCAGCCCCACTTGGGCATGGGAGCGTTCTGATCGACTGAAGCGCCGGGCTGTGAGTTGATGACTGCCAGACGCGAACCCCACTCCAGATAGCCGACCAGCGCCGACCGGAACTCCGGGTCTTCGGGCATGCCCAGTTCGTCCGCTGTTTCCACGTTTGAGCTCACCTGCGCGCGCGCCAGACGGCGCAGCCGGCGGGCGAACGTCAGGTGGAGAGAAGGTTTAGGCATTGCCGTTGAATCTGGATTGAGGCTGAGCATCACTTGCTCATGCCAATGAGCCACGGCCGTACCTCCACCAACAGCGTACCGCTCTTGACTGCAGGATCCTCGCTGGCGAAGCGAGTTACTTCATCCTCGGGCACACCTGCGACCGGAACCATCATGCCGCCACCAGCGGTGTCTAGGTGCGGCCCACCAAGCTCGAGCTTTCCGGCTTCGAGCCACTTTCGATAGTGGGCGACATGTTCGCGGACCCCAGGTTGCTCAAACATGAGCTTGCCGGGCAGCCAGGCAGGACCCGGCCTATGGAATACAACGTAGCGAGTGTCTTGCATGATCTTTGGCGACGCCTAACGTTTGAATTGAGCCGCTCCGTCAGGCGTCGGATCGAATGAATGGTTAGGCATCGCGCTCACGGCTCAAGAAAGCGAGAGGCGCCAGGCACCTTCCTTGAACGCGCTGAGCAATGCCTTGGCCCTCCCTTCGCCAAGCTCCATGTAGGACCGCCCTTGTGCGAAGAAGTCGTTAAGGCCCGGGATGTCTGCAAGTTCCTTCTTGGTGATCTTGGAGTAACCCATCGACCACTGAGCGAACGAGCGTTGCTCGATCGGTTCCAGAAGTATCTTTGTGACACGGGCGTGCCGCTTGTCCAGTGTCAACTTCTCGAGGAGGGCTTCGACGACTGGTCGATCGCGCTCGAGCACTTGAAAGAAGGTCCTCTCGCTATACAGGAGCATGCCCGTGAGTCCCGCCTTCGAATTCTTCTCACGGCACTCCGCCAAAAGTGTCGCCAGGTCTGTGGGCTTGACCACCTTCGTAGATGCGCTGCAGTAGATGCAATGAACGAGCTCCATAGATTCTCCGATGGTGGGATGCGACGCCTAACGGTTGGGCTCACCTGCGGACGCCAGACCGCGAAGCGGCCTGGCGAACGTCAGGTGGAGAGAAGGGCTAGGGCGCATTCTCACGGCAAGGGCGCGTCTGGATTGTCCCGTGCAACCAGCGCCAAGTATTGCTCTACGCTGCCGCCGGCCAGTGCCTTCACGAGCATGCGCACGTCGTTGAGTTTCCCGCCAGTATCGACACCTTTGCGGAGGCGGGTCTGCGTGTAGCCCATTCGCTCCCAGAACCGTTCTGCTCTCGCGTTACCTGCAACGACACCAAGTCTTATCCAAGCGGCGCCTGAGCAATGCATCCATGATTCAAGCTCGACATAGATCTCGCGGGCGGCGCCGGAGCCGTGCAGAGGTGTTGACAGGAAGAACAGCGCGATATGCCAGACGCTTGGCGCCATGAGATCAGAAACGAAATGAAGGACGCCCTGCATTGCGCCGGCCTGATCGAAGACGCCTGCGAACCAGCGCTGCGTGTGCGACAGAAATGGAGGGGGAAGTTCGCTGAACTCAACCTCCGCTTCATCCGCGCGAGGCCGGCGGGCATTCACTGCAATAAAGTAGTCCGGGTATCGCTCGAAGAGCGCTTGGAGCTCCACAAGATCAGGGGATGTCAGATTCCTAACAGCGAAGCGCTGGGTTTGGAAGACGAGGGCGGGCGCCGTCGGTTCGTTCATGCGCTCTAACGTTTGAGCTCACCTGCGGGCGCCAGACCGCGTAACGGGCTGGCGAACGTCAGGTGGAGCGAAGGGTTAGGTTGCGGCCTTGCCATGGGCTGCTCGGCTGACGACGACGATCGTTTCGGCGATACGGTCATGAACGGTCTGATGATTCGCGTGCGTGAAATACTGCAAGAAGCCGAAGCCTGCTTCCAGGAACGAGACAGAGTAGCCCAGAGTACGCTCAATGCAGCGCCATAGGGACATGTGACTGTGAACAACGGAGACAACGCGAATGCCGAGGATGTGTTTGCCCAACGTGGCGCCCCTGCCAATGAATGTGGACAGGCCGAAGTAGGCGACCGCTAGAACAATGCTAGCAAGGCCGCCAAATTCAAACGATAGCGTGAGAGGTCCACCGGGCGCGTGAGTCGTAAGGTTTGACCAATTGCTCGGGACCAACAACACGAGAAAGACGATGAAGGCATCGATCAGGAACGCGAACGCACGAGCGCGAAAGGACGCGAGCTCGACACCCTGCAGTCGAGCCTGCCACTCGATGTTCTGCGTGCGAAAGCGAGAACAGGGCTCGGGCTTCATGCGCGACAAGCAACTTAGCGTTTGAGCTCACCTGCGGGCGACAGACGGCGCAGCCGGCTGGCGAACGTCAGGTGGAGCGAAGGGTTGAGCATCACTTTGTCGGCGAGCGAGCCTCTTCGACCTTCGCTCCAACGCGCTCGATTGCCTTGACTGCGAACTCGACTTGCTTGAACTGGATTCCAGACTCGCCGGCTAGGTAGACCGTGAGTTCCGACTCTTGCGCAAACCGACGCAAGGTCGACTCCAGCTCGCTCGGTTGTACGCGTTGGCCTTCTACCAAGTAGTCGCCGGTCTTTAGGCTCTTGAGAACGATGCGTTTCTTCGGCGCGGCAACAGCAACGCGGACATAGATGAAATTGCTGGCGAGCAGCGCGACAAAGATGCGACGCCTCATACCGTGCCTTCGGGTTGCTGAGAGATCGATTGCGAGGCCCAACGTTCGAGCTCACCTGCGGGCGCCAGACCGCGCAGCGGGCTGGCGAACGTCAGGTGGGGCGAAGGGTTGGGCCACGACGGCAATAAGCGCTACTTCGAAGCAACGGCGAGAACGGCCTTTGGATTCACGCTCGCGATAGCTAGAAGCGTCCGCGCAGCACCACTGGGTTGTTTGCGCCCCTGCTCCCAACCCTGGAGGGTGCGCACGGACACACCGAGCAATGCAGCAAACTGCGACTGTGAGAGGCCCGTCTTCTGGCGGGCCTCGATGACCGGAGAGGAAACGACACGGGTTTGCCCGGACTTCATTTCGCGAACCGACTGCAGCAACTCGGCAGCAAGGTCGCGCTTCGTCTCGTAGGCTGCCAACTGAGCCTTGGAAAGGGGTTTACTCTTCGAGGGCACGACGAATCTCCTTGAGCTTGGCACCGCTGAGGTTGTCGGTCTTTGCCTTCGTGTACAGCGTGAGCAAAACAACCTCGCCTTCGGCAGTGCGGGTGAAGTAGATGACCCTCACCCCACGTGGGGTGCTCGGCGATATCGGCAGCAAAGGCGCCGCGTTCCTCTTCGGATCAATAAAGCGGCCATTGGCGTTGGAACAGCAACGTCTCGACAACCGTGAGCGTATAACACTATACGCCCCAGGCGTATACATGTCCAGCCAGCCGCAAGGGGCCCAACAAGTCACGTCGACTGTGCCGCGTGATCCAACCGAATCGCGACCAGCGCGGCCACCAGTGACGACAACACACAGGCCAGCATCATCGTCGCCACTGCTGCGGGCGTAGCCGATCGCTCGACTACGAGCGCCGTGACCCCGCTGAGTAGTGCGCCCAGAGCGATCGATAGCGCCCCGCCAAGCCCTGCTGCCGTCCCGGCCAGATCGGGGCGTACGGTCAACGCCCCCGCATTTGCGTTTGGTACCGTCATGCCATTGCCCAGACCAACGAAGACCGTCAATCCGAACAGGGCAAGAGGATGTGTGACGCCGCCAGCGAAGAACATCAGCATTAGCAATAGCACCACAGTCGACAGCAGTCGGCCGATGAGGATCAAAGCGACGGTGCCACGGCGCGGCGCAAGCCGAGCCGTGATCGCTGCTCCGAGCATGAACCCTCCAGTGATCGAGCCCACGCCGATGCCGATTTGTGCGGGTGTAAGACGCCAAGTTTGTGTGGCTACGTAGGGCACGCCGGTGATGAAGACATAGAAGGCGCCTACCGAGAAGCCGGCGCACAGCACATAGGCCCAATAACGCGCCGACCTCAGCAGCGCCATCCAGTCAGCCAGGTGAGGCGGCGGTAGGCCGGGTGGGCGCGTCTCCCCCATATCCAGCCAGACAAGCAGTAGCAGCGCCGCGCCTGACATCGTGTACAGCCAAAACACCGACCGCCAGCCGAGCGCGCCATCCAGGAAGCCACCGAGAATCGGGCCTAGCATTGGCGCTACGGCCATTGCAGACAAAATGGCACCTAGCTTTCCCGCCGACTCTCGCGCCGTGTACTGATCGCGGATGGCGGCACTCGACACAACCGCACCCGCGACGATCACGCCCTGTAACACCCGAAAAAACAGCAGCGTGGACACCTCCGAGGCGAGTGCGCATCCGAGCGAGGCAGTGACGTAGATGCACAAAGCCGCCAACATCACGCAGCGGCGGCCGAGCCGATCGGACATCGGACCCAAGGTGATCATGAACAGTGCGGACGCAAGCATGTAGCCAGACACCGAAAGCGCCACGACGGCCTCGCGCGCCGCCAATTCGCGCGCCATTGAAGGCATCGAGGGCAGGATCATGTTCAGCGTCAAGACCGACAGAGCCGTCAGCAGCGTCAGCGTGATCAATCGGGGCGGGGTTCGAGGCATCTAACTGGGGATCTCGAGTGGAAAGTTCCTTAGCTTGTAACTCAGGTTCAGAATGTGCGGCCTCATTGGGTCGTCTACTCTCGCTTAGAGCCCTAAAGAGACTGCGGCTTGCACTCGTTCGGATCGCGCCAAGTCTTGTCGAAGTCATGTAGGGCCAATGACGCGACGAATGCGTGAGAGAAGCTGAGCATGCCGTGGAAGCGTGTATGTGTGATGCCTAACGTTTGAGCTCACCTGCGCGCGCCAGACCGCGATGCGGGCTGGCGGACGTCAGGTGGAGAGAAGGGTTAGGCCGCAACCTTCGCGAGGGACGGTGACTGCGAGCTAGCGGCAGCGACACGCGCGGACTGTGCCAGAGGTTGGGCTGAGCGTTCAAGGGCTCGCGCACAATTGACCCGAGCCGGTAACCCGGCGCAGGAGGCACGATGACCAAAGAGGCGGGCCCGGCGGCTAGGCTGGACGAGGAACTGCGCCAGGCGTGGCCTGAAACGCATAGGACGTTCAGGATGGGTGACAACGTTCGCAAGGTGCGCGGAAGCCAGTGGCACGGCCGCGTTGTTGGCTGGTACTCGACAGAACTGACGCCAGAAGGCTATGCGGTGGAGAGCGACCGGGAACGCGGCTCCGTGCAGATCTACCCGGCCTCCGCTTTGGAGCATGCGGCCTAACGTTTGAGCTCACCTGCAGGCGACAGACGGCGTAGCTGGCTGGCGAACGTCAGGTGGAGCGAAGGGTTAGGCCGCACTGTTGCTGGACGCACGCGGGTCTTCGAGTGCTGATGCGATGAGCTGGGTGTCGGCGTACTCGGTTAGCTCGCTCATCTTGCCGTCGCGCATCCGAATGACCCAACAGTAGCTGTTCTCGTACTTCTTGCCAGACACCGTTGTGTTGTGCCCGGTGCCTTGGACAACGACCTCATCTCCTTCGGCGATGAAGTGATTTGCCTTGATGATGCTCGCGCCGCCAAGTTGGCGGCCCAGAGGGCGAAGAAGTTCATTGATGACGGAAGGTTTTCCGACATAGGTTCGTGACCAAGGCGTTGAACCGATGATCGTCCAACGCACGTCATCGGCAAGCGCCTCAACGAATGGGCGCCCATTTCCCCTTGCCGTCTCGGCGAAGATAGCAGCGAGGATAGTCTTGTTGTCTTGGTGAATCATAGTAATCGACTTGTAAAGGGCTTTCTCGTCAGCGAACGGGTCGGGCGTTCGTGCGGCCTAACGTTTGAGCTCACCTGCGTGTGACAGCCGCAGGCTGGCACACGTCAGGTTTAGAGAAGGGTTAGGCATCGCTGTCAATGGGCGGTGAGGTGGCATCCGGAGACTTCGTTCGATCGTGCGCAGGCCAGCGAGCAGAGGCAACAGGTAGTTGAATCTCCTTCCCCGTCAGCCGCTCTACTCGAAGAACGTAAACAGAGATGGCGTCCAGCCTTGGATAGAACTGCTTGGGCCGACCATTCAAGCCAGCGCCATACTTGTGCATTAGATCGTCGCAAAATAGCGCCTTGTCGTTCTCGCTTTCAACTACTTTGATGGTGCCGAAAGCCATGACACTGCTGTAGCTGATTGAGCTGTCGCATTCGAAACGCCCGTACCCATAGACAGTGCCCGGTGCGTCAACAAGAAAGCAAGCGCGGTTGTTGTTGTCGACGTTGGCGCGAAAGTGACCGTGTGCGCGGGAGTTGTGTACGTAGATCGAACCGTCTCGATACACATAGAGCAACGGGACAACGTAAGGCCAATTGTCTGGACCTACTGTAGCGAGGCGCCCTGCATGGCCTTCGCTCAGAAAGGCCCGCGCACGCTCCTCGGTCATCGCAAGATCGGCACGGCGTATTGGAGTTGGTGGAGCGCTCATCAATTCCTTTCTGCGAACTTCGCAACGGATGCCGCGACGCCTAACGTTTGAGCTCACCTGCGGGCGACAGACGGCGTAGCCGGCTGGCGAACGTCAAGTGGAGCGAAGGGTTAGCCATCTGCGAGCACTGCGCGCGTGAGTAGCTCGGTCGCCCACTGATTCAGGCTCTTGCCAGAAGCCTGAGCCGCGACGAGTGCCTTGCCATGGACCTCGGGGGGAACACGCAGCAGCAACTTGCCGGACGCGGGCTTCTCGGGCGCAACACCTTTGCTCTCGCAGTCGGCCAGATAGTCTTTGACAGCTGCTTCGAACAACTTGCGCAGCTTGGCCACCGTCTCGCCGTGGAAGCTGATGATGCTGCGAATACCAAGGACACGACCGACAAGGATGTTGTCTCGCTCGTCGTACTCGACGCGTGCCGTGTAGCCACGGTAGGACATGGTGTTCATGGTGTGACTCCCACTCGAATAAGAAGTTCGCGAAACTCTTCGACCTGATAGCGCTTGGCCTCATTGCCAAGGTGTGGACGATGGCATCGCCAGACTTCGCCGCGGAGCTCAATTCGCACCCGAGAGCCTTCGCGCCCTGCGACGGTGCCGCCCAGTGCCCTTACCAGGGCTTCGATATCGGAGAACACGATGGCCGCTGACGTTGGCCTCGCGTACACGGCGAGGAGGGTCTTGCGCGCCTTCGAGTTCACCGAGCAATGCTAGCGTAAAGTGCTAGCGCTTGCAAATCTGTGCTGTGAGAGGGCGGTGGAATCAGATGGCTAACGTTTGAGCTCACCTGCGGGCGACAGACCGCGATGCGGGCTGGCGAACGTCAGGTGGAGCGAAGGGTTAGGCATATGCCTGCCGAACACGAATGCGTGCTTGCTCACTACGCGGATTGGACGCCGAGAGCGTGAATCCGGGAAGCAACCATTCGTGTGCCTCAACACTACTTGCGGGGCGCCATGTGCCGTAGGAACCGTGGCAACCCCTTTTGATCCGAAGTGCACCGTTGGTACGTTGGCACTCGTTGTAGCACTCGTATGGGCCTGGCTCAGACACAGAAACCTCGCCTCCCTCGGGCAGCGCAGCCAGGAGCGACGTGACAACCTCGACGACGCGATCGGACTGCGCAATCACCTCGAACTCAACGAACGTGCCTCGCTCGGTGGAGCGAATGACGCGCAGACCGTCGATGTTCAGATCCATATGCCTAACGTTTGAGCTCACCCGCGGGCGACAGACCGCGAAGCGGGCTGGCGAACGTCAGTTGGAGCGAAGGGCTAGGCATTGCCATGCCGCGGTGTCTTGCCTGGCGATTACTTCTTGGCGAGAAACCAGGCGACCAGAGCGTTGGCATGGCCGTGCCCCAACTGATGCTCGGCCTTGAGGTGGTTGACAAGCTCCATGTGCTTGAGCGGGCCGGCTTGCTTAAGAACTTGCATCCAGTGGGCTATGGGTTTGCCGTACTTCTTCTCGATGGATGGGAAGTATGAAGCTGGGCCCTTGATCGCTTCCTGAGTTGCCATGTTGAATACTTTCGTTGCTGTGGTGCTAGGAAGCCGATCGGATGATTGGCTCCACTTCAACGACGATTGCGGGGACTGAGTTTCGACATGCGTACGCAACGTTTTCCGAGTCTGCACAATGGGACCCCGAAATGCCTAACGTTTGAGCTCACCTGCGTGTGACAGCCGCAGGCTGGCACACGTCAGGT
>CALMQI010000065.1 GCA_937871935.1 uncultured Burkholderiales bacterium
TCGCCGTCGAGGTGCCGAGCGCCCGCTTCAACTACCACAATCCGATCAAGTCGCGAGTCGAGATCGCCCGGGCGATCAGCGAGTTCGGCGTCACCCGCTTTGCCGTCGACGACGCCAACGAGATCGCCAAGATCCTCGAGGTGGCCGAGCCACTGATCGACGTGCGCGCAATCGAACTGGCCGTTCGCTTCCGCCTGCCCAAGCATGGCGCCTCGGTACATGATTTCTCCTCGAAGTTTGGCGCCACTCCCGATGAGGCGGTGGCGCTGCTCGATCGCGTCGCCGCCGCTGGCGCCCAGCCGGTGATCACCTTCCACCCCGGCTCCCAGTGCGCCGACCCGGTCGCCTTCGTCCGTCACATCGAGGCGGCTGCAAGGATCGCCAGCCGCGCCGGCATCGTCCTCAAGACGCTCAATGTCGGCGGCGGTTTCCCCGCACGCTACCCGCGCGCGACGGCACCGGAACTCGAAGTCTACTTCGCGGCGATCGAAGCCGCGGTCCGCTCGTCGTTTCCCGCCGGCGCCGTCCCTGCGCTCGAGTGCGAACCTGGACGCGGGCTCGTCGCCACTTCGACCTCGCTGCTGGTCAAGGCCAAGCTGCGGCGGGCCGCGACCGCCGAGGTGTTCCTCAACGACGGCATCTATGGCGGGCTGATGGAGGCCTATCAGGCGCCCAAGCTGATGCCGAACGCGCGCCCGATCCGCTCCGCTGGCGCGTTCGCGACCCAGAGCGCGGAGTTCACCGTCTTCGGCCCGACCTGCGACTCGCTCGACCGCCTGCCCAACCCGGCCGAGCTGCCGGTGGAGCAGCCCACCGTGTTCGAGCTGGTCATCAACCTGAAAACGGCGCGCACACTGGGGCTGACGGTGCCGCAGTCGATCGTGTCGCGCGCCGACGAGGTGATCGAGTGATGCCCCGTCGCACATTCGTTGCCGCAGCCGGGTCCGCCATGTTCGCGGTGCCTGCAGGCTTGCAGGCTCAGGCGACGGCGCGCCGCATCGCCTTCCTTAGCGCATTTCCCCGCGCCGACGTCGAGGCCGCCCTTGGGCTGATCCGAGCCGACCTGACGCATCTCGGTTGGAGCGACGGTCGCAACATCGTGCTGCTGGAACCGCGCACGGCCGAGGGCAGAAACGAACTGCTGCCGTCGATGGCCGCTGAAGTAGTCGCCCAAGACCCCGACCTGATTCTCGTTCAGACCGTGCCGGCCACTCGTGCGCTGATGCAGGCGACGAAGTCGATACCCGTCGTGATGTACGCCGTGGGCAACCCGGTTGAACTGGGCATCGTCGCCGACTATCGCAAGCCGGGTGGCAACCTCACCGGTTCGAGCTACATGGCCAACGAATACGCTCGCAAGCTGCTGCAGTTGCTGAAGGAGGCCGTCCCTGGCATGCGTAGCGTGGCCGTGTTCGCCAATCCGAGCAACGAATCCGCCGCCGCGTTCTTGAGACAAATGCGCGCAGATGCCGCGAGCTTGGCGGTGCAGGCGCAGATCGTCGAGGTCCTGGGCCCGGGCGATTTCGAGGCCGCGTTCGCGGCCATCCGCAGCGCGGGTACGCAAGCGATCCTGCTTCCACCGGAACCGCTGATCCTGTCGAAGCGCGAGGTCATCGCGGGCTTCGCGCAGACCCACCGGTTGCCACTGGCCGTCGTCGGCATCAGTCGCATTCTTCCGGCAAGCGGCCTGATGGTCTTCGGCCCGGCGCGAGACGAGTACCCGCAACTCGCCGCCCGCTACATCGACCGCATCCTGAAAGGCGCCAATCCGGGTGATCTCGCCGTCGAGCAAACGACGCGCTTCAATCTGGCCATCAATCTGCGGGCGGCGAAGGCCCTGGGCCTGACGATCCCGCAGTCGCTGCTGCTGCGCGCCGACGAGGTGATCGAGTGATCGCGCGCCGCCGCCTGCTGTTCGGCGTCGTGGCACCGGGCCTCGTCGTGTACCTGCGAACCGCGCTCGCCCAGGACGCGCGGCCGCTGCTGGGCGTGCTCTCGCCGGCCTCACGCGAGTCGGCCGTTGCGGGCCTCGTGAACGTGCCATTCGCCAAGGCGCTGGCGGAGCTCGGCTGGACGCATGGGCGCAACATCGAGATCGTCGAGCGTTATGCCGGCGGCGACGAGCATCGGCTGGAGGTGATGGCAGCCGAGCTGGTCGCGCTGCGGCCCAGGGTGATGTTCACGAACACGAATGCGGCGGCAGCCGTGCTGGCTCGGCGGACGCGCGAGATCCCGATCGTCGTCGGGCCGGCCGGCGAGGCGGTGCTGCTGCAGCTGGCCGGCGGCAGCCTGGCGCGGCCGAAGGGCAACGTCACCGGCTTCGTGCTCACGTCGCCGGAGATCGACGCCAAGGGCGTGGCGCTGTTGGTGCAGCAAATGCCCTCGTTGCGACGCATCGGGGTGTTGGTGAATCCGAGCAACCCCGGCACTCGCGCCTATCCGGCACCACTTCGCCCCGGGGCCGGCGGCGCACAGCTGTTGCGGCTCGAAGCCACGGGAGTGGCCGACATCGATGCTGCCATCGCGCGTGCCGGCGCACAGCGTGTGGACGCGATCTTCGTCGCCGACGATGCGCAGATCGCAGCCAGCCCCGTGGTGCGCAAGCGCATCCTAGTGTTCGCCGATGCGGCGCGTTTACCGGTCGTCTCGTCGCACTTGAACTTTGCACACGACGGGGCACTGCTCGCGATGGGGCCGTCGATTCCGGTGCTCGCGGCGCGCGCCGCGGGTTATGTCGATCGCATTCTCAAAGGGGCTCGGCCGGCCGACCTGCCGATCGAGCTGCCGAGCGTGTTGACGACGATCGTGAATCGCCGGACGGCGCGGGCCTTGGGGCTGCCGATCGGCGCCGATCTGCTGCTGCGAGCCGACGAGGTGATCGAGTGAGGCGCCGCCCGCTGCTGCTGGCAACGGCGGCCTGGTTGGCGGCGCGGCGCGCGTCGGCGCAGGGTGCGGCGCGCCGGGTGGGGGTGCTCAGCATCGGCGGTGTCAGCGCGCAGCAGACCGAGATGTCGCTCTTCTTCCGCGATCGACTGCAGCAGGCCGGTTGGGAACTCGGACGCAACCTGACGGCGGATGTGCGACGTGCCGAGGGCGACCTGGCCCGCGCGAAGGTGCAGGCCGAGCAACTGAGTGCCGGCCAGCCCGACCTGTTGATCGGTTTCGGCAATGACGCCATCGCCGCGCTGCAGCGCGCCTCCGGCCGCATCCCGATCGTGATGGGCATGGGCCACGAACCGGTGGCCGCCGGCTTTGTGCAAAGCCTCGCGCGCCCGGGGACCCGCGTCACCGGCACCGTCTGGGTGGCAGCCGAGTTCGCCGGCAAGACGCTGCAGCTGCTCAAGCAGGCCGTGCCGCGCGCACGTCGGGTGGCCACGCTGGGCCCAGCGCAACAGCCGGGCCTGGAGCCGTACCAACGCGAGCTGCAGCTCGCGGCGCGGCAACTGGAGATCGCGCTGCTTCCGCATGCGTTGAGCGGTCCAGACGACGTGTCCGCAGCGTTGGAGCGCATTGCCACGCAGGCGCCCGATGCGCTGTATGTGGCGCCCGACGGCGCCACCGAGGTGAAGGCGAGCGAGATCGCCGCGTTCGCGCTGCGGCAACGACTGCCGTCGCTGGGCCTCAGCTACGCCCAGGTGGCCGCCGGCTGCTTGCTGTACTACGGTGCCGACATCCGCGAAGTGCTGACTCGCACCGCCAGCTTCGTCGACCGCATCCTGCGTGGCGCCGACCCCGCCACGCTGCCGGTGGAGCAGCCTTCGCGATTCACGCTCACGGTGAACGCTCGCACCGCCCGTGCCATCGCCCACACCTTGCCGGCGGAATTGCTGCTGCGTGCCGACGAGGTGATCGAATGATCCTCCAGCGGCGTGCCACGCTGGTCGCGATGGCGGCCGTCTGCCTGCCGGCCGGGGCGCAGCCGCCGCGCCGCATCGGTGTGCTGGCGCCGAGCACCGCGGCGCGCGAGGCGGTGACGCTGAAGCCCTTCTTCGACCAGATGACGCAGCTCGGCTGGATCGAAGATGCGACCGTGCGCTACGACCGCAGCTATGCCGACGACCAGTACCACGAGCTGCCGCGCCTGGCGCGCGAGCTGGTGGCCCGGCGGCCCGATCTGATCTTCGCGCCGCCGGCCCCGGCGGCGGTGGCGGCCAAGGCGGCGACGTCGGCGATTGCCATCGTCTTTGCCACCGGCACCGACCCCGTCGGCACCGGACTCGTGAAGAGCATGGCCAGGCCCGGCGGCAATGCCACCGGCCTTTGCAGCGTGATCGACTCGCTGGCGCCCAAGGCACTGGAGCTGCTGCTGCAGATCACGCCCGGCGTGCGACGCATCGGGCTGCTCGGCGACCGCGATGACCCTCGGCTCCAGCAGGACCGCGATGCCCTCGCGCCGCTGCTGGCCGCGCGCGGCATGCAGCTGGTGGTGGGCGGGGCCACGCACCCCAAGGCCTTCGACGACGCGGTGGCGATGCTGCTGCGCGAGCGCGTCGAGGCGGTGATGACCAACTCGTCGCTCAGCTTCAACCTGCGCCAGCGCCTCATCGAGCTGCTGCGGGGTCGCCGCGTCGCCGTGATAGGCCACCGCAGCGAGATGGTCGATGCCGGCGGCCTGTTCAGCTACGGCGCCGTGCTCGGCGACCAGATCCGCCGCGCTGCGCTGGTGGTCGACAAGATCCTGCGCGGTGCGCGGCCGGCTGACATCCCGGTGGAGCAGCCGATGCTGTTCGAGTTCGCGCTCAATCGCAAGGCGGCGCAGGCGCTGGGCATCACGCTGTCGCAGCAACTGCTGCTGCGGGCCGATCGTGTGGTGGAATGACACGACGTCACCAGGCACCGGGCTTCAAGGTCCGACGCGCGCTGCTGCTGCGTGCCGGCAAGAAGGAGATCCGATGAAGCGCCGCCTGCTTGTGAGGTCGATCGTCGTGTCGCTGGTGCTCGGCGCCGGTAGCGTGATGCGCGTCGGCGCGCAGCCGGCGGGCAAGGTGCCGCGCATCGGCGTGCTGCGCTTCGGCGTGCCGGACGACGATGCGCAGCCGGCATTCATGGCGGCGCTGGCGGCGATCGGCTACCACGATGGCAAGACGATCCAGGTCGATTGGCGCTGGGCCACGCGGGCCGACGTCGCGCGCCGCCACGCGGTGGAGCTCGCCGGCCTGGGGCTGGACCTGATCGTCGCGTCGGCCACTCCGGCCGCGCTGGCCTTGCGCGATGCCAAGCCGGCCGCGCCCATCATTCTGGCCGGTGTGGCCGACGCAGTGGGCACGGGCCTCGTCGCGTCGCTGGCCCGTCCGGGCGGCAACATCACCGGCATCTCCAACAACTTGCCCGCGATGGTGCCGAAGCAGATTCAATTGCTGAGCGAAATCGTCCCTGGGCTGCAGCGCGTGGCCTTCCTCGGCTCCACCGAAGACAAGGCGACACCGATCTTCGTGGACCAGGCGACCTCCGCGGCGGCTGCGCTGGGTGTCAAGTTGCAGGTGGTGCTGATCGGCCAGGCCAGTGAGTTCGAGTCGGCCGCGGCCGCCATGGCGCGTGAACGTGCGCAGGCGGTCGTGGTGCAGCCCCTGTTCACGCTGGGCAGCTCGGCCGCCCTGGGCGACGTGCTGGCGCGCCACAAGCTGCCGTCGATTTCGGCGCTGCGGCCCTACGCGCTGGCGGGCGGGCTGTCGAGCTACGGGGCCAATCGGACCGATCAGTGGCGTCGGGCCGTGAGCTTCATCGACCGCGTGCTCAAGGGCGCCAAGCCGGCCACGCTGCCGGTGGAGGAGCCGACCACCTACGAACTGGTTCTCAACCTCAAGACGGCGAAGACGATCGGGCTGCTGGTACCGCCGGGTCTGCTGCAGCGCGCCGACGAGGTCATCCAGTGATCGACCGCCGGACTTCACTCGCATGCCTGGTCTTTGGCCTGCTTGCCGCGCGACACACGGCGGCGCAGACGACGGCCAAGCCCGCGCGAATCGGCCTCTTGGCCAACGCGGCCTACCGGCCGACCTTCGATGAGTTTCTTGGTTACCTGCGCGAGCTGGGTTGGGTCGAAGGCCGCAACCTGATCATCGAAACCCGCTTCGCCGAAGGCAACCCGCGGCGCGCGCGCGAGTTGGCGGCCGAGCTGCAGGCCCTGCCGGTGGCCTTGATCCTGGCTGGCGGAACCACGTTGATACACGCTGCGCGCGACGGCGCGCCCGCAACCCCGATCGTGATGATCAACGCGGGTGATGCAGTGGGCTCGGGCTTCGTCGCCAGCCTGGCGCGGCCGGGTGGTTACCTCACCGGCACCACCGCGGCCGGTGCGGAGGTGCTGGCCAAGCAGCTGGAGCTGCTGTCGTCGGCGGTGCCGCAAGCCACCAAGGTCGCTGTGCTGCTGAACCATTCCAACCCGGCCAATGGCTTCTTCTTCGACGCGCTCTCGGCGCGGGCCAGGGCCATGGGGCTGCAGCTCGAGCGCATCGAGATCGACAAGGCCAGCGAACTCGACGCCGCAGCGGCGCGCGCCAAGGGAAGCCCGCTGCTGGTGTTGGGCGACCCGATGTTCTTCCGCGAGCGCGCCCGCATCGCCGAACTGTCGACCACGCACAGGGCACCCGGCATGTTCGGCGCGCGCGAATACGTGGTGGCTGGGGGGCTGATGTTCTACAACTCGTCCGCTGCCTGGCATTGGCGGTCTGCAGCGGGTTTCGTCGACAAGATCCTCAAGGGCGCGAAGCCTGCCGACCTGCCGGTGCAGCAGCCCACGCAATTCGAGCTGGCGATCAACCTGAAGACCGCCAAGGCGATGGGTCTCACGATCCCGCAGTCGCTGCTGCAGCGCGCCGACGAGGTGATTCAATGAAGCGGCGCATGTTCGCCGCGGCGCTCGGGGCGGGACTCGCCGCGCCGACGCAAGCCATCGCGCAGACCAAGGGCGTCGCGCGCATCGGCTGGTTGTCGTTTGCGCGGGCCGACAGTTACCTGGGCGCATACGACGCGTTTCGACTCGGGCTGAGCGAACTCGGCTATGCCGAGGGCCGCAACGTCACGATCGAAGCCCACTGGGGCGACGATTCGCGCGAACGCATGAATGCGCAGGCGGCCGAACTGGCACGGGCCAGGCCCGATGTTGTCGTGGCGCAGGGTCCGGCCGTGTTCGCCTTGAAGAGCGCCGGCTCGACGTTGCCGACTGTCTTCGCGTTCAGTGGTGATCCAGTCGAGGCCGGACTGGTGGACAGCCTGGCGCGCCCCGGTCGCAACATGACCGGGCTCACGCAGCTGTCGGTCGAGCTGGTGGGCAAGCGCATGGAGATGCTGAAGCAGGCCTTGCCGCAACTGAGACGGGTTGCCGTGATTGCCAATACGGCCCATGCCGGCGAGCAGGTGGAACTGCGTGCCTCGCGCAGTGCCGCCGAGGCGATGGGGTTGACCCTGGAATACCTGCCGATTCGCGGTCCGGCCGAACTCGCCTCGGCGCTAGACGCGGCGCTGCGCGCACGCTGCGAGGCGATCGTCGTGTTTCCCGACGCCGGCATGATGCGCTACAGCGAACGTGTGGCCGCCTTTGCCAACGAGCACCGGATGCCGGCGATATCGGGCTGGTCGGAGTTTGCGCGGCGCGGCAACTTGTTGAGTTACGGGCCTAATGCGAGCGCCGTGTTCAAGCGGCTGGCCTACTTTGTCGATCGCCTGCTCAAAGGCGCCAGGCCGCAGGACCTGCCGGTCGAGTTGCCCACGGTGGTCGAATTCGTGATCAACCTGAGCGCCGCCCGCCGACTCGGGGTGAGCATTCCACAGTCTCTGCTGCTGCGCGCCGATGAAGTGATGCCATGAGCACCATCGATCCCGTCGACACCCCAGCCCAGGCGATCGCCGCGACGGTCGCGGCCGTGGCGCGCCCCGGCGCGCCGCCCGACCAGCACCGCGGTCACCTGTTCCGCAAATACCTGCTGCTGATCCTGTCGCTGGTCAGCGTGGCGCTGCTCGCATCGGGCGGCATCAGCCTGTACTTCTCGTACCAGGAGAACAAGGCCGCGCTGGCCAGCCTGCAGCAAGAGAAGGCCATCGCCGCTGCGTCGCGCATCGAGCAGTACATCCGGCAGATCTCGCAGCAGCTTCAGTATGCCTCGCTGCCACAGCTGGACGCCGGCGACGTGGAGATGCGCCGCGTGGAGTTCCTCAAGCTGCTGCGCCAGGCACCCGAGGTGACCGACATCGCGCTGCTCGATGCCGACGGCAAGGAGCAGAACGCGGTGTCGCGCCTGGGCAGAACGTGAGCAACGTCACCGCTTGTGTCATGCCAATGGCATGCATCTACCATTTGAAGATCAACAATTTGATGTGGTCTATTCTGGCTGTGTCTTCCCGCATGTGGGCGTGAAGGGTGATTCGCGTGAAGTGCTCGCCGACTATGCCACCCACCGCCTCGCGATCGCGAAAGTCGACCTGCTCGCCGAGCTCCATCAACGCGGCCGCACGCAACACGTGACGGCGCGCCGGCGCTTCGTCGTGGTGGATCACCTTCCGCGGAACGCCATGAACAAGATCATCCGCACGGTGCTCCCCGGCATGCTCTGAGGTCAGCAGTCGCGCGTATCGCGAGTCGGCCCGTTCCGGCGACGGTCATACGGAGCGGAGGGTGCCGCCGTCGACCTCGAGGGTGGCTCCCGTGATCCAGCTGGCCTGGTCCGACGCCAGGAAGACGACGGCCGCCGCGATCTCCTCCGGGCGCGCATGGCGCTTGATCGCCATGAAGGCGTGCATCTGATCCTTCATGGG
>CALMQI010000066.1 GCA_937871935.1 uncultured Burkholderiales bacterium
GGGTGACCAGGCTGTACGGGCCGGTGGAGCGCGCGTGCATCTTGTCGTCGACCAGGTGGTGCAGCTTCAGCACGTGCATGTAACCCACGGTCACCGTGCGTTCGAACGCCTCGCCACTACGGCCGTCGTACAGAGTGGCCTGCGTGCGCGTGGCGTTCAGACCCTTGCGTTTGGCCACGTCCTCCGGGAAGGCCAGGTGCAGCATCGCGCGGATTTCGCTCTCGGACGCACCGTCGAACACCGGCGTCGCGAACGGCACGCCGGTGGCCAGGTTGCCGGCCATCTCGAGCACGTCGGTGTCGCTGATGCGATCGATCGACTCCGCCTTGCCGCCCGACTGGTTGTACAGCTGGTCGAGGAACTGGCGCAGCTCGGCGATGCGCGACTCGCCCTGCAGCATGTCGCCGATGCGGTGGCCGATGCCCTTGGCCGCCCAGCCCAGGTGCACCTCGAGCACCTGGCCCACGTTCATGCGCGACGGCACGCCCAGCGGGTTGAGCACGATGTCCATCGGCGTGCCGTCGGCCATGTAGGGCATGTCCTCGACCGGCACGATCTTGGACACCACGCCCTTGTTGCCGTGCCGGCCGGCCATCTTGTCGCCCGGCTGCAGGCGGCGCTTGACGGCCAGGTAGACCTTCACCATCTTCAGCACGCCGGCGGGCAGCTCGTCGCCCTGCGTCAGCTTCTTGCGCTTTTCCTCGAAGGCGATGTCGAAGCTGTGGCGCGTCTGCTCGAGCGAGTTCTTGATGCTCTCGAGCTGATTGGCCAGGTCCTCATCGGCCGGGCGGATGTCGAACCAGTGGTACTTCTCCACCGTCGCCAGGTAGTCCTTGGTGATGATCGTGCCCTTGACGATCTTCTGCGGACCGCCGTTGGCCGACTTGCCGACCAGCAGCTTCTCGATCCGGTCGAACGCGTCGGCCTCGACGATGCGCAGCTGGTCGTTGAGGTCGAGGCGGAAGCGCTTCAGCTCGTCGTCGATGATCTGCTGGGCGCGCTTGTCGCGCTGGATGCCCTCGCGGGTGAACACCTGCACGTCGATGACGGTGCCGTTGGTGCCCTGCTCGACGCGCAGCGAAGTGTCCTTCACGTCGCTCGCCTTCTCGCCGAAGATCGCGCGCAACAGCTTTTCTTCCGGCGTCAGCGTGGTCTCGCCCTTGGGCGTGACCTTGCCCACCAGCACGTCACCGGGGTTGACCTCGGCGCCGATGTAGACGATGCCCGACTCGTCAAGCCGCGCCAGCTGCTGCTCGGACAGGTTCGGGATGTCGCGCGTGATTTCCTCGGAACCGAGCTTGGTGTCGCGCGCCATCACCACCAGCTCCTCGATATGGATCGAGGTGTAGCGGTCGTCGGCGACGACGCGTTCGCTGATGAGGATCGAGTCCTCGAAGTTGTAGCCGTTCCAGGGCATGAACGCGACCAGCATGTTCTGGCCGAGCGCGAGTTCGCCGAGGTCGGTGCTGGCACCATCGGCCACCACGTCGCCGGCGGCGACGGCGTCGCCCCGACGCACGATCGGGCGCTGGTGGATGTTGGTGTTCTGGTTGCTGCGCTGGTACTTGATGAGGTTGTAGATGTCCACGCCCACCTCACCGGCCACCGTCTCCGCGTCGTTGACGCGGATCACGATACGGTTGGTGTCGACGTAGTCGACCACGCCGCCGCGGCGGGCCGTGACGACGGTGCCGGAGTCGACCGCGGCGACGCGTTCGATGCCGGTGCCGACGAAGGCCTTCTCCGGGCGCAGTGTCGGCACGGCCTGGCGCTGCATGTTGGCACCCATCAACGCGCGATTGGCGTCGTCGTGCTCGAGGAACGGCACCAGCGACGCGGCCACCGAGACGATCTGCGCCGGCGCCACGTCCATGTACTGCACGCGCTCGGGCGAGGTCAGCACCGATTCGCCCTTCTCGCGCGCCGACACCAGCTCATCGGTGAGGCGGCCGTCGACGCCGAGCGAGGCGTTGGCCTGCGCGATCACGTACTTGCCTTCCTCGATCGCCGACAGGTAGTCGATCTGGTCGGTCACCTTGCCGTCGACCACGCGACGGTACGGCGTCTCGAGGAAACCGTACTCGTTGAGCTGCGCATAGAGGGCCAGCGAGTTGATCAGGCCGATGTTCGGGCCTTCCGGCGTCTCGATCGGGCAGACGCGGCCGTAGTGCGTTGGGTGCACGTCGCGCACCTCGAAGCCGGCGCGTTCGCGGGTCAGGCCGCCCGGGCCGAGGGCCGAGACGCGCCGTTTGTGCGTGATCTCCGACAGCGGGTTGGTCTGGTCCATGAACTGCGACAGCTGCGACGCGCCGAAGAACTCCTTCAGCGCCGCGGAGATCGGCTTGGAGTTGATCAGGTCGTGCGGCATCAGCGGTTCGGCCTCGGCCTGGCCGAGACGCTCCTTCACCGCCTTCTCGATACGCGCCAGGCCCGAGCGGTACTGGTTCTCGGCCAGCTCGCCGACGCAGCGCACGCGCCGGTTGCCCAGGTGGTCGATGTCGTCGACTTCGCCGCGGCCGTTGCGCAGCTCGACCAGCAGCTTGACGACGTCGAGGATGTCGTCGTTGCTGAGGGTCATCGAACCTTCGGGCGCATCACGCCCGACGCGGGCGTTGAACTTCATGCGGCCCACGCGCGACAGGTCGTAGGTGTCCGGGTTGTAGAACAGGCGGCCGAAGAGGGCCTGCACGGCGTCCTCGGTCGGCGGCTCGCCGGGGCGCATCATGCGGTAGATGGCCACGCGGGCAGCGAGCTCGTCAGCCGTCTCGTCCAGGCCCAGCGTCTGGCTGATGTAGGCGCCCTGGTCGAGCTCGTTGGTGTACAGGCAGTGCAGTTCCTTCTGGCCCGCGACGCGCAGCTTCTTCAGCAGCACCTCGGTCAGCTCGTCGTTGGCCTTGGCCACGATCTCGCCGGACTCGGCGTCGATCATGTTGCGCGCGACGATGCGGCCGACCAGGAAGTCTTCCGGCACGGTGATGAACTGGGTGCCGGTCTGCTCGAGCTGGCGCACGTGACGCGCGGTGATGCGCTTGTCCTTCTCGACGATCACGTTGCCCTGCTTGTCGGTGATGTCGAAGCGCGCGACTTCGCCGCGCAGCCGGTCGGCGACGAACTCCATCTGCGCGCCGGTGTCCATCAGCCGGAAGCTGTCGGTCACGAAGAAGTGCGCGAGGATCGCCTCGGGCGTCAGGCCGATCGCCTTGAGCAGGATCGTCACCGGCATCTTGCGACGGCGGTCGACGCGGAAGTACAGGATGTCCTTGGGGTCGAACTCGAAGTCGAGCCACGAACCGCGATACGGAATGATGCGGGCGCTGAACAGCAACTTGCCCGAGGAGTGCGTCTTGCCCTTGTCGTGCTCGAAGAACACGCCGGGCGAGCGGTGC
Source organism: uncultured Burkholderiales bacterium (assembly GCA_937871935.1). Lineage (GTDB taxonomy): Bacteria > Pseudomonadota > Gammaproteobacteria > Burkholderiales > Burkholderiaceae_C > JAEUPI01. Next base: position 3,387 of record CALMQI010000066.1, read on the forward strand.
AGCTGGCTGACGATCACGCGCTCGGTGCCGTTGACGATGAACGAGCCGTAGTCGGTCATCAGGGGCACCTCGCCCATGTAGACCTCCTGCTCCTTGATCTCCTTGACCACCTTGGCCGGATGGCTTTCGCGGTCGTAGATGATCATCTGCAGCTTGGCGCGCACGGCCGCAGCGTAGGTCAGACCCCGCTGCTGGCACTCGCGCACGTCGAACGGCGGCTTGGCGATGTTGTATTCGATGAACTTCATCTCGACCATGCTGTTGTGCGACACGATCGGGAAGGCCGAGACGAAGGCAGCCTGCAGGCCCTCGGGCTTGCGCGCCTGAGGCGGCACGTCCTTCTGCAGGAAGGCCACATAGGCCTCACGCTGCATCGTCAGCAGATAGGGGACGTTCAGCACACTCGCGCGTTTGCCAAAGCTCTTGCGGATGCGCTTGCGCTCGGTGTAGCTGTAGGGGGTAGCTTGCGCCATTGATCACTCCGGTTCGACCGCCACGCACCCTGGGCCTACAAGGTGCGCACAGCCGGCGACTGGCGACTTTGGACATTGCGTCCAAGCTTGGTGGCTGGCCACTACCAGCCGCTGGCGGACAACCCCGGCATTGCACCGGGGCCCGACCAAACCGGTTCTCTGCAGTCGGATCAGAGAACACTTGCAAGGACGGCACGCCGCCCTTGCAGGTGCTCCCTGCGGCGCCGAGGCGCCGCAGCGAGCGACTGGCTTACTTCACCTCTGCCTTCGCGCCGGCGTCGACCAGCTTCTTGAGCGCGGCTTCGGCGTCGGCCTTCGGGATGGCTTCCTTGACGGGCTTGGGTGCGCCGTCGACCAGGTCCTTGGCTTCCTTGAGGCCCAGGCCGGTGAGTTCGCGCACCGCCTTGATGACCTGCACCTTGTTGGCGCCGGCCTCCAGCAGCATCACCGTGAACTCGGTCTTCTCTTCGACGACGGGCGCCGCGGCGCCGCCACCGCCGGCCGCCGGGGCGGCCATCGCCGCCGCCGAGACGCCGAACTTCTCTTCAATGGCCTTGACCAGGTCATTGAGCTCCATCACCGACATGCTGTCCATCGCGGACAGGAATGCGTCTTTGTCGAATGCCATTTGGATTACCTCGATTGATTCGAATTCGGTTGAACAGTTCGCTGCAAGGCGACGTCAGGCCGCTGCAGGGGCTTCCGCGGGGGTTTCCCCGGGAGCTTCCCTCTTCGCGGCCAGGGCGGCCAGTACCCCGGCCAGCCGCTGGATGGGTGACTTCAACAGGCCGGCCACCTGGGCGATCAGCACCTCGCGCGACGGAATCGCGGCCAGCGCCTTCACCCCGTTGGCGTCGAGGGCCTTGCCGGCATAGGCGCCGCCCTTGACGATCAGCTTGTCGTTGCCCTTGGCAAAGTCGGCGATGACTTTGGCCGCGGCGACGGCGTCTTCGGAAAAGCTGTAGATCAGCGGGCCGACCATGGCCTCCGACGCCACTTCGAACGGTGTGCCGGTGACGGCGCGACGGGCGAGCGAGTTCTTCAGCACGTGAAGATACACACCCTTGTCGCGCGCCTGCCGGCGCAGCGTGTTCAAGTGTTCGACGGTGAGGCCACGATACTCGGCCAGCGCCAGGGTCTGGGCGCGGGCGACTTGCGCCCCCACGTCCTTCACCACGGCTGCCTTCTCGTTGCGGTTGAGACTCAAGGTCTACTCCTCACAATTCGCGCCTTGGCGTTCCTCGCGGAACGCGCACCGGCGCACCCGGTACGCAGCGACCTTGCCTTGCCAGAACACCCGCAGTCGAATCGATTCGCATCGAGGACACCTGTGCTCCTTCGGGCGGGACCGCCATCTGCGCTGGCCGACCCCTGGGGCCGCGAAGCCCCTGAGCCGATTAAGGAGCCGCGAGGCCCCGCCAGCGGTCTTGGATGGCCTGCCGCGGCGCTGAAGCGCCGCGGCAGCCCACCAAACCCCTTGGATCGCGCGCCCTGCTCGGGCCGCGCGACCATCCATCCATTGTTCAAGCGGTGATCGTCGTCGTGTCGACGCGAACACCCACACCCATGGTCGACGACACCGCCACCTTGCGCAGATAGATGCCCTTGCTGGAGGCCGGCTTGGCCTTGGTCAGCGCGTCCAGCAGCGCGCTCAGGTTGCCGCGCAGCTTGTCGGACTCGAACGAACGGCGGCCGATCGTGGCGTGCACGATGCCGGCCTTGTCGACGCGGAACTGCACCTGGCCGGCCTTGGCGTTCTTGACCGCGGTGGCCACATCGGGCGTCACGGTGCCGACCTTCGGGTTCGGCATCAGGCCGCGCGGCCCGAGGATCTGACCCAGCGTGCCGACCACGCGCATCGTGTCGGGCGACGCGATCACCACGTCGAAGTTCAGGTTGCCGGCCTTCACCTGCGCGGCCAGGTCGTCCATGCCGACGATGTCGGCGCCAGCGGCCTTGGCCTCCTCGGCCTTGGCGCCCTGCGCGAACACCGCCACGCGCTTGGTCTTGCCGGTGCCGTTGGGCAGCACGACGGCGCCACGCACCACCTGGTCGGACTTCTTGGCGTCGATGCCGAGCTGCACCGCGACGTCGATCGACTCGTCGAACTTGGCCGTCGCGCATTCCTTGACGATGGCCAGCGCGTTGTCGAGCGGGTAGAGCTTGTTGCTGTCGACCTTGCCCTGCTGGGCCTTGGCCTTCTTGGTCAGTTGTGTCATGTCAGGCGCCCTCCACCACGACGCCCATCGAACGGGCCGAGCCGGCGATGGTCTTGACGGCCGCGTCGAGATCGGCGGCGGTCAGGTCCTTCAGCTTGGTCTTGGCGATCTCCTCGAGCTGGGCGCGGGTGATCTTGCCGACCTTGTCGGAATTGGGCTTGCCGGAGCCCTTCTCGAGCTTGATCGCCTTCTTGATCAGCACGGTCGCCGGCGGGGTCTTGATGATGAAGCTGAACGACTTGTCGGCGAACGCGGTGATCACCACCGGCAGCATCAGTCCCGGCTCGTGCGATTGGGTCTGCGCGTTGAACGCCTTGCAGAACTCCATGATGTTCAGGCCGCGCTGGCCGAGCGCCGGACCGACCGGCGGCGACGGGTTGGCCTTGCCGGCCGGGATCTGCAGCTTGATGAAGCCGACGATCTTCTTTGCCATGAATGGCTCCTATCGAGTTCAAACGCCCTTGGCGCCAACTGCGCGCCGCGAGCTCCTCGTCAAACGACCCTGCTTCTTCTTGGCCCGCCGGGGTCGGGGCGGTGGGCCGTAGTTGTCAGACCTTGCCTACGGCCCTTCGGGGCTTCGGCGAAGTTTGACGACCAGAGGTCGTCAGACTTTTTCGACTTGCGCGAAATCGAGCTCGACGCCGGTGGCACGACCGAAGATCGTGACCGACACCTTGACCTTGCTCTTCTCGTAGTTGACTTCCTCGACCGCGCCGTTGAAGTCGGTGAACGGGCCTTCCTTCACCCGCACCAGTTCGCCCACCTGCCACTCCACCTTGGGCTTGGGCTTGTCGATGCCTTCCTGCATCTGGTTGACGATCTTCATCACCTCGGCTTCGGAGATCGGTGCCGGACGATTGCGTGCGCCGCCGACGAAGCCGGTCACCTTGCTGGTGTGCTTGACGAGGTGCCAGCTTTCGTCGTCGAGCAGCATCTCGACCAGCACATAGCCGGGGAAGAAGCGCCGCTGCGTGACGGCCTTCTTGCCGCCCTTGAGTTCGACCACCTCCTCGGTGGGCACCAGGATGCGGCCGAACTTGGCCTGCATGCCCGAACGCTCGATGCGCTCGCGCAGGTTGCGCTCGACGGCCTTCTCCATGCCCGAATAGGCATGCACCACGTACCAGCGCAGCAGCGACGGGGGTGCAGCAGCGGTGTCCGGGGCGACAACAGGTTCGCTCATGCTCATATTCCTCAGCGCTTCCAGCCCAGGACCAGGTCGTACAACACCCACTCCAGCGTCTTGTCGGTCAACCAGAGAAAGAGCGCCATCACGACGACGAAGGCGAAGACGTAGCCGGTCATCTGCATCGCCTCCTTGCGCGTCGGCCAGACGACCTTGCGCACCTCGCGCGAGGAATCACGGCCGAAGGCGATCAACTGACGCCCGGACTCCGACGCGAAGAAGGCACCCACTGCGGCAGCCAGCAGCGCCAGCAGCGCGAGCACGCGCATCCACATGTCCTGCTGCCCGAGCAGGTAGAAGGCCGCAACGGCGCCGACCACCAGCAACGCCGCAGCGGCCAGCTTGGCCTTGTCGGCGGGAGTGGAGACGGTTTCGACGGGTGCGGAGGTGGCCATGAAGTGAGATGCGGACGCCGGTTTCAGGTGGCAGGGGCAGAGGGAATCGAACCCCCAACCTTCGGTTTTGGAGACCGACGCTCTGCCAATTGAGCTATGCCCCTGCGGATATCCTTGCGTTACTCGATGATCTTTGCCACGACGCCGGAGCCGACGGTACGGCCGCCCTCGCGGATGGCGAAGCGCAGGCCTTCTTCCATGGCGATCGGAGCGATCAGCTTGACGGTGATCGTCACGTTGTCGCCCGGCATCACCATCTCCTTGTCCTTGGGCAGCTCGATCGCCCCGGTCACGTCGGTCGTGCGGAAGTAAAACTGCGGCCGGTAGTTGTTGAAAAACGGCGTGTGCCGTCCGCCTTCTTCCTTGCTCAGCACGTAGATCTCGGCCGTGAAGTGCGTGTGCGGCTTGATGCTGCCGGGCTTGCACAGCACCTGCCCGCGCTCGACGTCTTCGCGCTTGGTGCCGCGCAGCAGGATGCCCACGTTGTCGCCCGCCTGCCCCTGGTCGAGCAGCTTCCTGAACATCTCCACCCCGGTGCAGGTGGTCTTCTGCGTGGCACGGATACCGACGATCTCGATTTCCTCGCCCACCTTGATGACCCCGCGCTCGACTCTTCCGGTCACCACGGTGCCGCGTCCGCTGATGCTGAAGACGTCTTCCACCGGCATCAGGAAGGCGCCGTCGATGGCGCGTTCGGGTTGCGGGATGTAGGCGTCCAGCGCGTCAGCGAGCTTCATGATGGCGCCTTCGCCCATCTCGCTCTTGTCGCCTTCCATCGCCAGCTTGGCGCTGCCCTTGATGATCGGAGTGTCGTCACCGGGGAAGTCGTACTTGCTCAGCAGTTCGCGCACCTCCATCTCGACGAGTTCGAGCAGCTCGGCGTCGTCGACCATGTCGCACTTGTTCATGAAGACGATGATGTACTTCACCCCCACCTGGCGCGCCAGCAGGATGTGCTCTCGCGTCTGCGGCATCGGGCCGTCGGCCGCGCTCACCACCAGGATGGCGCCGTCCATCTGCGCGGCGCCGGTGATCATGTTCTTCACGTAGTCGGCGTGTCCGGGGCAGTCGACGTGCGCGTAGTGCCGCTTGCTCGTCT
>CALMQI010000067.1 GCA_937871935.1 uncultured Burkholderiales bacterium
CTCCCCCTCAAGGGGGCGACGCCAGCGGCCCGGCGAAGCCGGTTCCGCGGCGTCCACTCGGCAACGCGCTGCGCGGCTACGTCGCTAACATGTCGGCCCAGATGTTCTGGGCCCATGACAGCGCGTTGCGACCTTCGACCTGGTTGGCCGCCTGCGAGATGCCGCCCGAACCGGGCACGGTCTTGAAGGTCTTCTCCGCAGCGTTGTACTGGTGCACCGAGGCGACGTGGATCACGTCGCGCGCGGTCACGAAGCTGAAGCAGGTGTTCATCACCACCGGCGTGGCGTTCACCGGCTCCTTCTTCAGCAGCTGGATGATCGCCGCCGCGGCCACCTTGGCGTGCTGGTTGGCCATGTGCCCCGACTTGGGCATCAGCGGGGCCGAGAAGGTGGCGTCGCCGAGCACGTGGACGCCGGGCACCGCGGTGGATTCCATCGTCAGCCAGTTCACGCCGGCCCAGCGGTTGTTCATGTTGAGCAGCCCGGCGGTGCGCGCGATGTCACCGGCGCGCTGGGGCGGCACCACGTTGAGCACGTCGGCCTTCACGTCGTCGAACTCGAGCTTGGCCGTGCCGGTGGCGGCATCGACCGACTTCAGCTCGTTGTTGGCCCGGTATTCGACGATGCCCTTGTAGTGATCGGCGAAGGCCTTCTCGAACAGCCCCTTCTTCGACGTGATCTCGGGGTTGGCGTCGAGCACCAGCACCTTCGACCTGGGCTTGAACTGCTTGAAGTAGCTGGCCACCATGCAGGCGCGTTCGTACGGCCCGGGCGGGCAGCGGTAGGGTGCCTTCGGAATCGCCAGTGCATAGACACCGCCGTCGGGCATGGCCTCGAGCTGACGGCGCAGCGCCACCGTCTGCGGGCCCGCCTTCCAGCTGTGGAGGAACTTCGCCTGTGCCGCCGGCGTCGCCAGGCCTGCGACCTGGTCGAGCATGAAGTCGATGCCGGGCGAGACGATCACGCGGTCGTACGGCAGCTTGCGGCCGTCGGCCAGGCGCACCTCGCGGGCCTGCGGGTCGATCGCCGCCACCTCGGCCTGGATGCGCTTGACGCCCATCGCTTCGAGACCGGCGTAGCCGACCGTGATGTCGCTCATCTGCTTGTGGCCGCCGAGCACCAGGTTGGAGATCGGGCACGACACGAAGGCGTCGTTGCGCTCGACCAGCGTGACATCGACGTTGCCGCCCCACATGCGCAGGTAACGCGCCGCGGTGGCGCCGCCGAAGCCGCCGCCGACGATGACGACGCGCCCGATCGACGGACCGCCCATCGTGGCGCAGCCGACAAACGGCAGACTCGCCATCGCCGCCAGGCCGGTGCCGATCACGCGACGACGCGAGAAGGTGCTGTGTTGTGTCATGTGCTTGCTCCTCACTTCTTCGCCGGCTGCGCGGCGAAGTACGCCGCGATCAGCTTGATCTGGTCATCGGTGTAGCCCTTGGCGATCTGATGCATGATGGTGGCCGGCTGCGCACCGCTCTTGTAGTCGTTGATCGCCGCGACGATCTTGTCGGCCGAGACACCGGCCAGCGGCTTCACGGTGTCGCCGAGCGCGCGGCCATTGGTGCCGTGGCAGTTGGCGCAGGTGGCCGCCAGATTGCGGCCGAGGTGGGCGTCCTGCGCCTGCGCCAGTGACGCCGCCAGCATGAGCAGCCCGGCGCCGAGCCGGTATATCGATTGCATAAGTGCCTCCAGGATTGATGGATCTCTTGGTGCGATGGCATCGGCCTCGCGCGGTCCGGCGCAATTCTGTAGGAACCGTGGGGTTATCGATATCGCCCCCATGGATTAGGGGCAAACCTGGAGGCGGCCTTGCCGCTCGGTGACGGCGCACGTGCCGCTGCGCATCGTGATCGGCTGACCCATGTCAACGTTTGGCGCGTGGTCGCGGCAGCCGTGCGGCGTCGCCGCCGAACGCGGCCGCCAGTTGCGCCTCGCCTTGCTCGAGCACGAAGTAGCGCAGCGCCTCGGCCGCCGGCGACAGCGTCTTGGCCAGGTTGTTCACCACATGCCAGCGGCGCATCACCGGCAGCCCGTCGACCTCGGGCACGGCGATCAGTCCGAGCTCGAGCTCGAGTGCGATCGTGTGCATCGACAGCAGGCTCACGCCCATGCCGGCCATCACGGCCTGCTTGATCGACTCGTTGCTCGACATCTCCATCACCACGCGCATGTCCAGGTGGTGTTCGCGGATGTACTCCTCGAGCGCTGCCCGCGTGCCCGAGCCCGGTTCGCGCACGATGAAACCCTCGTGCGACAACGCCACCGCGGGCACATGGTCAAGCCGCGTGAACGGATGGCCGGGCGCCGTCACCAGCACATGAGGATGCGCGGCGAACGGCTCGGCCCGTGTGGCCCATTCCTTCGGGGGCCGGCCCATGATGGCCAGGTCGACCTCGTTGCGCTGCATCAGCTGCACCAGTTGCTCGCGGTTGCCCAGCTTCAGCCGTACGTCGATGGCCGGATGCTCGGCGCGAAAACGCGCCAGCAGTCGCGGCACGAAGTACTCGGCCGTGCTGACCATGCCGACGACCAGACTGCCGCCCTGCAGGCCCTTGAAGCGAGCCACCGCGTCCTCGGCGTCCTTCAGCACGGCCAGCATGCGGCGCACGTAGGACAGCAGGTATTCGCCCACCATCGTCAGCGCGACCTGGCGGCCCTGGCGGTCGAACAGCGGCAGCCCCACGTTGGCTTCGAGCTCCTTGACCTGCATCGTCACCGCCGGCGGCGTGAGGTGCAACTCGGCCGCTGCACGCGAAAAGCTGAGCAGTCGTGCCACCTCGGCAAAGACGCGCAGCTGGCGAATGGTCACGTTTCGCATAAGTAAAAGCTTAACTGCATGCTCATAAAAAGTGAATAGCTCTTACTTGTGCGGAAACTTATATTGACCTCGCCGCATCGCGATATCGCCGCTGCAGCGCAGGAGAGCAGATGAACAAACCCGTGGAAAGCGGTGTCGTCACCGACGCCAAGAAGCGCTACAGCGCTGGTGTTCTCAAGTACCGCCAGATGGGCTACTGGGACGCCGACTACGTGCCCAAGGAGGAGCTCCGGCTCGAGGCCTACCGCCGCCTGGCCTCGGTCACGGACCCGGCCGAGGTGGCCGACATCCAGGCCGAGTGGGAGGACCGCTACGGCCCCGTGCCCGAGGCCGCCGTCGCCCTGCTGGACGTGGCCCGCCTACGGGCGGTGTGCCAACGGGCCGGGATCACCGACGTCGTGGTCACCCGGAACCAGGCCTTCTCCGGCCCCTCCCACGTGGCCAAGCTGGGCCCGGTGGACCTGGCCGAGAGCAAGCAGATCCGCCTCCAGCGCCTCCTGCCCAAGGCCGTCTACAAGGAGGACACGGGCGAGCTCCAGGTCCCGGTGTCCAAGCCCGCCGAGGTCCTGCCGGCCCTGCAGCAGCTCAAGATCGACTGGGACTACGCGCCCCTCTTCTGGTCCCACGGGCTCG
>CALMQI010000068.1 GCA_937871935.1 uncultured Burkholderiales bacterium
CGCAGGGCCGGGACGCCGGCGGTTGAGCGCCAGGGCATGCCCGCCCGCAGCCTTGTACGCTCGGTCACACGAAGGCGCGCACAGCGAGCAACAAACGACCGCAAAGGGCCGCAAGCAGGCCGTCGCCATGTCGGTGGCGCACGAGTGTCCAAGCTGCAGGTATGTCCCGGCGTCATGTCAGCCATCGCTCGTGGAGGCATCCGGCCGTTCACCGCTCGGCGCTTCGCACTGCACGCAGGCGGGCAGGTCCTCGATCTCGGGCCAGTCGGGCCAGCTGCCGAGCCGTTCGATCACGGTGCTCACATGCTCGCCGATCAGCGCCGGCGCAGCGCGGTGCGCACCATGCAGCACCGCCGGCGGCAGGAAGCGCATGCCGCACAGCGACGCCGTCTGCTCGTAGGGCGGCCAGAACGCGTCGATGAAGTAGCGGTTGTGGCCGTCGGGCCGGTACGAGTCTTCCGTGCCGCCGGTGGACACCACGGTCCACAGGTCCTTGCCGACCAGCGCATGGCCGCCGGGCCCGTAGGCCCAGCCGAAGGCGAGCACGTCGTCGAGCCACAGCTTCATCAGTGGCGGCATGCCATACCAGTGGATCGGATGCAGCCAGACGACCAGGCGCGCCGCCTGCAGCGCCGCCTGCTCGGCCGCGGCGTCGATCAGGAAGTCGGGATACAGCGCATAGAGGTCGCGCACCGTCCAGCGCACCGGTTTGTCCTTGTCGCGCGTGGCCGCGCGCAGGCCCTCGAACAGCGCACGATGCACCCGCGAATGGTGCAGGTCGGGGTGGGCAGCCAGGATCAGGACGTCGGACATAGGGGGCGGCAGCTCGGCGTCGCTTTTTCGCAGCAGTGCAGTCATTGCGCCCCGTTACCATAGCCCAATCGCGGCCACCGCACCGCGAGCCCACCGAAAACAACAGGAGAACGCATGCCGGTGATCGTCGTCGCCAACCCCAAGGGAGGGGCGGGCAAGAGTACCCTGGCCACCAACATCGCGGGGCTCTATGCGCGCCGCGGTCACGCGGTGATGCTGGGTGATGTGGACCGTCAGCAGTCGTCGCGCCAGTGGCTCGCGCTGCGGCCGGCCAACGTGCCGCGCATCCACAGCTGGGACGTCGCCGGCGAGGCGGTGCTCAAGCCGCCCAAGGGCGTGACGCACGTGGTGATCGACACGCCGGCCGGCTTTACCGGCAAGCCGCTGGACGCGGTGCTGCGCATCGCCGACCGCGTGCTGATCCCGCTGCAGCCGAGCCTGTTCGACATGCAGGCCACGCATGCCTTCCTGAACGAGCTGCGCCAGCACCGCCGGGCCGGCGAGATCCAGGTCGCGCTGGTCGGCATGCGCGTCAAGGACCACACCATCTCCAACGACCAGTTGCACCAGTTCCTCGCCGAGCTGCGACTGCCGGTGTTGGGCTACCTGCGCGACACGCAACACTACGTGCAGCTGGTGGCGCGAGGCCTCACCGTGTGGGACGTCGCCCCCGGCCGCGTCGAGCGTGATCTCGAACAATGGAAGCCGCTGGTGCCATGGCTGCTCATGCATTGACCCGCATCGCCCATCTCGGCTCGCTGGCCGGCCGCATCGGCCAGGAGATCGCGGTGAGCGACTGGATCACGGTCGACCAGCCGATGATCGACAAGTTCGCCGACGCCACCGGCGACCACCAGTGGATCCACGTCGACGCCGCGCGTGCCGCCGAGGGCCCGTTCGGCAAGACCATCGCGCACGGTTTCCTCACGCTGTCGCTGCTGCCGCTGATGGCCGCCTCGGCGCTGGAGATCACCGATGTGCGCATGGGCATCAACTACGGGTTGAATCGCGTGCGCTTTCCGGCGCCGGTGCCGGTCGGCAGCCGGCTGCGGGGCCACTTCAAGCTGCTGGCCTACGAGGCCATCGCCGGCGGTGCGCAGCTGACGCTCGAGGTGACGATGCAGCGCGAAGGGGGCGACAAGCCGGTGTGCGTGGCCGAGTCGTTGTCGCGCCGCTTCGTGTAGTCGCACGCGGTTGCACCGCGGCCGGCGCGGCGCGGGTAGCATCGGCCGGCTGCGCACCCAACCTGGGCGCCCGCGGAGGTTGAACGATGAAAGTGCTGCTCGTTGACGACCACCCCCTGATCCTCACTGCGCTGCAGGCGGTCATCCAGGGCCTGGGCGACGATGTCACCGTGTGTGGCGTCGCCAGTGCCGACGAGGCGCGCAAGGCGCTGCAGCACGACGACGGCTTCGACCTCGCGTTGCTCGACCTGAGCCTGGGCGAGACCGACGGCTTCGACGTGCTGTCCGAGATGCGCTCCAGCTATCCGGCGCTGCCGGTGGTGGTGGTGTCGGCCACCGAGCGCACGTCCGACGTGATCCGCGCGATCGACATGGGGGCGATGGGCTTCGTGCCCAAGCGCGCGAGCAATCGCGACCTGTTCGAGGCGCTGCGCATGGTGATGTCCGGCGGCGTCTACATCCCGCCGATGATGCTCGGCCTGCCGCCGCCGCCACCGGGCGGCGACACCGTGCCCGCGGTGATGCGCCACGCGCCCGAGCAGCCGCTGGCGGCACCCGAGCCGGCGCAGAAGCTGCGTAGCTTCGAGTCGCTCGGCCTCACGCCGCGCCAGGCCGACGTGCTGGCCCTGCTGCTGCAGGGTTTGCCCAACAAGCTGATCGCGCGCGAGCTCACGCTGTCGGTCGAGACGGTGAAGGACCATGTCGCCGCCGTGCTGCGCGCGCTGGGCGTCAACTCGCGTACGCAGGCGGTGCTGGCGGTGAGCCAGATGACGCAGGCCAACCCCGGTCTCGCGGCGTGGCGGCCGAGCACGCACCGCTGACGCGCCAAGCGCCCGTTGCGATGCGCGCGCACGACCGGCCAGCAACACTCACCCCGGTGCGCGCCGCGCGCCGGGTCGACCGATGACCGCGCATCCCGATGCCGCCGAGCGCCGCGGCGCCGAGGCCGTGCTCGCGGTGCCGGGCACGCTGACCGATCGCGTGCACGCGCTGTACTCCTACGCCGGCACGACCAACCTAAGCTACCTGTTGGCGGCGCTGATGTTCTTGTGGCTGTTCCACGGCGCCGTGCACGAATGGGTGCTCACCGGCTGGGGCGTCGTGTTCGCTGTCGTGCTGCTCGGCCGCTCGTGGCTGGCGCTGGCCTATGCGCGCACCGCGCCGCAGGACGACACGCAGAGCCAGCGCTGGCTGCGTGGCTGGAACGTCGGCACGCTGTCGTCGGGCGCGTTGTGGGGCTCGGCCGCGTGGTTGTTCTACGGCCACGGCGAGCCGCTGCACCAGCTGGCGATGGTGCTGGTGATCTTTGCCTTCTGCGTCGGCTCGACCCCGCTGCTGGCCTGGCAGCGCGGCATCTTCCTGGCCTACGTGGGCCTGAGCCTGGCGCCGACCATCACGCGCATCGCGCTGCAGGGCGGGCCCGGCGGGCTGGGCCTCACCGCGGTGTCGGTGCTGATCCTGCTGATGACCGTGCGGCTGGGCCGCAACTATCGCGACACCTTCGGCGAGCTGGTCGAGCTGAAAGCCCGGGCCCAGGGGCTCGCGGTCCAGCTGCGCGCCGAGACGGCCGCGGCCGAAGCCGCGCGGCGCGAGGCCGAGCTGGCCAATCGAGCGAAGACGCAGTTTCTCGCCGCCGCCAGCCACGACCTGCGCCAGCCGCTGCACGCGCTGGGCCTGTTCGCCGAGGCGCTGCGGCAGAAGACAACCGCCCCCAGGCCGTCGCAAGCGACGACCGCCCCCCAAGGGGGTGAGTTGATCTTGGGGCGGCCCGGCGATCAACTCGGCCGCGACGACGAGACGATCCACCTGATCAACAGCATCAACAGCTCGGTCGACGCGCTCGACGGCCTGTTCTCCGAGTTGCTCGACATCACCAAGATCGACGCCGGCGGCGTCGAGGCGCGGCCACTGGACTTCCGCCTCGACGAGGTGTTCCGCAAGCTGAAGCTGCACTTCGAGCCCAACGCGTTCGAGAAGGGCCTGGCACTGCGCTTTCGCGGCGGCCAGCACGTGGCGCGCGCCGACCCGATGCTGGTGGAGCGCATCCTGCGCAACCTGACCTCCAACGCGATCCGCTACACCGAGGACGGCACCGTGCTCGTCAGCGCACGCCGCCGCGGCGCCATGCTGCGGCTGCAGGTGTGGGACAGCGGCTGCGGCATCCGCGAGGCCGATCGCGAGCGTGTGTTCGACGAGTTCGTGCAAGTGCACGAGCCGGGCGCAAGCCCGGGGCCGCATCAGCGCAAGGGCCTCGGCCTCGGCCTGGCCATCGTGCGCCGGCTGGCCAGGCTGATGGATGCACCGCTCACGCTGCGCTCCACGCTCGGGCGCGGCACCGTCTTCACGCTGGAGCTGCCGCTCGGCAAGGCACCCGCGGCCGTGCAGGCGATGCCGCGCTCGAGCGCGCCGCTCGGCCTCACGCTCGACCGCCGGCTGGTCGTGATGATCGAGGACGACCCGGCGGTGAAGAGCGGCCTGGAGGTGCTGCTCAAGAGCTGGGGCGCCAGCGTGATCTCGTTCGACACGCTGCAGGGCTGCCGCGCCTGGGCCGGCGCCGCCGAGCCGACGATGCTGAAGCCCGACCTCATCATCGCCGACTACCGGCTCGAGTCGGGCCACACCGGCATCGAGGCCATCCACGCGCTGCGCGACATGCTCGACCAGCCGATCCCTGCCATCGTGGTCACCGGCAGCGTGCTGTCGAACCACGAACGCGAGGCGCAGGAGCACGACTTCCACCTGCTGGTCAAGCCGGTGGTGCCGAACAAGCTGCGCGCGATGATCGCGTTCAAGCTCGGCTTGCGCTGAACACCGGCCACCTGTGCCTTCTGCTACTTGATGCCGGACACCGCCTTGCGCATCTCGGCCGTCGTGAAGCCGCGCATCGTCTGCGTGCGGATGTTGCCGAGCGTGGCGGTCTTCAGCGTCAGCGCCAGCAGTGCGTCCTCGGGGCCCTCGGTCACCAGCACGAGGTCGTAGGCGCCGGTCGTCCAGTGCACGCTCTTGACGGTGACACCGGCGGCCTCGGCCTGGGCCTTGAACGCGTCGAAGCGCTCGGGTGACTCCTTGATGTTGCGGGCGCCTTGTTCGGTGAACGTGGCGAGGGTGATGAATGCGGGCATCGAACGCTCCTCGGGAGGTTGGAACCGACGGTCCGTAGGCCACGCCGCGGGCCCGCCGAGGCAGGCCGACAGCGCCCCGACATCGCCGTGGTTTCGCGGCTGGAAGGGCTAACTTAGGTCAGCACGCACCGAACTTCAAGTCTCGTTCGGTTGCTCGGGCATGGCTGCGCGAGTCAGGCCGCGCAACTACCCCGGAATGTCCGGTTCGACCAGCGTGGCGAACTGTGCGAGCGACTCCTGCCACCCGAGGTAGCACATCTCGAGCGGGATGACTTCCGGGATGCCCTCTTGCACGACAGAAAGCTCGGTACCGCAGGACACGGGTTCGAACTTCACCGTGACCTGCATGACCCCCGGAAGGCCCGGGTCATCGAACTTGTCGGTGTAGCGGATCAGCTGGTTCGGCACCAACTGCAGATACTCTCCGCCGAACGAGTGTGCGTTGCCGCTCGAGAAGTTGCGGAACGACATCTTGAAGGTGCCGCCGACAGCGGCCTGCAGGTGATGCACGGTGCAGGTGAAGCCATACGGTGGCAGCCATTTGGCGAGCGCCTCGGCCTCGGTGAAGGCCCGATAGAGCTTCTCGGGCTTGGCTCGAATGACGCGGTGTAGGCGAACGCTGCGGTCAGGCATGGATCAGGTTCCTTACGGTGTGACGAGGCTGCAGAAGCGCAGGCTCTGCAAGTATGACGAACGACCGATCCCTGTTTCGACAGCGCGTGAACTGCATGCTGTTTGCTCGTCTTCGTCACCGCCAAGCCCAGCGCGCATAGATCACCGATGGCCAACTCCACCGATGGCCAACTCATTCGCTCGCAGGGAAGCGGTGATACATGAAGAACTGGTCATCCTGCTTCCAGCCGCGTGCCGTGTAGACCTGCTGAGCCGAGACGTTGGTGCGCGCGACATTGAGCGTGACACGCGAGGCACCCAGCGACCAGGCGTAGGACTCCACCGCGGACAGCAGTTGCGAGGCAACCCGTCGGCCGCGCGCTGCCTCGAGAACGAAGAGGTCATTCAGGATGAACACCCGCGAGAGTGATACCGACGAGTAGCTTGGGTACAACTGCGCGAAGCCCACGGCGGCGCCTTGGGCCGTGGCAATGAAGGCGATGGACTCACCGTGATCGAAGCGCTCGGCAAGAAACCCGCGGGCGGCCGCGAGGTTGCCAGCTTGGCCTTGGAATCGCCTGTATTGATCGAACACGACCGCAAGTGCATCGATGTCGGCAGCCACAGCCTGGCGAACAGCGACTGCATTCACGGTCGTCAAGATATGGCCTCGTACATCTGCCGCCTCAGGCGTCATCGCGCTCACGCACCTAGAACATGGAGTTCGAGTGCTTCGATTCGCCAGGGACGACCTGCAGCACGTCCCAGTGCTCGACGATCTTGCCGGCTTCGTCGAAGCGAAAGATGTCGATGCCTGCCCAGTCCTTGTTGTTGTCGGTAGGCCAGACCTGATGGCAGTGAAGGACGACAAGATTGCCCTCGGCTACCGACCGCTTGAAGTGAACCTGCTTGCCCGGGTACTGCCGCGCCATCTGCTCGAAGTATTCGACAAAGGCGGCCTTGCCGTCTGCGACATGCGGATTGTGCTGCGTGTAGCTCGCGCCGGCAAAGCGTTCGATCGCCTCGCGAGGCTTGCACTGATTGAACATGAGGTCATAGAACGCCATCGCGGTCTTGCGGTTCTCGTCAGATCTGCTTGGCACTGGGGAGGTCTCCATTCAAGGTTGGTCGATGCGGGGATGCTTCGACGCTCGTTCGAGCTCACCTGCGTGGTGACAGACAGCGCAGCCGGCTGGCGAACGTCAGGTAGAGCGAAAGGTTAGGCGGCACTGCGCACCAAGTGGCAAGAGGCCGAATCGGCGCCAGCCTAGAACGCCTGACTTTGCGGGGCACCATCTGTGATCTCGTAGTAGCCTCCCTTGTCGCCAACGAAAGTGTGTTTCGAGATCTTCAGGTCGAGCGGCGTGTCGATGCAACCCATCGCGACAGCCGTCCACTTGTAGCCCTCGATGGTCGGATTCCAGAACAACGTTGCGCCGCAGATGGAGCAAGAGCCGCGCTGAATCTTCTCAGACGACTGGTACCACCTGACCAAATCGGCGCCTTGCACCTCGAGAGAGGTCCGTCGCACGTTGATGCCAGTCCAGTAGTTGCCGGTGTGCTTTCTGCACATCGCGCAGTGGCAAGCCTCCGGAGAGTGTTCGAGCGGCTCTCGGATCTGGAGCTTCACGGCACCGCAAAGACAGCTTCCGTGTATCACGACTGGGCTCCTTCGCTTACTGGCGCATGAGGTGCACGGAGTATCCCTCTGTGCCGCCTAACGTTTGAGCCCACCTGCGGGCGACAGACGGCGAAGCCGGCTGGCGAACGTCGGGTGGAGAGAAAGGTTAGGCCGGTTCATCAATCAACGATGAAGAGCTTAGCCCCGACCTCTGTATTGGAGCGATGGGGTTCTGCGTTGTCGGCAACTTGGTAGCTCATGCCAGGGCGCAGCGTGAAGATCCGACCGTCCTTCAACTCAGTGTGAAGTTCACCGTCCGTGCACAGGAGAATGTGGCCCTTGGTGCACCAGTGGTCCGCAAGATAACCTGGTGTGTACTCGACCATCCGGACGCGGATGTCACCAAAGACTTGAGTACGCCAATAGGCAAAGCCGCGTTCGCCCCGGTGTTCGGTAGGTTCGACACTCGACCAGTCTGTAGTACCGAAGGGAATAGCGGACATCTGCATGAGGAGGCTTTCGTGTATCGGCCTAACGTCAAGTGGGCGGAACGCGGCTGTGTCTGTATCTAGGCATAGCTTGCCACGGCCGGAAAGAACTGGTTAGGTCGCGAAGCCTCGGGACAGACCCTCCGCGCAACGGCTAGAGGGTGTCGAAGATCCTCTCGATGGTCTTCATCGACGGCGGATGACCATGGTGGGCGGGCAGCGTATATCGTGGGCCGACAAACAGCTCGTTGAGGTCCGTCGGCACGTCGTCGAACAGCGACGAGTATTCTCGATCCACGAAGAATGCGTTGGCCCCGGTGTGGCTGTTGCAGCACACAAGTCTGTAGCCGCAACTTCCGAACAGCTTGTCGAAGCTTGCCAGGGATGCACCGAAATAGTCGTCGCCTTGCCAGCTGTGTCCGGGGTCGTACGGAATCTCGAATTCGATCGGAGGCAAGAACTTGGCGTTGTATTCGACGATGAAGAGCTTCGGACGAATGCCAGACTCCAGCAATCGCTTCGTGAAGTGAATGTCGTTGCCGTCCAGGTCGAGCGAGACGACGTCGACCGTCTTGCGCTTGATCAGTTCCAGGCTGCGTCGCGTCGTATCGAGCAGATTGTCCAAGGTGATCCAGCACCTGGCGTACTGGAATCGTTCGCCGCGTCCATCGTTGATGTGAGGCCTCAGTGTCTCGCCGCCCACCCAGAAGCCCCTCCATCCGAGGGCGGCGAGTACGAGCGTGTTGTTCTCGGTGCCGTCGCCGACCCCGTACTCGGCGTAGGTGCCGTCCTTCAAGCGGTCGAGCCTGCGCAGGATCTCCAGCGTGATTCCATCTTCGTCGGTCTGCGAATAGCACTTCCTGCCGAATGCGTTCAGCGGGTTCGGATGTGCACGTTGATGCTTGAGGGTGCTGTCCTGCAGCAGTACGTCTCGCACATCGTTCAGGCTGCGCAACAGATCTTCCATCCGCAAGACGGCCCTTCTTCGCTGCGAGAACATCTTCAACGGATTCATGGAGGGCCGCTGCTCGTACGGTTGCGACGTCGGTGCAAGTGGCGGGCCGGGTGTCCGGGGGCGTCAGCTCGGCTGGTACGCCAGCCGCACGTAGATCGGCGCAAACGCCTCGGCCTGCGTCACCTCGAGCAGGCTCTCGCGCGCCAGCTCGAGCAGCGCGATGAAGGTCACCACCAGCACCGGCGAGCCCGCCCGGGCGTCGAACAGGTCGTGAAACTCCACGAAGCGCCGGCCCTGCAGCTTGCGCAGCACGATGCTCATGTGTTCGCGCACCGACAGCTGCTCGCGCGTGATGTGGTGGTGTGCCTTCAGCGTGGCGCGGCGCAGGATGTCGGCCCAGGCCTGGCGCAGCTCGTCGATCTCCACCACCGGCAAGCGCTCGGCGCTGCCCTGCGGCACCGCCACCTGCGCGCGCAGGAACTCGCGGCCCAGCAGCGGCAGCGCGTCGAGCTGCGCGGCGGCGAGTTTCATCTGCTCGTACTCGAGCAGGCGGCGCACGAGTTCGGCGCGTGGGTCGGCGGGCTCCTTGCCATCGTCGGTGCGACGCGCGGGCAGCAGCATGCGCGACTTGATCTCGATCAGCATCGCCGCCATCAGCAGGTATTCGGCGGCGAGCTCGAGGTTGCGCGAGCGGATCTGCTCGACGTAGGCGAGGTACTGCCTCGTCATGTCGGCCATCGGGATGTCGAGGATGTTGAAGTTCTGCCGCCGGATCAGGTACAGCAGCAGATCGAGCGGCCCCTCGAAGGCCTCGAGAAAGACCTCCAGCGCATCCGGCGGGATGTACAGGTCCTGCGGCATCGCGAACAGCGGCTCGCCGTACAGGCGGGCCACCGCGACGCCGTCCACCGGCAGCGGCGGCGGATCGAGCGGAATGGGGCCGCTCAGCGCGGCGGTCTCGCTCATCGTCACGCGACGACCTGTGGCGTGCGCCCTGTCAGCGCGACGGATCGGTCTGGTACACGTAGGGCTGCTGCGGCACCTTGGCGGCGCTGTAGTCGCCCTGCGCGTCGCGGTCGATCGGCCTGTCCCACAGCAATGCGCGGCCGGCCAGCTGCTCCGACTCGAGCGTCGGGCGCTTGGCCTTCAGCTCCTCGATGAACTGCGTGATCTCGGACTTGTACGGCTTCCAGAAGAAGTGCATGGCGCGGCGCAATGGGTTGAAGGGGTGATTCTACCGGCCAGGCCCGTCGGCGCCGTCGGTCGCGCGCTCGTGTCCGTAAAGCCACGCGCTCTGGCGCAATGGGTCGCCGCGCGCCAGCTCGGCGTCACGCTGCTGCTGCTCTGGCCCATCGGCCAGATGGTTGCGCAGCTCGCGGCCGCGGCTCATCAGCTGCACCTGGCTCGCACGTGGGCGGCGCAGCGACTCGTACCGCTGCAACGCGGCCGGCAGCGCCGCAGGGTCGGCCACGCCCTGCAGGCAGTGCGCCAGCGCTTCGGCGTCCTCGATCGCCTGCGCGGCGCCCTGGGCAAAGAACGGCAGCATCGCATGCGCCGCGTCACCCAGCAGCGTGAGGGGGCCCGCCGTCCAGCGCTCCAGCGGCGAGCGGTCGACCATGGCCCAGCGTTTGGTGTCGGTGGCGCTGTCGATCAGCTGCAGCACGCGCGCATCCCAGCCGACGAACTCGGCGCGCAGGTCGGCGATCTCGCCCGTCGCAGACCACGACTCGCGCTGCCAGGCGCCGGCCGGCACGATGGCCACCACGTTGACGAGGCGGCCGCCCGAGA
Organism: uncultured Burkholderiales bacterium; assembly: GCA_937871935.1. Classification (GTDB taxonomy): domain Bacteria; phylum Pseudomonadota; class Gammaproteobacteria; order Burkholderiales; family Burkholderiaceae_C; genus JAEUPI01. The sequence goes on from CALMQI010000068.1 coordinate 10,584, forward strand.
TCGGGTAGTGCACGAAATGGCGCCCCGGGCCGAGCCAGAGCGACTGCACCGGGCGCAGCGCCATCTCCGGCGCCTGGCTCGCCGGCACCAGGCAGCGAAACGCGCACAGCCCCGAGAATCGCGCATCGGCCGCCGGCGCGATCAGCTCGCGCAGCAGCGAGTGGATGCCGTCGGCGCCGATCGCGGCGTCGGCCTGCACGGCCACCGAAGCGCCGTCGCGCCGCGCGAACGTCAGCTCGACGCCGCGGCCGTTGCTGCCCACCCGCACGGCGCTGCAGCGGTGGTCCAGCCGCAGCTGCTCGGGCGGCAGCGCCTGCTGCAGCAGCTGCAGCAGGTCGGCGCGGTGTGCCACGTAGCAGGCGGCGCCGTACAGCTGTTCGCACGCCTCGCCCATCGGTTGCACGAAGAGCACGCGGCCGTCCTGCCAGCGGCGGAACTCCCAGGCCGCCTCCAGGCGCACGGCGATGCGCTCGAGTGCATCGCCCAGGCCGAGCCGGCGCAGCGGCCGCACCATGTTGGGCGGCACGACCAGGCCGGCGCCCACCTCACGCAGCGCGCCCGCCTGCTCGTAGACGGTGGCCACGATGCCCACGCGGCGCAGGAACAGCGCCGCCGCCAGCCCGCCGATACCGCCGCCGACGATGGCGATGCGCAGCGCGCTTCGGGGGGAGTCCATCTCATGCAGCCTGCTGGCCGAGCACCGCGTCGGCCACCGTCGGCACGATGTGCTCGGGGCCGATCACCTGCTCGAAGCCCGAGCGGCGCATCAGCGACAGCGGTTGCTCGTTCACGTTGGCCAGCACCAGCGCGATGCTGCGTGCCTGCAGCGTGCGGTGCAGCTGCTGCAGCGCGTCGAGCCCCGAGGTGTCGAGCGAGATCAGCCGGTGCATCTCGAGCACGACGGCGCGTGTGTCGCCGCGCACCTGCGTCGGCAGCGCCTCGATCTTGCCGACCGCACCGAAGAATAGCGAGCCGAACAGCTCGAACGCCTGCACGCCGTCGGGCAGGGTGCCGTCTGCGCCGGCAGGCTGGTGCGGCTGCACGCGGAACAGCGTGCTCATGCGATAGATGAAGAACACGCACGCGAGGATCAGGCCGACCTGGACGGCGACGGTCAGGTCGAACACCACGGTCAATGCAAAGGTGCCGAGCAGGATGGTTCGGTACTGGATGCTGAACTGGCGCAAGCGCGCGAACTCATGCCACTCGCCCATGTTCCAGGCCACATACAGCAAGATGCCGGCCAGCGCGGCCAGCGGCACGTTCAGCGCCAGCGGCGCCGCGGCCAAGATGACGATCAGCAGCGTCACCGCGTGCACCATGCCGGCCACCGGCGAGCCGCCACCGGCGCGCACGTTGGTCACCGTGCGCGCGATCGTGCCGGTGGCCGGGATGCCGCCGAAGAACGGCACCACGAAATTCGCCACGCCCTGCGCCATCAGTTCCTGGTTGGGGTCGTGCCGCGGGCAGCGCGCCAGGTTGTCAGCGACGCGCGCGCAGAGCAGCGACTCGATGGCCCCCAGCAGCGCGATCGTCACCGTCGGGATCAACAGCTGCTTGGCCGACTCCCAGCTGAACGGCGGCAGCGCCAGATCCGGCAAGGTGCGCGGAATGCCGCCGAAGCGCGAGCCGATCGTCTCGACAGGCAGCTGGAACCACCAGACCAGCGCGGTCATCGTCACCAGCGCCACCACCGGGCCCGGCACTCGCGCGAAGGCCCGCACGGTACGGCCTTCCATCATGGCTGACGGCAGCATCGTGCCGGCGAACAGTCGCGGCCACAACAGCAGTCCGCCCAGTGTGGCGAGACCGATCGCCAGCGCCTGGCCGTTCACGCTGGCCGCGTGCTCGGCCAGCGTGCGCAGCAGCCCGAAGAAGTCGGCCGGCAGCGCACCCGGTACCACCAGGCCGAAGAGATCGCGCAATTGCGACAGTGCGATCAGCACGGCGATGCCGTTGGTGAAGCCGATGACGATGGCCACGGGCACGTAGCGCACCAGCGCACCGAGCTTGAACAGGCCCATCAGGAACAGCAGCACGCCCGACAGCGCCGTGGCGATCAGCAGGTTGGTGAGGCCGTAGCGCTGCACGATGCCGTAGACGATGACGATGAAGGCGCCCGCCGGGCCGCCGATCTGGACGTTCGATCCGCCCAGCGCGCTGATCAGGAAGCCGGCGACGATGGCGGTGATCAGGCCCTGCTCGGGTTTGACGCCGGAGGCGATGGCGAACGCCATGGCCAGCGGCAGTGCGACGATGCCCACCGTGATGCCCGCACCCAGGTCGCGCATGAACTGCGGTCGGTCGTACTGCTTGACGGCATCGAGCAGGCGCGGGCGAAAGGGCTGCAGGTCCATGGCGGGCGTGGCGTCGAATCGTCAGACCGCGGCGGTCCGGTGGACGCGCTGCACGGCGGTGAGAATCCCGCGCAGGATCTCCAGCGGCGCCGGCGGGCAGCCAGGCACCGCGACGTCGACCGGGATCACGTGGGCGACGCGACCGCAACTGGCATAACTCTCGCCGAAGATGCCGCCGTCGCAGCCGCAGTCGCCGACCGCGACGACGAGCTTCGGCGCCGGCGTGGCGTCGTAGGTGCGGCGCAAGGCGACGGCCATGTTGCGTGTGACCGGACCGGTGACCAGCAGCAGGTCGGCGTGCCGCGGGCTGGCCACGAACTTGATGCCCAGGCCCTCGATGTTGTAGTAGGGGTTGTTGAGCGCGTGGATCTCCAGCTCGCAGCCATTGCACGAGCCGGCGTCGACCTGGCGGATCGACAAGGCCTGGCCCAGGATGTCGAGCAACTCGCCCTGGATCGCCTGTGCCTCGGCCGTCAGCGAGCCACTGTCGGTGGGGGCGGGTTCGCTCACCAGGCCGGGCCTGGTGATCTGGCGGATGATCTTCCACATCAGAGGTCGTGTCCCGAATAGCTGAGGTTGAAGGACTTGTTGATCAGCGGGAAGTCGGGAACGATGTTACCCATCACCGCATGCTCGAGCACCGGCCAGTTCTGCCACGACGGGTCGTGGCAATGGCAGCGATGAATCGCCCCGTCGGTGAGCTCCAGCGCCACCAACACTTCGCCGCGCCAGCCTTCCACCCAGCCGGCACCGCGCGCAGCGCCGGTCGCGGCGGCGAGATCGTTGCGCAGGTCGCCGGCCGGCAGGCTGGTGCACAAGCTGCGGATCAGACGCAGCGATTCGATCGCCTCGTCGAACCGCAGCGCAACCCGCGCGGCCACGTCGCCGGCCGTGCTGCCGGCCTTGTTCACGGCCAGCGTGTCATACGGCGCCCAGGCATGGTCACATCGCAGGTCGCAGGCCTGGCCGCTGGCGCGACCCGCCAGGCCGGCCAACCCCAGCTGGCGCGCCAGCTCCGGCGCCACGCGCCCGGTGCCGATGAAGCGGTCCTGCAGGCCGGCGTGTTCGTCGTAGATCGCGCGCAGGGTCTTCAGCTCGCCTTCGACCGCCTCGCACTGGCTGTGCATGCGCACGATCAGCGCTGTATCGAGATCGTGGCTCACGCCACCGGGCACCACACAGTCCATCATCAGTCGATGACCGAAGGCGGCCATCGACAGGCGCAGCCAGTCCTCGCGCAGGCGCGAGAACTGCGCCAACCCGAACGACAGGGCGGCGTCGTTGCCGAGCGCGCCCAGGTCGCCGAGGTGATTGGCGACGCGCTCACGCTCCAGCATCAGCGCGCGCACGGCCACAGCGCGCGCCGGCACGCTGCACTTGAGCGCCGACTCCAGCGCCATGCAATAGGCCCACGCGTACGCGACCGTCGAGTCGCCCGAGACCCGACCGGCCAACCGATAGCCGTCCGCGGGCGACAATTCGGTGAAGCGCCGCTCGATGCCCTTGTGCACATAACCCAGGCGCTCTTCGAGACGCAGCACCTTCTCGCCGACGATCGAAAAGCGGAAGTGCCCCGGCTCGATGATGCCGGCGTGCACCGGCCCGACCGGTATCTCGTGGACACCGTCGCCTTCGACCCGCACGAACGGGTATTCGGTAGGTTCGCGGGCATCGTCACCCGCGCGCGGCGCCGGTGCACGACGCAGCGCGAACGCAGCACCGGTCCACGCGCCATGATCGAGCCAGGGCCGGTCGTCGGTGTCGCCGTCGGGCCGGATGCCCAGCAGATCGGCGGTCGCACGCTGCATGCGGCCCGCAAACGGAAACAACGCCGACAGATCCGGATAGGTGGTCAATCCATCGGGCAAGGTCAGGTCGATCCACAGCAGACCATCGGCCAGCGCATAGGCGGCGCAGATCGTGAGTCGCTCGGCATGCGGCGCCTGCTGGCCCCACAGCGCAACCAGGCGCTGCTCGGCGCGGGCCGCCGCCATCGCCGTCTTGCGCCAGCCGTCGACGTCGACGACGGCGTGCCAGATCGGCAGCGGCGCGGCCAGTCGGGAGAGATCCAGGGCCAGGTCGGATGTGTTCACGCGGATCAGGCCCCGATCAAACGCGCCGCCTGGCGGAACCAGGTGTCCAGGTAGGGCGGGATGTACAGGCCCAGCATCAGGCTCAGTGCCAGATGCACGAACACCGGAATCAGCGCCGGCGGGTGGGCCAGCGGCTTCAGATCGGTGTCGCCGAACACCATCGGCTGCACGCGGCCGAACACCGAGGCGAAGGCTACGCCGAGCGCGATCAGCAGGAACGGCGTGGCCCACGGCTGTTCGCGCATCGCGGTGGTGATGATCAGGAACTCGCTGGCGAAGACGCCGAACGGCGGCATGCCCAGGATCGCCAGCGACCCCAGCATCAGCCCCCAGCCGACCGGCGGGCTGACCTTGATCAGGCCGCGGATCTCGTCCATCACCTGCGTGCCCGCCTTCTGCGAGGCGTGGCCGACGGCGAAGAAGATCGCCGACTTGGTGAGTGAGTGCACCGTCATGTGCAGCATGCCGGCGAAGTTGGCGATCGGCCCGCCCATGCCGAACGCGAAGGTGATCAGGCCCATGTGCTCGATCGACGAGTAGGCGAACATGCGCTTGATGTCCTTCTGCCGCGTCAGGAAGAACGCGGCGGCCACCACCGACAGCAGGCCGAAGCCCATCATCATCTGGCTGGCCAGGGGGGTCTGCAGCGCACCGTCGGTCAGCACCTTGCAGCGCAGCAGCGCGTACAGCGCCACGTTCAACAGCAAGCCCGACAACACGGCCGACACCGGCGTCGGGCCTTCGGCGTGGGCGTCGGGCAGCCAGTTGTGCAGCGGCACCAGGCCGACCTTGGTGCCGTAGCCGATGAACAGGAACGCGAACGCCAGCGTGATGATGTTCGGGTCGAGGCTCGCCTTCACGGCGTTCAGGTTGGTCCACAACAACGCGCCGCCTTCGGCGCCGACAACCTTCTCGGCCGCCATGTACAGCATCACGGTGCCGAACAGTGCCTGCGCGATGCCCACGCCGCACAGGATGAAGTACTTCCACGCGGCTTCCAGGCTGGCGGCGGTGCGGTAGACGCTGACCAGCAGCACCGTGGTCAGCGTCGCCGCTTCCATGGCCACCCAAAGGATGCCCATGTTGTTGGTGGTCAGCGCCATCAGCATCGTGAAGCTGAACAGCTGGTACATGCTGTGGTACAGGCGCAGGCGCGGCGGCGTCATCTTGCCGTGGTCGCGCTCGACGCGCATGTACGGCCGCGAGAAGAGCGCCGTGGTCAGCCCGACGAAGGCGGTCAGCGTGACGAGAAAGACGTTGAGCGGGTCGATGAAGAACTCGCGGTCCCAGGCGAACAGCGGCCCGCCGGCGACGACCTGCACGGTGAGCACCGTCGCGGCGACGAAGGTGCCGAAGCTGAAGGCCGCGTTGACTTCCATCGCCCAATCGCGATGACCCACCAGCGCCAGCACCAGGCCACCGGCCAGCGGAACTCCGAGCACGAAGTACAGCGTCTCCACGCTACTCTTCCTTCAGTTTCTCGAGATGCCGGATGTCCAGGCTGTCGAACTGCTCGCGGATCTGGAACATGAACACGCCCAGGATCAGCACACCGATCAGCACGTCCAGCGCGATGCCGAGCTCCACCACCATCGGCATGCCGTAGGTGGCCGAGGTGGCGGCGAAGAACAGGCCGTTCTCCATCGACAGGAATCCGATCACCTGCGGCACCGCCTTGGCGCGCGTGATCATCATCATGAACGACAGCAGCACGCAGGCCAGCGCGATGCCCAGCGTGCCGCGCGCGATCGACGACGAGAACTTGGCGATCGGTGCACCCAGGTTGAAGGCGAAGATCACCAGCAGGATGCCGATCAGCATCGTGGTCGGGATGTTGATCAGCGTCTCGGTGTCCCAGCGCACGTTGAGCCGGTTGATCACGCGGTGCAGCAGGATCGGAATCAGGATCACCTTCAGCCCCAGCGTGAGCGCGGCCGACACGTACAGGTGCGGCTGATTGGTGACGTAGCCGACCACCGCCGTCGCGACCACCAGCGTCGCGCCCTGCAGCGTGAACAGGTGGATCAGCGACAGGATGCGACGCTGCGAGATCATCGCGAACGCCAGCATCAGCAGCAACGCGCCGAGCAGGTTGATGAGTTGTCCGAAGAGCGGGTTCATCTCACGTGCCCCGCCGCGCGTCGCGCGATCCGCGACGCATGAACGCTCGGCGGCCGATCTGCGGCTGTCGACCCATTGCTGCCGTTCGTGAACGATCGCTTGGAGTACTGCGCATCGCGCCAGGCGGTACCCGGCCGGGGCTCATACTGGGTCGGTG
>CALMQI010000069.1 GCA_937871935.1 uncultured Burkholderiales bacterium
GGGCACCATCACACGAAACACCAGATGTGTTCAGCTTCTGCTCGCCTCTCTCAGTTCACGGCCGCGCGTAACTTCGGCTCTATTAGGGACCTGGGCCTGCCCCGCCCCTTCTCGTCGTAAGCGCCTGCCATAGAACGTAGAGACCCGCACCAGCGACGCCGGCCCCACCCGCCCTCATCGCGGCGTGGGCGCGGCGTTCCGACCTTGGCTCGTGTGCGGGCTCTCCATGTGCCGCAGGAGCGGGACCGGCCGGCTCCCTTCCGCCCCTCGGCTGGTCTGCAAACGCCTGATATTCAAGGCGCGCCCGCGGACCCTCACGGCTAAGACGCTCCCGCTCTCCGGGCGCCAGCCGCGCCTGGCCCGGCGCGCTGACCTGCTGGCGCCAGAACTGGGTGCGACGCTCGGCGTTGCCAAAGGCGCCTTCCTTCTCCACCCACATGGCCGCAGGCAGGATCAGATCGGCGGCCATGGCACTCACCGTGGGGTAGGGGTCGCTGACCACGATGAAGGTGGCCGGGTTGCGCCAGCCGGGCAGGATCTCGCCGTTGATGTTGGGCCCGGCCTGCATGTTGTTGGTGGTGCTGGTCCAGTAGCACTTGAGCTTGCCGTCCTTGAGCGCGCGGCTCTGCGCCACCGCGTGGTAGCCGATCTGGCCCGGGATCGTGCCGTCGGGCAGGCCCCAGATCTCCTCGGTCTTCCTGCGGTGCTCGGGGTTGGTCACCACCATGTCGGCCGGCAGCCGGTGCGCGAACGTACCGACCTCGCGCGCCGTGCCGCAGGCGCTCGGCTGGCCGGTGAGCGAGAACGGGCTGTTGCCGGGCTGGCTGATCTTGCCGGTCAGCAGGTGGATGTTGTAGACGAGGTTGTTGGCCCAGGTGCCGCGCGTGTGCTGGTTGAAGCCCATCGTCCACAGGCTCATCACCTTGGTCTTCGGGTCGGCGTACACCTTGGCCAGGTCTTCGAGCTGCTTCACCGGCACGCCCGACAGCGCGCTCACCTTGTCGGCGGTGTACTCGCTCACGTACCTGGCGTACTCGTCGAACGTCATCGGCGTGCTGTCGTTCGGGTTGCCTTTCGGCTTGCCGTCGGCGCCGGGGTAACCGTTGCTCTTGGCGTCCTTCTCCAGCGCATGCGCCGGCCTGAGGCCGTAGCCGATGTCGTCGGCACCCTTCTTGAAGTTGACGTTCTTCTTGACGAACTCCTGATTCACCGCCTTGTGCGTGATGATGTAGTGCGCGATGTAGTTCAGGATCGCGAGATCCGTCTGCGGCTTGAAGATCAGTCCCGCGTCGGCGAGGTCGAAGCTGCGGTGCTCGTAGGTGGAGAGCACCACCACTCTGGTGTGCGGGTTGCTCAGGCGCCGGTCGGTGATGCGGCTCCACAGCACCGGGTGCATCTCGGCCATGTTGCTGCCCCACAGCACGAAGGCGTCGGCCTGCTCGATGTCGTCGTAGCAGCCCATCGGCTCGTCGATGCCGAAGCTGCGCATGAAGCCGGCCACCGCGCTGGCCATGCAGTGGCGTGCGTTCGGGTCGAGGTTGTTGCTGCGGAAGCCCGCCTTCCACAGCTTGGCGGCGGCGTAGCCTTCGAACACGGTCCACTGGCCGGAGCCGAACATGCCCACGGCGCCGGGGCCGTCGGTCTTGAGCGTCGCCTTCCACTTGGCGGCCATGATGTCGAAGGCCTCGTCCCAGCTCACCGGCACGAAGTCGCCGTTCTTGTCGTAGACGCCGTTCTTCTTGCGCAGCAGCGGCGTCGTCAGCCGGTCCTTGCCGTACATGATCTTGCTGAGGAAGTAGCCCTTGATGCAGTTCAGACCCCGGTTCACCGCCGAGTCGGGGTCACCCTGCGTGGCGACCACGCGACCGTCCTGCACGCCGACCATCACCGCGCAGCCGGTGCCGCAGAAGCGGCAGGGCGCCTTGTCCCAGCGGATCGCGGCGTCGGTGGGAGTCGCCGCCGATTTGGCTTGCGCCTGCGCGACGATGGGGATGGAGATGCCGGCGGCGGCGGCCGTGGCGGCCAGGGCCTGGCTCTTCAGGAAGTCGCGGCGATTGGAGCCTGTCATGTCGGTTTCCTTGTCTGCCCGGGTGCGTCACGCCAGGCTTGGAAGTTCGAAAGTGCCGGTTCGGCGGCCGGGGCATCGGGTCCGGAATACTCGAAGACCAGCGAGGTGTTGAGCACCTGCGGCAGGGTCGTGATGCGAACCATGGTGGCGGCGGCGCTGTCCTGCTCATGGTCTTCGATCACGAGCACCCAGCGACCGTCGGCCGCGGCGGCGATATCGACGCCCGGCAGTCCGGCAAGCTCACGCTCGACGTCGCCGCGGTGCTCGGGACGGGCTCGGACGATGACGCCCAGGATGCTCATGGATGCTTTCAGTCGGTCTCGACATCTTGACTATGGTCATTTTTGGCGGCCCTTGCCTTGAGGCGCATCAAGTCATGCGCGCACGGCCGAGCGCGCGGGCCGTGGCGACGCCGCAGGGTCACCGGCGACGGGTCTGCCGGGGTCGGCCGCGCCGCGGCGCGATGCGCTTCTAGACAGCGGCGGGCGCGCGCCGCGCGGAAGCCAGGAACGAGTCGGAGAAGCACAGCTCCTCGCCCAGCCCGCTGGCGATGAAGGCCGGCACGGCGGCCTCGACCATCTTGACCGAACCGCACACGTAGACCTCGTGGCCGCTCAGATCGGGAAAGTCGTGCAGCATCGCCTGGTGAACCAGGCCGCGCCGGCCGGGCCATTCGTCGTCCGGTTCAGACAGCACCGGCACCACGTGGAAGGGCGGATGTTCGGCCTGCCAACGCTGGGCCAGCTCCAGCTGATACAGGTCACCGCGCTTGCGCACGCCCCAGTACAGCCACATCGGACGTCGCACGCCGCGGTGGAACGCGTCTTCGACGATGCTCTTGATCGGGGCGAAGCCGGTTGCACCCGCCACGAACAGGATCGGTTTGTCGCTCTCGCTCAAGCGGAAGTCGCCCAACGGGCCTTCGAACGCCAGCTCGTCGCCCACCTTCATCGTGCTGAACACGGCGCCGGTGAAACGACCGCCGGGAATCAGCCGCACGTGCAACTCGATGCGCTCGTTGTCGTGCGGCGGATTGGCAAACGAGAAGGCACGGCGCTCGCCGTCGTCGAGGACGATGTTGATGTACTGCCCGGCCACGAAGGCCGGCGGCTTGCCGCCTTGCACGGCGAGTGTGAGCTGCATCACCTCCGGCGTCAGGCGCTGCATCCGCTCGACGCGCGCGCGGTAGCGCGCAGCACCCTGCACCGGGCTCTCGGCACCCTCGACTTCGATCTCCAGATCGCCGAGTGGCGTGGCGCAGCACAGCAGCGTCTGGCCCTGCAGGCGTTGCGCGTCGGAGAGCGCGCTGCGCTGGTACGTACCGTGGTCCACCTGGCCGTGCAGCACCGTGCACAGGCATTTGCCGCAGCCGCCGTTACGGCACTCGTACGGCAGCGCAAAGCCTTCGCGCAGACCGGCCTCCAGCAGCGTCTCGCCGGCGCGCACGGTCACCGGCTGGGCGATGCCGTGCACGCTCATGTGGAAGCTGCGCGCCGGGCCTCTTCGCCACGCCGGCGGCAGCCACGGCACCAGGACCAGCAACGCGGTGGCCGCGGCCAGCAGCGCCCACACCTGCGCCAGCGGCCACTGGTACAGCAGCGGGAACACGAGCAGGTAGTACCAATCGAGCTCGACGCGGGCGACGGCCTGGCTCAGCTCGGCGGCGCCGCCCTGGCTGTGCACCGGCACGATCGCGGCCATCGCCAGCAACGTGATCGCCACGCTGATCATGATCGGGCGCGGCGGGTTGGTCTTGGCCTTGGGCACGCGCTGCACATGCACCCACATCAGCAGCAGCACCACCAGCGGAATGCCGATGTGCATGAAGGCCAGCAGCGAGAAGAAGCGGTCGTTGACGCTGGTGGTGTAGATGAAGTTGCGCACCAGCGTGCCGCCGAAGCCGGGCAGCCAGTCGAGCCACTCGAAGCTGGCCACGATGACGAACTGCGCCAGCTTGTCCCACGGCAGCATGTAGCCGTTGATGCCCGACACGTACACGCCCCAGATCAGCGCCACCCCGCTGACCCACGAGAACCAGCGAAAGGCACGATAACGGTTGAACGCGAAGTGCCGCACCATGTGCAGCAGCATCGTCAGCACCATGGCGTCGGAGGCGTAGCGGTGAATGCTGCGCAGCACGCCACCGGCGAACCACTGGCCGTGCGTGAGCGCCTGTACCGAGGCATAGGCGTCGGCGACGCCGGTCTCGAAGAAGGCGTACAGGTACAGCCCGCTGCCGGCCACCAGCCAGAACAGGTAGAAGGTGATAGCACCCAGGTGGTACAGCGGGTTCAGCCGGTCGCCGAAGGCGGCATTGAACAGCCCCTCCACACGCAGGAACAGCCATTGCAGCAGCGATTGCAGTCGCTTGATCATGCGGGCTCCCGAGCCGCCTCCGCGTTGGTGGCTGCCTCGTGCGTGCGGCCGCCGCCTGCAGCCGCGGGCCGCTTGTCGCGCAGCGCGGCGATCACTCCCACGATGAACAACACGCCGCCGACGATGGCCACCGCGCCGCCCAGGCCCATCAGCCCCATGCCGGCCACCTCGGAGCTGCTGCGCAGCACCTGCTCGGCACCGGCCACCTTGCGCTGCACGCCATAACCACCCGACCACACCAGCCCGACGATGTGCATCAACTGCCCGATGCCGTAAACCCACGGTTGCCAGGCCGCGATGCGCGAGGCCGGCGTGCCGTAGCCCAGGCGCGGCAGCAGGTGATAGACCAGCCCCATCAACGCCAGCGTGACGCCGACGATGCAGCCGTGGTAGTGCGCCGGTATGCGCACGTTGCTGCCCTGAATGAACACGCCGATCAGCCCGCCTGCACCGAACAGCAGCACCGACGTCAGCAGCGCCGCGCGCAGCGGGCGCTGTATGGCGTCGGCGGGCATGGCGCCGCGCAGCGCCAGCACCACGGCCAGCCCGATCGGCACGATGGCCGGGCCACCGCCGGCGCGCATGGCCCAGGTGAGCAGGTTGCGGTGCTCCACCGACGCGACGTCGTATGCCAGGTAGGCCACCGGCGTGACGAACACCGCCAGCAGCGCCAGGGCGAACATCGCCAGCGCCAGCCGCGGGCTGAAGCGCAGGCGCGCGCCGCAGGCATCAGCCAGCCAGAGCCAGGCCACCAGCATCAGTAGCGTCCAGGTGAATTGCAATGCATGGCCGCCGCCCCAGAACAGGATCTCGTAGTAGGCCTTGCCCGCCAGCGACGTGGGCACCACGGCCAGCGACCACACGAAGGCGCCCAACGCCACCGCGGTGGCGATCACGCTGGCGTTGAGGCCGAAGCGCAACGCGCCGTCGCCGTCGAAGCGCCAGCCCAGCTTGGGCGCCAGCCACAGTGCGCGCAGCACCAGCACCGCGGTACCGAGCGCAAACACCACCAGCCCGGCCAGGAACACCGGGCCGTCGAGCACCGGGATGTAGTTGGCCATGATCGGCTCGGCGCGCTCGACGAACGGCGCCGCCGACATCAGCAGCGCGCCGCCCGCGCACAGAGCGGGCGCCGCCCGGCCGGCCAGACGGCTGACGCGCCCGTCACCCGACGTGCCGATCAGGCTCCATAGCAGGCCGGCCATCGCAATGAACCACACCAGCACCGACAGGTCCACATGCACTACCAGCGCGACGCGGAAGAAGTCCGCCAGCGGCAGCCACTGGTTGAGGCCCGGCGTGCGCGACACCACCAGCAGCACCGAGAAAAGGCCGGAGCCGATCAGCGCCAGCAGGCCCAGCCACAGCCAGGTGCGGGCCAGTTGCGCCGGCAGGTCTCGCGGCACCGCCAGCGAGTAGCTCGCGGGGCTGGCCGCCGGCGCGGGTGCCGATGCGTTCGTCGCGCTGGCGGTTGCGCCGCGCGGCAGTCGTTTGGTCAGCGTACTCATTGCAATGTAATGCCGCCCTTTTCAGGGTCGAAGTCGATCACCAGAATCTGCGCCGGCTTCAGCGTGACGGTGGCCTCGCGCCGGTAGTCGAAACCGGCGCTGCGCACGTCGTCCTTCAGGCGCACGGCGAGCTGGTGCGTGCCCACGGGCAGCTCGATGCGGTGGTAGACCGCCGACGAACCGTCGCGCGACAGGCCACTGGGCAGCGCCACATGGCGCAGCGCGGCCTTGCCGTCGACGTCGAGCTCCACCGTGATCGGCGAGCGTTCACGTGGGCACACCACCGGCGCGCGCATGTTCGGCGGCAGCTTGGCCAGCTCCTCGGCACTGGGGCGCTTGCACTCCGAGACGGGCTTGCCCTGGTGGTTGAAGCTGAGCTTGAGCAGCGCCTGGTCCGGGGCCAGGTGCTGGTAGGCAGGCCAGCGCGAGAACACGCCGACGATCACGGCAAACAGGCCGTACAGCAGGAACTGGCCGAGCCAGCCCGCCGGCCCGGTGGTGTGGGTGTCACTCATGGCTCGTGAACGGGGATCGCAATTGGGGCCACAGCGGCGGTGGCGTGAGAGATCTGCCGGCGCAGGCGTTGCAGCGCAGCCTGCGGTCCAGCCTCGTCGCCGGGGTCGGCCCAGGCGATGGCGAGCTGCTCGCGCGGCACATGGGCACGCAGGTGCGGCTCGCGCAGGCCGGCCAGGCGATCGGCCGTCCACAGCGTGCCGAGCCTGAACTCGCAACTCGAGCCGGCGCAGCCGGTGACGAGCACGCCGTCGGCACCGTCGTGCAGCGCGTACTCCACGAACGACGGCGGCAGCTGGCCGGTGCACAGCAGACTGAACACGGCCACGTCGGGTGCGGCCAGCGCGGCCACCGCCGCGCCGTGATCGCAGCCGAACACCACCAGGCGCGGCGCCTTCGGGTCCATCGCCGCCAGCGCGCGCTGCAGGCGCCGGCGCAATTGGCCGATCGGCGCCGACGGCATGTCGATGCCGGTCACCAACTCGGCAGCGCTGCGAAACGGCGTCGACGACGGGCAGGCCCCCACGCAGATGCCGCAGCTCGCGCACAGGTCGGGGTCGACCTGGGCCAGCTGCCGGTTGCGTCGCAGCGGATGCGGCACCATCGTCACCGCGGCGTAAGGGCAATCGTCGAAGCAGCGGCGGCAGCCATTGCAGTTCACCGGGTCGACTACCGCGACCGGCGTCTGCGCATTTGCGCGCTGCACGGTGCCGGCACCCGCCTGACGCGGCGGCAACCACGGCAACGCCAGCAGCCACACCAGCACCAGGCTCAGCACCACCCAGACCGCCGCATGGCTGGTGGCCAGGCCCAACGGGTGCACGAACAGCAGGATCCAGTCGAGCGCCAGCGTGGCAGGCTCGCGCGACAGGTCGGCCGGCGCGTGGCTGAGCACCGGCGCGGCCAGCGCCAGCGCCAGCAGGCTCGCCAGCGTGCCCCATGCCAGCGCGCGCGGCGGAAACACCGCGGCGCGGCTGATGCGCTGGATGTGGAACCACAGACCGAACACCAGCAGCAACGGCACGCCCAGGTGCACGAACACGAACAGCGAAAACAGCCGGTCGCTGACGGCCGCGGTGGTCAGGAAGTTGCGCGTCATCGGCGACGCGAAAATCGGCAACCAGTCCAGCCACTCGGCGGTGGCCACGGCCGAGAACTGGCCGAGCTGGTCCCAGTTGAGCCAGAAGCCGCCGATCGCGCTGACGAAAGCAAACACCAGCAGCGGCACGCCGGTCAACCACGAAAAACGGCGAAACCCGTGGTAGCGGCCGAACAGCCATTCGCGCGCCAAGTGCGCCAGCATCAGCAGCACAAAGGCATCGGCGGCGTAGCGGTGCAGGCTGCGCAGCAGGCCGCCCAGGTACCACTGCTCGCGCGACAGCCTGTCTATCGAGCGATAGGCGTCGACCGCCGAGGTGTCGAGCACCGCGTAGAGGTAGATGCCGCTGAGCGCGAGCAGCCAGAACATCATGAAGGCCAGCGCGCCGAGATGGCGCAGCGGGTTCGCAGCCGCGCCGAACACCGCGTCGAAGCCATGTTCGATACGCCGGTATCCGGCCAGCGCGGCTTCGCGCGCGCTGCGTTTCTGGCGCCCCTTCATTCGAACACCCCGGCGGCCGGCGGCACAGGCTCTAGCTGGCCGCGGCGCGCGCGCCGGCGTGTGCGCCACTCGAGTGCGAAGAACACGATCATCGCGATCATGAAGGTCACGCCGCCGGCGATCTCGATGATCAGCCCGTAGTTGTAGCGGTAGGTTCCGGTGCTGGGGTCGTAGACGGTGCAGATGATGCGCACGCGCTCGATCAATTCGGCCAGGCCCAATTGCGGCGGCATCGGTGCGCCGCGCAGCAACAGGCGCAGCGGTTCGCCGAGCTGGTCGGGCGTCAAACGCTCGCCGTACACCTGCGCGTAGATCTTGCCGTGCGCATCGACCACGGTGACGCCCAGCACATGGTCGAAGCCGGCCGGTGTGGCCAGCGCGCTGAAGCCGAAGTCTCGTGTCAGTGCGTCTACCGCAGCCGGCGGTGGGCTCAGG
>CALMQI010000070.1 GCA_937871935.1 uncultured Burkholderiales bacterium
ACCTACATGAAGCTCCTCGAAGGCGCCAGCAGGGTTGCGCGCGCGCTAACTACGAAGCTCGGGCTGGTTCCAGGGAACAGAGTGCTGATCCACGCGCCGAATTCGCCATGGGCGATGGTGGCGTGGTGGGGCGTAATCCGTGCTGGCGGCGTGGTGGTGGCTACAATGCCGCTATTGCGCAGGAGCGAGCTTGGCGTCCTTATAGAAAAGGCAAACATCTCACACGCACTCGTCGATGATGCGCTCATGAGCGAGGTCGAAGCGGCTGGTCGGATTTCTTCCAATCTACGTTGTCTTGTTGGTTTCGACGATCTTGAGGAGCTCGTGCAAAGCGCTGAATCCACGTTCGCCCCAATACTCACCGCCGCCGACGATCCAGCGCTCATCGCCTTCACCTCCGGCACCACCGGCAAGCCGAAGGGCACGATGCACTTCCATCGCGACGTGATGGCGATCTGCGTCTGCTTCCCGACGCACATCCTGAAGCCCTCGGCCGACGACGTCTTCTGTGGCACGCCGCCCCTCGCCTTCACCTTCGGCCTCGGCGGTCTGCTGCTGTTTCCGCTGGCCGTCGGTGCGTCGACCCTGCTGCGCGAGAAGCTCACCCCGGAGCTCTTGTTGCGCACCGTCACCGACGAGAAGGCGACGGTCTGCTTCACCGCGCCCACCTTCTACCGCATGATGGCCTCGCTGGCTCACGACCACGATCTCGACAGCCTGCGCCACTGCGTGTCGGCCGGCGAGGCGCTGCCGGCGGCGACCCGTACCTTGTGGAAGCAGGCCAGCGGCATCGAGATGATCGACGGCATCGGCTCGACCGAATTGCTGCACATCTTCATCTCGGCGCGCGAAGACCAGGCGCGCGGCGGCGCCACCGGGCTGGTGGTGCCCGGCTACCGCGCCTGCGTGCTCGACGCGCAGGGCCGCGAGGTACCGCGCGGGCAGGTCGGTCGGCTCGCGGTGAAGGGGCCGACCGGCTGCCGCTATCTGGCCGATGCGCGACAGACGACCTATGTGCAGAACGGCTGGAACCTCACCGGCGACGCCTATTGCGTGGCCGACGACGGCCAGTTCGTCTACCAGGCGCGCACCGACGACATGATCATCAGCGGCGGCTACAACATCGCCGGCCCGGAGGTCGAGTCGGCACTGCTGCTGCATCCGGCGGTGGCCGAGTGCGCGGTGGTCGGCGCGCCCGACGACGAACGCGGCCAGATCGTCAAGGCCTTCGTGGTCGTCAGGTCGGGCACCTTGGCCGACGCGGCGTTGGTGAAGACGCTGCAGGACTTTGTCAAGCAGTCGATCGCGCCGTACAAGTACCCGCGCGCCATCGAGTTCCGCGACACCCTGCCGCGTACCGAGACCGGCAAGCTGCAGCGCTTCCGCTTGCGCGGAAACTAGTGTTTATGTCAAGTGGACGCCGCGGATCCGGCTCCGCCGGTCCGCTGGTGGCGCGCCCTAGAGGAGGAGGCGGCCGGGGCCGCCTCGGGGTGGGCGTCAATGCCCTGTCTGCAGACGTGCGGCCAGGCGCAGCGGCAGGCCGGCGGCGCGTACCTTGTCGGCAGCCTTGTTGTGGTCGTAGGGCACGCGGTGGTAGGCAATGCTCGGCAGCTGGTCGTCGTAGATCGCATAGCACGCGTCGGGATTGCCGTCGCGCGGCTGGCCGGCCGAACCGGGGATGATCAGCCACTGCCCCTCGGGCCGCAGCGCGATCGGCGCGCCGGGCTTCGGCGCGAACTCGCCGGTGCGGCCGGTGGCCGCGGCGTGGAACAGGCGCGGCTGATGCATGTGGCCGCAGAAGGTGACGTGGCACGGGGTGGCGAGCATGCTTCGCAGCGCCAGCTCGGCATTGAGGATGTAATCCCAGGCGCCGGGCGCATACGCGTTGGCATGCACGAACAGCAGCTCGCCGTGGCGCTGCGACAGCGGCAGCGATTGCAGGAAGTCGAGCTGCGCGGCGTCGAGCGAAGAGCGGGTCCATTCGATCACTGCCTTGGCGTCAGGCCGCATCGCCGGATTGACGCCCAGCACGGTGGCGAGGTCGTGATTGCCCTGGATCGCCAGTGCGCCGCGGCCGACCTGCTCGCGCACCAGGTCGACCACCCAGGCCGGGTCGGCGCCGTAGCCGACGAAGTCGCCGAGGAAGGCATGGACGCTGGCACCTTGCCCCTGCGCATGGTTCATCACGGCCTCGACCGCCTCGCGGTTGGCGTGCAGGTCGGTGATCACCGCGGTCTTCATGGGCAGGCTCTCACGCGTCGGCGTTGTCGATGCCGCGGACCAGTTGCTGGCGTCGCACGCGCTTCGGCGCGAAGTGGCCGACCAGCGCGTCGAGCAGCCGGTGTGCCGGCGCGGTGTTGTCGCGCCCGACGTTGCAGACGAAGACGTCCAGCGTCACCGCGGATTGCTCGGGCCAGGTGTGAATCGCCAGATGAGACTCGGCCAGCAGCAGCACGCCGGTCCAGCCGACGGTGCCGTGAGCGCCCGGCGGAAACGCGTGGAAATAGCGGCCGACCACGCTGAGGCCGGCGCCACGCGCGAGCTGCTCGCACAGCGCGACCAGCGGCGCGCCCGCGGTCATCAGCCCGTCGGGGTCCCGGCAATCGAACAGGTCGGCGGTGAGATGCAAACCGCGCATCGAGGCTCGCGCGCGATCAGCCGATGCGGCCGAGCAGCAGGAATTCCATCAATGCCTTCTGCACGTGCATTCGATTTTCGGCCTCGTCCCAGACGGCGGATTGCGGGCCGTCGATCACCTCGGCCGAGACCTCCTCGCCGCGGTGCGCGGGCAGGCAGTGCATGAACAGCGCGTCCTTCTGCGCCAGCTGCATCATCTGCGCGTCCACGCACCAGTCGGCGAAGACCTTCTGGCGCTCGGCGTTCTCGGCCTCGTAGCCCATGCTGGTCCAGACGTCGGTGGTGACCAGGTGCGCACCCTCGCAGGCGGCAAACGGGCTCTTGAAGGTCTTCACGCAGGCCGGGTTGTTGATGCCGACCAACTGGCGATCGATCTCGTAGCCGCTCGGTGTGCTGACATGCAGCGTGAAGCCGAGAATGTCGGCGGCCTGCAGCCAGGTGTTGGCCATGTTGTTGCCGTCGCCGACCCAGGCCACCACCTTGCCCTGGATCGAGCCGCGTTGCTCGATGTAGGTGAATACGTCGGCCAGGATCTGGCAGGGGTGGTATTCGTTGGTCAGGCCGTTGATCACCGGCACGCGCGAGTGCGCCGCGAAGGTCTCGATCTTCGATTGCTCGAAGGTGCGGATCATCACGATGTCGACCATGCGGCTGATCACGCGCGCTGCGTCCTCGATCGGCTCGGCGCGGCCGAACTGGCTGTCGCCGGCGGTCAGGTGCACCACCGAGCCGCCCATCTGGTACATGCCGGCCTCGAAGCTGACGCGGGTGCGCGTGCTCGCCTTCTCGAAGATCATCGCCAGCGTGCGGTCGACCAGCGGCGTGTACTTCTCGTAGTTCTTGAAGCGCTTCTTGATCGTCGCGGCGCGCTCGAACAGGTAGACGTACTCCTCGGCGCGGAAGTCCTTGAACTGCAGGTAGTGCTTGATGAGGCTCATGCCGGGTTTCATCACGTCGCTTCGGAGAGAAAGGCCTTGATCATCGGGCACAGGATCGCCACGATCTGTGCGGCTTCGTCGGCGCTCAGGATCAGCGGCGGCACGAGGCGGATCACGCGCTCGGCCGTCACGCTCAGCATCAGGCCGGCCTTGGCGGTGCGGCCGAGGATGTCGCCACACGGGCGGTCGAGCGCGATGCCGAGCATCAGGCCCTGGCCGCGCACTTCGACCACGCCCTTCACGCCCGCGAGCTCACGCTCCAGGCCCGACTTGAGCAGGGCGCCGACGGCCGCCGCATTGGCGAGCAGGCCGTCTTCTTCCATGATGCGGATGGTCTCGACCCCGGCGCGCATCGCCAGCGGGTTGCCGCCGAACGTGGTGCCGTGGTTGCCCGGGCCGAACACGTTCGCCGCCTTCGGGCCGCAGACGACCGCGCCGACCGGTACACCCGAGCCCAAGCCCTTGGCCAGCGGCATCACGTCGGGGTGGATCCCGGCCCACTGGTGCGCGAACCACTTGCCGGTGCGGCCCATGCCGCACTGCACTTCGTCGAGCAT
>CALMQI010000071.1 GCA_937871935.1 uncultured Burkholderiales bacterium
ATGCCCTGGAGGCACCAGCTCCTGCACGGACGGAGGAAGCAACACTATGCGGTCCGGGCTTGGTGGCGCGCCGTCGCTGGCCGGTTAACTCCCCTTCTGATGTGAGTTGATGAGACTTCCCACTTCCCATCTTGGCACTCCGTTGCCGTACTCCGCTTCACAGCGGACACCTCGGGACGGGGAAGTCCCTTTCATTCGTTAGCCCGCACAAGTGAGCGAAGGCGCTATGTCAACGAGTCGCTTTGTCATCGCTACATTGGCCGCTGTGCTACTTCTGTGGCTCTCTACCTGGGCAGCAGCGCTGTACTTCCTCCCCGGCTGGGGCGAGCGCGGCCAGTTCGGCGATCTATTTGGTTCGGTGAATGCCCTGTTCAGTGGCCTCGCGTTCGCCGGTCTCTTGATTACGGTCCGCCTTCAGCAGCAGCAACTGTCTACGCAGCAGGAGGAACTGAGACTCCAGCGCGAAGAGATGGCGTCATCACGCAAGGAACTTGCTCGCCAGGTATCTGCGCAGCAAGCTCTCTATCGTGCGACGGTCGCGCAGATTTCCGTTGCCGCGGCAAATGCGCGAATCGAGTCGATCAAAATGGACAGTGAGTCTGTAACACCCAGCCATCGCGATCGATTCAAAAAGGAGATCGAGGCCGTAACTGCTGCGCTCGAAGCCCTCGCCAACAAAATGAGAGGCGAAGGCAGTGCGGGCTAACCCTTCTCTCCAACTGACGTTCGCCAGCCGGCTTCGCTGTCTGTCGCCCGCAGGTGAGCTCAAACGTTAGGCAGCACAGATGCCCGATCTTCCTTCGAAGGTGCGAGCGTGGCTTGAGACGTCCGGGTTTCCGCTGGAAATGCAGGCCGCTGCTGCCTTTCGAGAGGCTGGTTTTGAAGTTCGGCAGTCAACGACCTATGCAGACCCAATCTCTGAGAAAGGGCGCGAGATCGATGTACTCGCCAACGACCCAGACTTCCTTGGGTTCACAGACCTTGCCACAGTTGTCGAGTGCAAGTCCAATCCCAGTCCTTGGGTGGTATTGACTGCGAACGACGTACTGGAGGGATACAACCGATTGCGGGCTCGCGCCGTGTTCACGCCCCGTGCAATTGGCGCGTTGCATCGTCACAAGATCGATCAACTCAGTGTCATGCCACACTTGCAGGCAAGTGGCCGCTGTGGGTATGCACTGCGGCAGGCGTTCTCAAAAGGCAATGATCCCGGCTATGAAGCTGCAATGGCGGTACTGTCTGCCTGCAAAGGCATCTTCCCGCCAAAGTCGGTTGGTGGTTGGGACACCATCGCTGCGTCGCTGCCGGTCATTGTTGTAAGTGCACCCATATTCGAGTGCGAGCTGATCTCGGACGGCAATCTGCATCTCACCGAGGTAATGCACGCAGACTTCTTGTTCTCGGCACGCATTCCAGAAAATGTGAGCTGCTTGATCCGAGTTGTTCGCGTCGATGCAGTTCGCGATACTGCAGTCTGGGCAAAGCAGATCATGGACCGCTTGCGACAAGACCTTCAGTCTGAAGAACGGCGGCTCCTGGAGGAGCTCAAAGCAAAGCCCGGAAAGCGCGGTGCTGCCTAGTCCTTCGTTGCACCCGACGTGCGTCAGGCTGCGGCCGCCGCACGCGGCTGAACTCAATCGTTAGCCCGCACACAGTAACCTCGCCCCCATGCCCACAGTCAGCACTTGCAGTCACCCGTCGGTAAACGTCTCTGAGCTCGAGTTTAGTGATGGATCGAGGCTGTCGTTCTCCCCAAAGGACATCGTCCTTGTAGTTGGGCCCAACAACGCTGGCAAGAGCGCGACGTTGCGCGCAATTCGCGACAAGCTCAATCAACCTGCATCGCAGAGTCCCGTACTTCGATCTCTCACGACGAGCAAGGCTGGAACAGCTGAGGAGTTCACTCGGTGGATCGAATCGTGGGCCAAGCGACTCCCGGAGAATCCACAAGATCCGGTCTACGCGGGCGTTGGGCAGAACATTCATAGATCTCAATTCAACGCTTACTGGCAGCGCGGCGACAACGCATTGGGCCCGGTCGCTCGGTGGATGTGCCACTTTCTGTCAGCAGATGAGCGACTTGGCATCTGCAATCCGCCTGGGCACGTGTCTCTAACCCAGCAAGGACCAAGTCATCCAATTCATCACCTCCAGCGCGACGACAAGCTGGAGCTATCCCTGAGCGCCAAATTTCGCAAGGCATTCGCGGCCGACCTCATCGTGCACCGCAACGCGGGCTCCAATGTTCCACTTCACGTTGGGGAACGGCCAGAGATTCTCGAAGGTGAGGATCGCGTTAGCCTGAGCTACATCGAGCGCCTCGAGACGCTGCCACAGCTGCAGACGCAGGGTGATGGCATGCGGAGCTTTGCGGGCGTGCTGCTCGCTACGTCCGTGGGTCGCGAGACGATCATGCTAATCGACGAGCCTGAGGCATTCCTCCACCCGCCGCAGGCCAAGCTTCTCGGAACGTTCTTGGTGGAAGATCGTGGCGACAAGCGCCAGTTGTTCCTCGCCACCCATAGCGCCGACATCTTGCGTGGTGTTCTCGATGCGAATTCACCAGATGTGAAGGTCGTTCGAATACAGAGAGAAGGTGACACAAACAAAGTTCGGCTGCTCGACAACCACAGAATCCAGGAGTTGTGGGGAGATCCGCTTCTCCGCTACTCCAACATCCTAGATGGCCTCTTTCATGAGGTCGCCATAGTTTGCGAAGGTGACGCCGACTGCCGTTTCTACTCGGCAATGCTCGATTCACTCGATACCGCTGGCGATTCTGAACAAAAGCGTCCAGACATACTGTTCACGCATTGCGGCGGCAAAGCTCGCATGCCTCTCGTGGTGCGGTCACTGCGTGAGGTTGATGTTCCTGTTCAAGCAATCGCTGACTTCGATATCTTGGCCGACGAGCAGCCCCTTCGCGCGGTCACTGAGGCGCTTGGCTGTGACTGGAGCTCGCTCGAGTCGGACTGGAGGACCGTTAAGACGGCCGTTGACGCAAAGCGTCCGGACCTCAATACCGCCGACGTAAAGCGTGAGGTCGAGCGCGTACTTGCCAGCGCCTCTGGCACGATACTGGCAGAGAAGGTTCGTACGGAGTTGCAGTCGATCCTCAAGCGATCAACCGCTTGGTCAAACGCCAAGCTGGTAGGAAAGGCGTTTGTCCCCTCTGGCGAGCCCACGCGCGCCTGCGATCGATTGCTAACTTCGCTCAGGTCTGCAGGCCTCCACGTTGTTGAGGTGGGGGAATTGGAGGGCTTCTGCAGAGCCGTGGACGGTCACGGCCCCAAGTGGGTCACCGCAGTTCTTGCACGCGACCTGGCCAACGACACAGATCTCATGCAGGCTAGGGACTTCGCTCGGCGACTACTCGCGCCGTGATCGTGCGGGCTAACCCTTCTTTGCAGCCGACCTGCTACAGCGGGCTTCGCCCGCTTCCGCAGGCGGGTGAACTCAATCGTTAGCCATCGCATGATCGATCACCACATCCTGCAGCGCTTTCCGGGCGAACAATGCGGATGAAACCGTTCACCATTCGAGGCACTGCTGCCTTCGTCTGCCTGCTGCTGCTCGGCACCGCCCGCGCCGACAAGGCCGTGCTCGTGCCGCCCGGCGAGGCCATCGCCGGCCGCACGCAGGCCGAGTGGTCGGTGGCCTGGTGGCAGTGGGCGCGCTCGTTCGAGCGCGACAGCAGCCCGGTGGCCGACCGCACGGGGGCCCTGTGCAGCGCCAGGCAATCCGGCGACGTGTGGTTCCTGGCCGGCACCTACGGCACGCGCCGCACCATCCGGGCCTGCAAGGTGCCGGCGGGCAAGCACCTGTTCTTTCCGCTGATCAACTACGTGGTCTATCCCCGGCCGGGCGCGGTGCCGCCGCCCAATTGCATGTCGGTGATGAGCGAGGCCGCGGTGTCCACCGACGACGTGGCCGCGCTGATCCTCGACATCGACGACACCCGCTTCCACGAGCTCGCGTCGCACCGGCAGGCCACGCGCCAGTGCTTCGACCTGGGCGCCGCCGCACAGCCGCCGCGGCGCGTGTACCCGTCGGCCGCCAACGGCTACTACGTGATGCTGCGGCCGCTGCCACCCGGCCGCCACGTGGTCAACTTCGGCGGCGCGTTGCCGGGCATGCTGCAGGCCGTGACGTATACGCTCGACGTGGAGTAGGGCGTGCTGCAACACGATCAGGACTCCGGATCGAACATGATCTCGCGTACTTCTTGCGTGCATCTGCAACTCTTGGCTATGCGCGCCGCCCACACGAGCGCTTGCTCCCGCGAAGCAACCTCGATGATCGAGAAGCCCCCAATGACCGCCTTTGTCTCCGGCACCGGGCCCATCGAGACAGCCCCATCCACCGCGACCATGGTTGCCTGCTGGCGGAGGATCCCCCCGCCAAAGATCCAGACCCCGGCGTCCTTGGCCTCCCGAACCACCGCGTGCGCAGCCTCGCCTACCGCAGGCCAGTCTGCTTCAGCAATGTGGTCCATTGAGCCGTCGTCGAACGAGATCATGTACCGAGGCATCGCGTCACTCCGCCGGTCGCGCGCTCTATTGCGCGGGTTGCTCAGTCGCGACCGGTTGCATCCAGAGCGCGGCCCACATGTGCCCGTCGGGGTCAGCAAGGTCGCGTGTGTACATGAAGCCCATGTCGTCAGCTGGGTTCACATCGGCCTGCCCGCCATGCGCCGCCGCGGCGCGGTTCATCGCGTCGACGGCATCGCGGCTGTCCAGCGCGAGCGAGAGCATCAGCCCGGCCGTTCCAGCCGGTGGGAACGGCAGTTGCGTGAACGTGCGCCACTTGGCGTGCGTGATCACCATCACGTTGATCGCCTCGCTCCACACCATGCAGGCAGCGGAGTCGTCGCTGAATTGCAGGTTCTGCTCGAACCCCAAGGCCTTGTAAAAGGCGATCGAGGCTTTGAGGTCCTTGACCGGCAGGCTGACGAAGATCTTCTTGGTCATAGGGTTTTCCTGGTGTTTGGCTGGTCGCTTTGAAAAGCTTCACCGATACGACGAACAATCAACGGCGAAATCGACATCGCAACCCAATACACGCTTGCCCGCATCACTCTCGAAGGAGACTTCATGATCACGGCCATCGTCGAGTTCAAGCTGCCGCAGGCCATCTCGCTGGCCCAGGCGAAGGAGACTTTCCTGAGCACCGCCCCCAAGTACCGGGACATGCCGGGCCTGATCCGCAAGTACTATTTCCTCTCGGAAGACGGGTCGAAGGCCGGTGGCATTTATCTGTGGGCGTCGCGCGAAGACGCCGATCGTGTCTACACGGCGGAGTGGAAGGCGTTCGTTCGCGGCAAGTACGGCACGGAACCCGCTCTCACGTTTCTGCAATGCCCTGTCGTCGTGGACAACGCCTCCCACGAGATCGTGGCCGCGTAAGTTCGAGCCGCCCCTTTCGTCGGCAAAGTTAGGCCATGGATCGTCGCGGCGCTCTCGCAACGCTCGTTGGCACGCTCGTTCTGGGCGGGGCGCTCGGTGTGCGCGCGCAACCCACGACCACGGTACGCCGCATAGGCATCTTAGAGACCGGTTTCGGCCCAACTCCCGCCGAGCTTCAACAGTTTTGGACATCTGTGGGCGCGCTTGGCTGGATCGAGGGCAAGAACCTGGTCGTCGACTTCCGCTTCGCTGGCGGTAGGCCCGAGCTGCTCCAACCGTATGCGCAAGAACTGGTCCGGCTCAACGTAGAGATCATCGGAACGCTGGGCACGGCTGCCGCCATCGCGGCCAAGAATGCCACGACGCGAGTTCCTATCGTCATGATGATCGCGGGCGACCCCGTCAGCGCCGGCCTCGTCGCGAGCCTGGCCAGGCCGGGCGGCAATATCACCGGCTTTGGGATTACTCCCGAGCTCCGCAACAAGCGTGCGGAACTCGCGCGCGAGCTCTTGCCATCCGCGCAGCGGATCGGCGTGCTGGTCGATCCGGCCAGTCCCATTGTTGGGTTTTACACGCGCGAGGAACTGGAAAGACCTTATCGATCGTTCGGCATGCAACCGGTCATTGTCGAGGTTGCAGCTGCCAGCGAACTGGAGAACGCGGTCGCCGAATTGGCTCGACGGCAGGCGCAGGTGTTGATCGTCGATGAAGAGCACATATTCATTCCGGACCGAGGCCTGCTCATGCGTGCCGCGCTGCGGCATGCGCTCCCGACTATTGTTTCCGGGATAGAGTATTTGGAGGCTGGCGGCTTGCTGTCGCTGCTGTTCGACAGCGCGGAGAATGATCGTGTCTTCGCGTACTTTGTGGACAAGATCTTGCGGGGCACGAAGCCAGCCGACCTTCCCGTTCAGCAGCCAAGCAGGTTCGTGTTGTCGATCAATCTCAAGACCGCGAAGGCGCTCGGCCTGAAGATCCCACAGTCACTGCTGGTGCGCGCGGACGAGGTGATCCAATGATCACCCGGCGTCTTTGACGAGAAATGCACCACATCTGCAGTGACGCGCAGGGTCCGATCAACCGGCGCTGGGCCTGCCGCGGGAGGGCACCAATGAAGCAGTCTTGCTGGCTAACCATATTGCTCGCCTTTGCAGGTCTGGCTGCAACGGCTAGAGCGTCCGAGTCGATCGTCGCAGAGGGCATCGTCAGCGCGCCTGTTGCCGCCGTCTGGAGCGCCTGGGCAACGACTGCAGGTCTCAGGTCTTGGTTGGCACCCCACGCAGACATCGACCTGCGAGTGGATGGCCTCATGCGAGCCAACTACGACCCCAAGGGAGCCTTGGGCGACGCCGCAACAATCGAGAACCGGATCCTGGCGTATGAGCCGGAGCGCATGTTGTCCATCAAGGTGTCCAAGGCGCCGGAGAAGTTCCCCTTCAAGTCCAGGATCGGCGATATGTGGACGGTGCTCTACTTCCAGCCGACGGCGGACGGCAAGACCACGCTTCGCATCGTGGGCATGGGCTTTGGCCCGGATGACGAATCGCAGAAGATGCGGCAGTTCTTTGAGCAAGGCAACGCGTTCACACTGACCCAGCTTCAGCGGCGTTTTCAACAGTGAGTGTTCAGTGTGGTGCTGGCGGGTGAATGGGGGGTGCCATGGGCCGTTTCGTGATCGCTGCTTTCAAGCCCAAACCCGCCATGCAGCAGCAGCTGTTGGCGGTCGTCGAGAAGCATTGGCGCGTGCTTCAGGAGCAAGGCCTCGTCACCGAGAGACCGCGCTACGCCATGCAGGCCGCCGACGGCACGGTGGTCGAGGTCTTTGAGTGGCTCTCGCCTGATGCGATTGAAAAGGCCCACCACAACCCCGCCGTGCTTGCCTTGTGGGCCGAGTTCGAGGCCGTGTGCGAGTACGTGCCGGTCTCTGGCCTGGCAGAGGCACAGCACCCGTTTTCCGAGTTCCAGCCCCTGCCGCTCTGAGCGGTACGCGGTCAGCTGCGAAGCAATGAACCAAGCGCTCGAACGCCTCGCCACAAAGGTCTCACTGAGCGATCCCATTCATGAGCGCCTGCGCCTGGAGTTCGCCTACGCCTGCGCGCTTCGGGTGAAGCACTTCATCGAAGAGCCCATGGTGGCCGATTGCCTGTTCGGGTTGGGTCAGTTCCTCAGTGGTGCGGTTGGCCGGGCGCACCTGGAGGCATTGGCAGCCCAGGCGGCTCGCCTGGCCAATCGGCACCCGGGGTCGAAGTCCATCGACGGTACGGGTCACGCCGCGGTCTCTGCGACCTACGCCGTTGCCAATGCGTTGGCGGGCAAGGCATTGCAGGCCGCCGAGTACGCCGCTTACGCCATGGTCTACGGCCAGGGCGGCTACGGAGCCGTCGCCGATCGAGAGTCCTTCGAGCCGGAGTTCCAATGGCAGGTGGAACACCTGTCGTCGCTGGCCGGCACGGACGGTGGCACCGTCGGCTGAAGTCAGGTCGCACACAACCTCGGCGGTGCCAATGGATCCCAAGCTTCCCATTCGCAGCATCGACTACACCGTCATCTACGCGCGCCAGATGCCCGAGATGCGCGCGTTCTACGGCACGACGCTCGGCTTTCCATTGCATCGGGAGCTCAGCCCCCGTTGGCTCGAGTTTCGTGTCGGATCGAATCTCCTGGCACTCACTCAGCATGGTGGTCGGTTCAACGACCCGGCACTTCCCGTCGGTGCTCTTTCGCTGCAGCTCGCGTTCCGGGTCGCACCCAGTGAGGTGGCCTCCTGCGCTGCCGTGCTGCAAGAGCGTGGCGTCGCTATCATTTCGGGCCCAACAGATCAACCGTTCGGTCACCGCACGCTGTTCTTTCGCGACCCCGATGGCAACGTGCTCGAGATCTACGCTGAGATAGAGTCGCCGCCAGAAAACCGAGGCTGAGAACACCATGTCCACCACCACATTGAAGTCTCTCTTCGGCTACAAGGCCTGGGCCGACGCCGAGCTGTTTGCGCTGCTGGCCAAGCTGCCCGAGCAGCACGCCGAGCAGCTGCACAGCTGCATCCGCACGCTCAACCACATCTATGTGGTCGATCGGCTCTTTCGCGCTCGCCTCGCCGGCGAGCCCGGCCCCTTCGAGGCCACCAACACCAAGGCCACGCCTTCACTCGAGCAGTTGCGCACCGACGTGGCGGCCACCGATGCCTGGTACCAGGCGTATGTCGCCGGCGTTTCCAGCAAGCAGCTCTCGTCGGTTGTCGAATTCACCTTCACCGACGGCGACGCCGGCCGCATGTCCAGAGAAGAGGTCCTTCTTCACGTGATCACGCACGGCGCGTATCACCGGGGCAATGTGGGCCAGGTGCTCAAGTCGCTCTCCATCGCACCGCCGCGCGACCTGTACACCAAGTTTCTGCACAAGAGCGAACCGTCGCGAAGGTCGGTCTAACCCTTCTGCTCGCATGAACGAACCCACTTTGAAGAAGCACTACCTGGTCATCTCGCGCGGCCAGTGGGACGAAGGCGCATCCAAGCACGATGTGCAAGCGGCCATCGACCGCTTCTACACCTGGTACGAACACAACCTTGCGTCGGGGCGCATGCTGCGGGGCAGCCGGCTGCACGCCGAGACCAAGGTGGTATCCAGGCAAGGCGTCGTCGACGGCCCGTTCACCGAGAGCAAGGAGCTCGTCGGCGGTTACTGGTTCATCGTGGCGGGCAGCCTCGACGAAGCCGCGGCGCTGGCG
Source organism: uncultured Burkholderiales bacterium (assembly GCA_937871935.1). Classification (GTDB taxonomy): domain Bacteria; phylum Pseudomonadota; class Gammaproteobacteria; order Burkholderiales; family Burkholderiaceae_C; genus JAEUPI01. The sequence goes on from CALMQI010000071.1 coordinate 9,130, forward strand.
GCGCAGAACCCGTGCCTCGCGTATGGCCTGGCGCTCGAGATTCGACCGCTGGACGACGCAAAGGCCAGGGCAGGCGACATCATGAGCGAAACGCCCGAGGGCTGGCGCTCGGGCGGTCTGGCAGGCGACAGATGACTGCTTGACCTTCCCATCATGGGAAGGTCTACGCTGTGAGCACTCGTTCAATCTGGAGCCGCAGCATGGATCACACCCACCACGGTCATCACCCATCGGGCCTGGGTCAACCCGGGCGCACCGAGTCGCTGAACCACACGGCGCTGATCGCCACTTTGCACTGCCTCGCCGGTTGTGCCATCGGCGAGATCGCTGGGCTCTTCATCGGCACGGCGCTGGGTTGGAGCAACGTCTCCACCATTGCACTGGCGGTCGGTCTTGCGTTCGCCTCCGGCTTCGCGCTGACGGCTGTGCCGTTTCTGCGCCGTGGCTACACGCTTGTCGCGGCAATGCGCATCGCGCTCGCTGCCGACGCCGCCTCCATCACGATCATGGAAATCGTGGACAACGCGCTCATGCTTGCCATCCCCGGCGCGATGGATGCCGCGGTCGACTCCTTCCACTTCTGGGCAAGCATGGCGTTCTCGCTGGCGGTTGCCGGCGTTGCCGCATATCCTGTGAACCGCTGGCTCATCGCCAGGGGCCAGGGCCACGCCATTGCACATGCACACCATTGAGGCGCCAGCGGAGCCGGCGCCCAGCCCTTCGGAGACGTTCATGCATGAAGGCTCATGCCACTGCGGCGCGGTACGCCTGACACTCCCGTCGACACCCACTGTCGCCACCCGGTGCAACTGCTCGCTGTGCCGGCGCAATGGCGGGCCCTGGGTGTACTTCGAGTTCGGCACCGTCAAGATCACCGGGCATCCGGAGTCGACCACCGAGTACGTCTGGGGTGACCGCACGCTGCGCAACGTGCGCTGCAAGACTTGCGGAGTGGTCACTCATTGGGAGCCGCTGCACCCCGAGCCCGGCGCCAAGCACGGCGTGAACCTCGGCAACTTCGATCCCGCGCTCATTGCCTCGGTGCGTGTGCGTCGATTCGACGGGGCCGATACCTGGAAGTTTCTCGACGAGTAGGGTCTCGGAGACATTGACGATGGTGCTCACCACGATGCTTCTGCTGATCGGGCTTGCCACCGCCTCCGCTGCCATTCATGGCCTGCTGCCTCAGAGACCTTCACGCATCAAGCGTCGACATCGACGAGCTCTGGCGTCGAACTCGGCTCGGGTATGGGCAAGCCGTCTTGCTTCAGCCCCTCGATGTGGAACTCGATGGCCTCATGGATCAGCGTGGTGATCTCTTCGCGGGTGGCCGCCACCGCCACGCACCCAGGCAGATCCGGCACGTAGGCGCCGAAGCTCGAGGGACCGCGTTCGATCACGACCAGGTACTTCATGTACATCTCACTTCTTGAGGCCTGCTTGTTTGAGGATGCTGTTCAACGTGCCCGGTGGTACATCGATACTCGGCTTGCCCGCAACCGTGACCGTGCCCGGCTTCGAAAGATGATGGTACTGCCGGTGACTCCCCTTCTGGCGCACACAGAACCAACCGTCCGCCTCGAGTGCCGTGATCAGATCCCTGACTTTGGTAGGCATCTCTCGTTTCGCAGCGCCGGGCGACGAAGATTCTGCGCCGGCGGGTGTTGTGCGTCAATGTTGCAGGCAGAGTCGCAACCTCGGGAGACCGCATGTCCAAGCTTCGCGTAGAGAGCTTCACCATCTCGCTGGACGGCTTTGGTGCCGGCCCTGACCAAGACCTGAACAACCCACTCGGCGTGGGCGGCACCTCCCTGCATGGCTGGGCGCTCTCGACGCGCACGTTTCAGAAGCACCTGTTCGGCAAGGATGCCGGACAAGACGGCATCGACGAGGATTTCGCTGCGCGAGGTTTCAACAACGTGGGCGCCTGGATCCTGGGTCGCAACATGTTCGGCCCCGTTCGTGGGCCGTGGCCAGACGAGAGCTGGCGAGGCTGGTGGGGCGAGAACCCGGTGTATCACGTGCCCGTATTCGTGCTGACGCACCACGCGCGGCCACCGCTGGTGATGGAGGGCGGCACGACCTTCCACTTCGTCACCGAAGGCCCGGTCGTCGCTCTCGAGCGTGCGCGCGAGGCTGCCAACGGCAAAGACGTGCGGGTGGGTGGCGGCGTGAACACGATCCAGCAATACCTGCGCCAGCGCCTGATCGACGAAATGCACATCGCCATTTCGCCGGTGCTGCTGGGCGCCGGTGAGCGGCTGTTCGACGGGATCGATCTCCCTGCCTTGGGGTATGGGTGTACGCAGCATGTGGCGTCGCCACTGGCGACTCACATCGTGCTGTCGCGGCAGTGAGCCACCGGGGCAGTCGGTGCTGCGTCGCCGAATAGACGACAGATGGCCACGCTCACCGCCGTCGTGATTGCCTCTCTGCTGGCAGCCGGTCTCGTGGGCGGCGTGTTCTTTGCCTTTTCGGTCTTCGTCATGCGCGCTCTGGCCGAGCTGCCCGCCGCTCACGGCGTGGCTGCCATGCAGCGTATCAACGTCACCGTGATCCATCCGCTGTTCCTGGGGTCGTTTCTCGGCGCTGTGCCACTGCTCGCTGCGGCCGCGCTTGTGGCGCGGGCGGACGGCCGTTCGCAAGCGTTCACCTGGCTGGCTCTTTCGTTCGTGGTCTACACGGCCGGCTCGGTCGCGGTCACCATGCTGTTCAACGTGCCTCGCAACAACAAGCTCGCCGCGCTACCGCCTAGTTCCACGGAAGCTGCCGCCTACTGGCCTGTCTATGTCCGCGAGTGGCTCTTGTGGAACCACGTGCGCTGCATCGCCTCGTTGGTGGCCGCGGCGGCAAGTGCGTACGCCTTGGCCGTCGCTTGAAAGCCCGCGTGCCTTCGTTGGCGGTCGGCTCCAACACCTCACCGTAAGGTCCGCCCGGGCGTGGCGACGAAGCGGTCATGATGAAGAAGCTCCTGCTGCTCGCAACGCACCTGATCGCCGTGGCCCTGGGCTTCGCCTTGGGCATCTACGCCCTGCCGATACTGATCGCCCCAAGTCCGCCAGCGGCCGCCGAGGTAGCTGCCCAATCAGGGGCGGCTCAGTACAAGGGCACGTTCCGCCGCGGCCTGAAGGACAGCGACGCGCTGCACTGGGGCGAAGGTGTCGTCAGCGTCGGCACCAGCAGCATCGGGCTGGAGGGCAAGCTGGCGCCAGGGCCGGACTACAAGCTGTACCTGTCGCCGGAGTTCGTCGAGACGGAGGCTGACTTCATGCGCCTGAAGGACAAGATGGCGCGCGTGGCCGACGTGAAGACTTTCGAGAATTTTCTGGTCACCGTGCCGCCGGGCGTCGACGTGTCCAGGTACAACACGGTCGTCGTGTGGTGCGAGACTTTCAGTCAGTTCATCACGGCAGCCAGATACCGGTAGCCGGCTCGCTCGAGCGCGCCGTTGGAGCCTGACAGTGTCCGAACAGACGCGCGCCCTGATCCAGAAGCACTGGGACCTTGCCAATGGCCGGCAATGGGCCGAGTTCCGCACTTTGCTGGCCGACGATCTGGCCTACGAGGTGCCGCAGACCCGCGAGTACATCGACTCGGGCCAAGGCTACTTCGAGATGTTCCCGTAGCCGGCGAAGCGGTAGACAGTATGGAACTACTCGGTCCGCAACTGCAACTCGAAGCCCATGCGAAGCGGTGCTGCGGTCGCTGCCTCAATGGTTTGGCATCGAGGAGGCGCTGCGCATGTACGCGGCAGACACCGCGCGTCTGCCCACGTTTGCGCTCCGTGAAGGTGGCGTTGTCGTCGCGTTCATGTCACTGGTGCAGCACTTTCCGGAGTCGTGGGAGGTTCACTGTGTGGCTGTCCACGCCGACGCCCGCAATCAAGGGCACGGCTCGGCCTTGCTCGAGCACGCAGAGCAGTGGCTGGCGGGGCAGGGCGTGAAGTACCTGCAGGTGAAGACGGTGGCGCACACGAGCAAGAGCCTTGCCTATGCGCAGACGCGAGAGTTCTACCTGGCCAGGGGCTTTGCGCCGCTGGAGATCTTTCCCTTACTTTGGGCTCCGCAGAACCCGGCGCTGCAACTCGTGAAGTTGCTGCATGCGGCAGGTCCTTGACAAGTAGAGGTCGACTTCAAGTCGAACGAGCAGAGGTCACCGGAGTACCTGGGGGTTCATCCGAAGGGAGGGGTCCCGGCGTTGGTCACCGATCGCGGCCAGGCCCTACGGAGTACACCGCATGGGCGCCTCGATGGGCTCGCACACAATGCACCTATGCGAGGCTTTCCCAAGCTAGCCGCTGCAATGCTCGTTTTCGCCGGCGCACTGAGCGGCTGTGGCGGTGGTTCGTCGGGCGATGACGCCAACCCGATGGAAGGAACGCGCGAGACTCGAATCATCACCTCTCGCATCACCGGCAACTCGTATCCGCTCAGCATCTACCTGCCGCCCGCCAGCGCCGGGCCGCGCGCCGGCCTGCCTGTGCTGTACATGCTCGATGGCGAAAGCTGGTTCGAGACTGCTGTGAACATCGCCGAGTCCACGCACAGGCGCATCATCATCGTCGGCATCCAAACGGCGGGGCAACGCAGCCGCGACTTCGTGCTTGCGAACTCTTGCACGGCCAACGGTGGCGGCCAGGCAGCGTACTTCGACTTCATACGCCAGGAGCTCTTTCCCTACGTGGAGGGGGCGATTGGCGGCAACCCTGGCGAACGGGCGCTGTTCGGCCATTCGCACGGCGGCAGCTTCGTGTTCTACGCATTGTTCTCGGAAGCCCCAGGCGGCAAGAGTTTCAACGCGTACCTGGCCAGCGACGCCTCGATCAGCTGCATGACCGCCACCGCCTACGGCTGGGAGCAGGGCTACGCGGCGGCGTTTCGTGAGCTGCCGGCGCGACTTCACATCTCCTATGCGACGTCCGGCAACTTCGGTCCGAACCTGGACTACGCCGCTACAGTAGGCCGCAGCAATTACGAACGGCTTGTCCTCGCCTCGCAAGCCTACTCTGGCACGCATGGAGGCATCGTGCCGCAGGTGCTGACCGATGGAATCGGATTCGCGTTCGCCGCCGGCCCGTGAGCTCATGAGACGACTGTTCTTTGCATTCTTGCTTGCAGCCTTGCTGGCAATGGTCGGCGGCTGTTCGACGATGGCTGACGCCAAGGCGGCCAAAGGCACGGGAACCGTTCGTGTCTATGAGCGGCCGTACGACGTGGTGTGGCAGGCCGTGCTGGCGACCGTCCAGGATGCCGGTTTGCGCGTCGCGTCGGAGAGCAAGGGCGATGGGCTTGTGCTGGCAGAAGGCGGCGTGGGGCTCTTCACCTGGGGCGAAAACGTGGCTGTCTACGTGCAGGACGCCGGCGGCCGCGTGCGCACGCGCGTGGAGATCATCAACAAGCGTGTGCTCGCGACGAACCTCACCGCCTATGACTGGGAGGGTCGACTGTCCCGTGCACTCGACCAGCGGTTGGCTCAGTAGGGGGCCTGTGATCAAATCGATCGCATGCTCGACGCCAACCAGATCGAGACCCGTTACGCCAAGAGCGGCGAGCTGAACATCGCCTATCAGGTGTTCGGCACGGGCGACGTGAACCTGGTGTTCATCCCCGGCTGGGCATCCAATGTCGAGAACGTCTGGACGCTGGACGAGTTTGCCGCCTTCGCCAACAAGCTGGCGCAGTTTGCGCGCGTGATCCTGCTCGACCGGCGCGGCACGGGCTTGTCAGACCCCGTGGTGAACCCGCCGACGCTCGAGGAGCGCATGGACGACGTGCGCGCGGTGATCGACGCGGCAGGTTGGGACCGGGCTGCGATCTGGGGTGTGTCAGAGGGCGGGCCGATGGCGATGATGTTCGCGGCCACGTATCCCCAGCGTGTGTCTGCGCTGGTGCTGTACGGCACGTTCGCCCGCTTCAGCCGCGCGGATGACTATCCGCACGGTTATCCGGACGAGTTCAACGCGAAGTGGTTGGCCTCGCTCGAGAGCGCCTGGGGCACCGGCGAGCTGTCGCGTCAATTCGCGCCGAGCCGGGCGCACGACCCGGCCGCGATGCGCACCCTGGCGCGGCTGGAGCGCATGGCCATGAGCCCGGGCACGGCGCGCAAGTTGTTCGGCCTGCTCACGCAGACCGACGTGCGCCACGTGCTGCCGGCCATCCGCGTGCCGACGCTGATACTGCATCGCGCCGGCGATCAGCCGGTGCGGGTGGGGCACGCGCGCTACCTGGCCGAGCGCATCGCCGGCGCCAAGTATGTCGAGCTGCCCGGCAGCGACCACGTGCCGTTCGTGGGCGATGCGGACGCGCTGCTCAGCGAGGTGCGCGAGTTCCTCACCGGCGAACGCGCCGCGCTCGACGCAGACCGCATCCTGACGACGGTGCTGTTTGCCGACATCGTGGACTCCACCCAGCGCGCCACCGAGCTGGGCGACCGCGAGTGGAAGCAGCTGCTGTCGCGGTTCTACGCGCTGGCCGACGAGAAGTTGCACCACTTTCGCGGGCGCAAGCTCGACACCGCGGGCGACGGCTTGTTCGCCGCCTTCGACGGCCCGGCACGCGCCGTGCGTTGCGGCATGGCGCTGGCTGAAGGCGTGCAACCGTTGGGCGTGCGCCTGCGCGTGGGCGTGCACACCGGCGAATGCGAGGTGCTGGGCGACAAGTACAGCGGCATCGCGGTTCACCTGGGCGCGCGTGTGGCATCGGCGGCCGAGCCCGGCCAGGTGCTGGTGTCGTCGACGGTGAAGGATCTCGTCGTCGGTTCGGGCCTGCGCTTCGAGGACCTCGGTGCGCGCACGCTCAAGGGCGTGCCGGAGCCGTGGCGTCTGTTCGGCGTGGCGCGCGCATGAGCTCGATGCCGACGGGTGACGCCGTCGAGGCCATGGCAGCGGCGGTGTTCGACGGGCCCGATGCCTGGGTGGCTGAGGCGTACTCAGATGTCGATTTGCTGCCGCGCGAGTTTGCGACGGCGTCGGCGTTCGTGTCTTACGCGCGGCAGAGACTCGCCAGACCCAAAGGGTCGGCCTCCTTCTTCGTCACCTACTCCGACATGGGTGGCCGCGCGGTCCTGCAGACCATCCAGCTCAGCCCCGGCAGCGTGCCGGGACACACTGTTCGCTACACGTGGGAAGGCTGGGGCCTGATCTCGGTGATGCTCACGAAAGGGGACCAACCCAACGATGCCTCACGCGTCAGCGCGAACTCCGAGAAGCGCGCGCTGAAGTGGGAGTCGACGTACCCGGGATGGGAATCCCCGGCTACATGGCGGTGGAAGGCGGTCGAGAGTCACGCGAGGAGATTGCAGCGCGTGCTCAAGCGGGCTGCAGGGTAGCCCGGAAGCGACGAGGCCGCCGCGCTCTTCAGCCATCACGACTGGACTTTCAACATGAGCAAGTACCTCGGCTCCTGTCATTGCGGCGGCGTCCGTTTCGAAGTCGACACCGATCAACCGCTGGGGCCTTACTTCCGCTGCAACTGCTCCCTTTGCTCCCGCAAGGGTGCGGTCATGGGGGCGGCGCCTCGAAGCGCCCTGACCGTCACCGCGGGCAAGGACCTGATTTCGACATACACCTGGAACACCGGCGAAGCCCAGCACTACTTCTGCAAGGTGTGCGGGATCTACACGCACCATGTGATGCGCGGCGAAACAACTACGGTCGGGCTCAACATGGCGTGCCTGGAGGGTTTCGACGTCCTTGCCCTCGGCGACGTGCCGGTGGGCGACGGCCGGAACGAGTGGTCATTGGTTGGAGAGGGCCGCGGTCAAGGCGATAGTCGAGGCCGTTGACCACAGATCCGCACCTGTGCCTTCCATGCCCACCAGTTGGTACGACTGCTACATCCTGCCCCGCATGCTGGATCTCTTCAGCACCGTGGCGGCATTCGTGTGATCGATGATCGTGCCCGGCACGCAGCTGCAGCCGCCGCGCTGTCGGGCTGCCTGCTGGTGGCGCCTGAGGCCGCGGCGGGCGACGCGGCCGCCGGCGCGCGGCTGGCTGCAGTGCGCTGCGTGTCGTGCCACTCGTCCACGCAAACCATCCACGCCATGCTGCCGCTGCTGGAGGGGCAGCCCAAAGCCGCCTTCCTGGCGCAGTGGCGAGCCTTCCGTGAGCAGACTCGCACAGCGCCCATCATGGTGGGCCTGGCTGCCGAGCTGAGCGAGCGGGAGGTCGACGACCTCGCCGAACACTATGCCGCGCTGCTACCCCCGCGCACCGAGGAGTCGACCGGCAGCGATGCCGGCCGTGCATTGGCCGATCGCCTGCAATGTGCCGGCTGCCACGGCGCGGCGCTGCAGGGCACGAACGCCGGCGCGCCACGGCTGGCCGGACAGAAGGCGCGATACACCGCCTGGTCCTTGCGCCTGATGCGCGGCGGCACCCGGTCGCACGGCACGGCCGCGAAGCCGGACCCACAGCTTGCCGAACTGGGCAACGACGAGATCGAGTCGCTGGCCGAGCACTTTGCGTCGCTTCGCTGATGTCTCGGCACCAGTTCGAGTCCCCGCTCAGCACGCAGACGCTCGCGCAGGGCCTCGCGGAGTATTTCGCTGCCAATCCGTCGCTCAAGCGCCAGGAGTCTCTGCTGTCGCCCGAGGCGCGCCAGTTCTTCCGCTCGCACGACATTGTCCATGTGCTCTATGGCTGCGACACCACGATGCCGGACGAAGCCGTGGTCAAGCTGTCCAGCCTGTTCGGCACGACAGGCGGCGCCGGCATCCTGCGGGGTTATGCGAACCACGAGACCTTGGACATCTACACCAAGCTGCCGCTCGGCGGCACCCTGCTGGCGCTGCTGGTCTCTCCGTACCTGATCGTTCGCACCGTGTGGCGCTGCGCGCGACAGACCCAGCGCTGGCCATGGGTAGAGAACCATCAGTATCTGGAAACCCCACTCGTCGAGCTCAGGTCGAAGTTCGGTATCGTGGTGGCCCATGCACGCAGCGCCGCCACGGCCGCCAGAGAGCCTTGATCGGGGCGGTGCACTTCGATGAACTCACCACCCCAAGCCTTGCTCTTCGACCTCGGTCGTGTGCTGATCGACATCGATTTCACCCGCGCGCTGCAGGCCTGGGCGCCGCACTCGCGGCTGTCTCTTGCGCAACTGCACGAGCTGTTCCGGCACGACCTTCAGTACGAGCAGCACGAACGCGGCGAAATCGATGCCGGCGAGTACTTCGACCACCTGGCGGCCACGCTGCAGCTGACCACGACGCGCGAGGAGATCGGCCGCGGCTGGAATGCCATCTTCGTGGGCGAGATCGTCCAGACCCGACAGCTGGTCGAGGCCATGCGCAAGGTCGTGCCCTGTTATGCGTTCACCAATACCAACGCATTGCACATGGCCACCTGGAGCAAGCTTTTCCCCGGCGTGGTCGGCGCCTTCGATCGCATCTTCGCGTCGCACGAGCTGGGGCTGCGCAAGCCGGAGCCGGCCGCGTTCGAGCGGGTGTGCCGGCTGGCCGGCGTGGCGGCGGCCTCGACGCTCTTCTTCGACGATCTGCCGCACAACGTGCAGGCGGCGCAGCAGTTCGGGCTGCAGGCGGTGCTGGTTCGCTCGCCGAACGACGTCGCGCACGCGCTTCGTGCGGTGGGTCTGGATCCGCAGTTGGGCTAGGTCGCCCTAGCCCACACCTTCGAGGAGAACTCATGTTCGACCACGTCAAGTTCGGCGTCAGCGACTATGCAGCGAGCAAGGCATTCTTTCTCAAGGCACTCGAGCCGCTCGGCGTCACCGTAGCCACGGAGTGGCCGCCGAATGGTGTCGAGCTCAGCCAACCAAAGGGCAAGGTGTCGTTGTGTCTCTACCAAACCGAGGAGAAGCCGGCGCATCTGCACCTGGCGTTCGTGGCCCGCAGTCGCCAGCAAGTCGACGCTTTCTATCGCGCGGCTCTCGACGCGGGTGCCCACGACAACGGTGCGCCGGGCCTGCGCCCGCACTACCACGCCAACTACTATGCAGCGTTCGTCATCGGTCCGGACGGACACAACATCGAAGCCGTGTGCCACGCCCCGGGCGACGAATAGCCGAAGCCGCTACTGCAGCAGCCGCCCGCGCTGCGTCACGGCGTCCAGAAAGGCGCCAACCTCGCGGTTCTGCAGCTCGATCTCCGGCGCGGTCGCGCCCGCCCCCGCCCAGTGGCCGAGCGCAAGGCGCGTCTTGATGAGCACGTAGCGCGCGTCGGCGATATAGCGCGAGGCCTCGAAGGCCTCGGCCTCGGGATTGAAGAGGTCCCCCTCGCCGGCCATGATGAGCGTCTTCGCCTTGATGGACTTCAGCGCCTTGTAGTAATCGCCGTTCATGCCCGGCGTCGTGCCCAGGTTGTGGGCGTCGTACGCCCAGCTCTGGTAGATCCAGTCGTTCGCGTCGATGCGCCGCCAGAGGTTGTCGGCCAGCCCTTTCTGCCACGCGACGGCGTCCATGTTGTTGGGCAGGTCATGGCGCAGCTGATCGGGGTTGCGCGCGATCATGCCGAAGAGCAGCCGCGCCCAGAGCCGCATCCCCTGCTCGGGGGGCTTGCTGTAGTTTCCACCATTCCAGACCGGGTCCGACATGATGGCCTGGCGGGTCATTTCCAGCACGTTGGTGGTCCAGGCCGGCGTGCGGCCGAGCGGAATGATCGCCACCACGCTGTGCATCGCCTCCGGGTAGCTCGCGCCCCACTGCAGCGCCTGCATGCCGCCCATCGAGGCGCCGATGACCGTGACCAGCTTCTGGACGGCGAACTTCTCGCTGGCCAGGCGCTGGGTGGAGTTGACGATGTCGCGCATGTTGAACTTCGGGAACTTCATTGCCGGCTGCGCCTTGCTGTTCGACGGCGAGGTGGTGAGGCCGTTGCCGATCGCGTCGGTGGCGATGATGAAATAGCGCGCCGGGTCGAGCGCGCGCCCCGGCCCGATCAGGTAGTCGATGCGATGGTGGTTGCCGGCAATCGCCGTCACCATCAGCACCGCGTTGCTGCGGCGCGCGTTGAGCGTGCCGTGC
>CALMQI010000072.1 GCA_937871935.1 uncultured Burkholderiales bacterium
CGCTGACGATCAGCGTCAATCGCAACCGCGATCGCGTGGCCGACCTGGTCGCCGCTGGCGCCAAGATCGTCGGCACGCACGCCGAGGTCGCGCGTGCGAGCGATGTCGTGTTCCTCTGCGTCACCGGCTCGCCACAGGTGGAGGCCGTGGTGGCCGGGCCAGGCGGCCTGCTCGAAGGGGCCGCGAAGGGACTGCTGATCGCCGACACCTCGACCAGTGAGCCCGATTCCACCGCGCGGATGCGCGAGGTCTGTGCCGCCAAGGGCGTGGACTATGTGGATGCGCCGCTGGCGCGCACGCCGGTGGAGGCCGAGGCGGGCAAGCTCAACGTGATGGTCGGCGCCACGCCCGAGCAGTTCGCCAAGCTGCAACCGCTGCTCAAGTGCTTTGCCGAGAACATCTTCCACGTCGGCGGCCCGGGGTCGGGGCACATCATCAAGCTGCTCAACAACTTCGTCGCCCAGGCGATCTGCAATGCCACCGCCGAGGCCTTTGCCGTGGGGCAGCGTGCGGGCGTGGACCTGAAGCAGTTCGTCGCGCTGGTGTCGGCGGGGCTGGTGAACTCGGGCCTGTTCCAGATCATGAGCAAGACGCTCGACGGCCAGCTCGACGGCATGAAGTTCGAGCTCAACAACGCGCGCAAGGACGTGCGCTACTACACCCACCTGGCCGAGAACCTGGGCGTGCCCACGGTGATGGGCGAGGCCACGCACCAGTCGCTGGTGCTGGCCTGTGCCCTCGGCTTCGGCAACAAGCTGGTGCCGTCGCTGGTGGAGGCGCAGGAGAAGCTGGCGAACGTGAAGCTGGTGCCGCGCTGAAGCGCGCGCGGTCGAGTCAGCTTTCGACCGCCGGCAGCACCTCGCCGCGGCACTCGCCGAAGCCGATGCGCGCGGCGCCCGGCCGCTCGCACCAGCCGCGCAGGATCACGCAGTCGCCGTCTTGCAGGAAGCGGCGCTCTTCGCCGCTGCTTTGCAGCGGCACCGCCCGCGTGCCGCCGGCGCTGAGCTCGACGAGCGCGCCGGCCTCGCCCGGCGTGGGGCCGGATATCGTGCCGGTGCCCAGCAGGTCGCCGCTTTGCAGGTTGCAGCCGCCTACCGTGTGCTGCGCCACCATCTGCGCCACCGTCCAGTACTGGTGGCGGAAGGAGGTGGCCGAAAGCCGGTCGCCGGCCAGGCTGCGGGCGCGGTGCACGGGGCTTTGCAGCCGCACTTCGAGCTGCACGTCGAGCGAGCCGCCCGCGCGCACGGCCGGATCATCGAGATAGGCCAGCGGCAGCGGGTCGCCGGCAGGCCGCTCGAACGGCACGCGGTACGGCGCCAGCGCCTCGAGCGTGACGATCCACGGCGACACGCTGGTGCAGAAGTTCTTGCCGAGAAAGGGCCCCAGCGGCGCCATCTCCCAGAACTGGTGGTCGCGCGCCGACCAGTCGTTGAGCAGACACATGCCGAACACATGCGCCTCGGCCTGCGCGATCGGCACCGGCTGGCCGAGCGGATTGCCCGGGCCGATCCAGACGCCCATCTCGAGCTCGAAGTCCAGGCGGGCACAGGCGCCGTAAACCGGAGCCTTGGCACCGGGCGGCATCGCTTGCCCCATCGGCCGGTGAAACGGCGTGCCGCTGACCACCACGCTCGACGCGCGGCCGTGGTAGGCGATCGGCATCCACTGGAAGTTCGGCGTCAGCGGGTCGTCGGGCCGCACCACGCGGCCGACGTTGCGCGCGTGGTGGATCGACGTGTAGAAGTCGGTGTAGTTGCCGATGTGCGTGGGCAGCGCCATCTCGACCTCGCGCTGCGGCACGAGGCAGCTGGCCAGCGCGTCGCGTGCGGCCGGGCCGGCGTTTGCGTGCAGGCTGTCGAAGAGTGCCTCGCGCAGGGCATGCCAAGCCGCCGGGCCCAGCGCGAGCAGCTCGTTCAGCGTGCGTCGGCCGCAAGCCGTGGCGGCGGCCAGCGCCGCGCCCGAGAACGCGCCCTTGGACGCTGCAGCGCCGACGTCGAGCACCTGGTCGCCGATGGCCACGCCGCCACGGAAGTGCTCGCTGCTGCCGGCACGGCGGAACACGCCGAACGGCAGGTTCTGGATCGGGAAGTCGCAAGCTGTCGCCTGGGCCGAGGCCACCCAGCTGCCGGCGCGCTGATCGTGCGTACGATTGATTGTCATGTTGGGGTCGGCAAGCGTCAGGCGGCCGAGGCCATCAGGGCGTCGTCGAAGATCGCCACCGCGCGCGTCCAGCCGGCGCTCGCATTGCGGATCTTGTGCGGAAAGCAGCTGATGAAGAAGCCCGTGGGCGGCAGTGACTCCAGGTTGTGCAGCTTCTCGATGTGGCAGTAGCCGATGTCGCGGCCGGCCTTGTGGCCCTCCCAGATCAGCGAGGCGTCGTGGCTTTCGCCGTACTTCTTGGCGGTGTGCACGAACGGTGCGTCCCAGCTCCAGGCGTCGGTGCCGGTCAGGCGCACGCCGCGCTCGAGCAGGTACATCGTGGCTTCGTAGCCCATGCCGCAGCCG
>CALMQI010000073.1 GCA_937871935.1 uncultured Burkholderiales bacterium
GCAGGCCATAGACGACGAACACGGCGAAGGTCATCGCCATGAACACCGCGCTCAGACCCAGCAGCTGCATCAACGGCGAGCGCGCCGCATCGGTGTGGACGAACTGCGGCAGAAAGGCGAGGAAGAAGATCGTGAGCTTCGGGTTCAGGATGTTGAGCAGGAACGCCTTCACGACCAGGCCGAGCGCCCGCCCCTGGCCGAGTGCCGGCTGCACCGTGAACGCGGCGCGGTCGCGCCAGGTGGCGACGGCCAGGTAGAGCAGGTAGGCCACGCCCGCGACCTTGAGCAGCTGGAACGCCAGTGCGCTGGTGTGCATCACCGCAGCCAGGCCCAGCACGGTGGCCAGCAGGTGCGGCAGGATGCCCAGCGTGCACCCCAGCGAGGCAAAGAAGCTCGCCCGCCGGCCTTGCGCCAGCCCGGTGGAGACGGTGAACACGACGCCGGTGCCCGGGATGAGCACGACGATGAGCGAGGTGATCAGGAACTCGGCGGTGAACATGGTGGGTACTGACGCTCAAGCTGGCGGACGCGGCACCGTCGGCGAGCGGCCCAGGTGCATGCCCGAATCGAGCAGGATCATCTCACCGGTGATTGTGCGGGCACCTTCGAGCAACCACACCACCGACTCGGCCACGTCCTCCGCGGTGCAGGCGCGGCCCAGGGGCGTGGTCTGCTCGTATTGCGTCTTGAGCTTCTCGTAGTTGTCGGCACCGATGCCGTCGACGAACCAGCGTGTGGTGATCAGCCCGGGGCAGACGGCGTTGACGCGCACCTGCGGCGCCAGCGCCCGCGCCAGATGCAGCGTCAGCGAATTGATCGCACCCTTGGAGGCCACGTACGCCACCGACGAGCCGATGCCCAGCGCACCGGCGACCGACGACACGTTGACGATGGCGCCGCGGGCGGCCTTGAGGTGCGGCACGCAGGCGCGCACCATCTGGAACGCGCCGATCACGTTGACGTCGAGGATGCGCTGGAACGTGGGCGCGTCGAGTGCGTCCCAGTCCGCCGCACCGGTGAACGACGTGATGCCGGCGTTGTTGACGAGCGCATCGATCCGGCCCCAGCGCGCGAGCGCCGCCTCGGCCATGCCGCGGCAGGCACTGTCGTCCGCCACGTCGCCGCGCAACAGCAGCGTGTCGGCGCCGGCTGCGCGGCAGGCGGCCTCGGACGCATGCGCCTCGGCTTCGCTGCGCGAGTAGTTGATGACGACGTCGTAGCCGCGGCCCGCGAGCTGCAGCGCGGTGGCCGCCCCGACGCCGGTGGCCGAGCCGGTGACGATGGCTGTCTTGCGTGCGGTCATGCGGGCGCCTCGAGTGTGGGTCGAACTTCGCGGGTGAGACGCCATTCTCCATGGCCTGGCCTGTTCGCGGTGGCCGACCGAACAAGCTGGCGCTACGCGGCCTGCGCCTCCTTGGCCACCACCGACAGCAGCGTCTCACCGGTGGCCACCAGGGGGATCCGAAGCTGCCGTGTTCATCGCCGTGCCTGTCGTTGGGGGAACGGGCAATGTAGGCGCCGCTGCCTTCGGCGACTGTCAATGTCGCGACACGCTTGTGCCTACTTGGTGCGCTTCGAGCTCTTCAGGTGGTAGGTGAGCGACGCCGCGATGCAGACCGACAACGCATCCATCGGCACCCGCTCGTCGAGCCCGAACACCAGGGCCCGATTGCCCTCGAACCTGAAGTCGTTGGGGAACAACGTGCGGAACGTATCCACCAGGTTCGTCGTGCACAGGAAGTACATCGCGTACTGCTCGGGTGCCTTGGCCTTCCAGTCCATGCGCACGGTACTGCCCGCTCGATTCTTCGGCACATAGGCGGGTTCGCCCCATTTGAGCGTCTCCTCGACTGCGCCCACCGCGGGAATCGACGCTGCCGTTCGCAACACCAGTTCGCGCAGCGCGAGCAGCTTGCGTCGCACGGGCGGCGGGTAGGCGTCGAACTTCGCGGCGACGGCGCTGCTCGTGAACGGTGACATGGCTCGGCCGTTCAATGTCGACTGCAAGGTGTCAGGCGTTCGAGCCTCTCGCCGCCTGCTCCGCGCGCAGCCGCGCGTGCACGTAGGCGCCCTGCGGCACGTGCAGCAGGTCGGCGATGCGCCACATCACCTGGCGCTCGTGCGCGGCGAGGTGGCCGTCGGCATAGGCCACCTGCCACAGCAGCTCGACCATGCGGATCTTCTGCTCCATCGGGAACGCCTCGTCGATGCGCGAGGTGAAGGCGAACAGATCGGTCGACTGCCTCGCATGCACCTCGGCCAGCTCGGCCAGGCGTTGCGCCTCGTCCTCGGCGAGATGAAACTGCGAGCGCAGCGCCGCCAGCACGGCGGCGCGCTCTTCGTCGGCCAGCGTGGCGTCGGCGCGCATCACCTCCACCAGCATCACGGCGGTGGCCAGTTGCAACGTATGGGCCGCGGCCTGCGGCGGCGCCGCCGGCGCCGGTGCGGCCAGCGATGCGAAGAGTTCAGTCAGCGTGCGCAGCATGCGCCATCATGGCATGCGGCCCGCTGCCCATGTCGGGCTGGGACCACTCGGATGCGCTCGATGTCGACCGATGCGCGCTGGCACTCAGCGGGCCAGGTCATGCCTCGGGCTTGTGGCACACCGCCTCGACGTTGTGCCCGTCGGGCCCGATGACGAAAGCGCCGTAGTAGTTCGGGTGGTAATGCGGCCGCAGCCCCGGCGGCCCGTTGTCCTTGCCGCCGGCGGCGAGCGCGGCTTGATGGAACGCGTCGACCTCGGCCCTGGTGTTGGCCGAGATCGCGATGTGCAGCGGCGCCGGCTTGTGCTGGCCCTCGTACAACCACAGCGTCGGCTTGCCGCTCTTGCCGATGCCGACGCCGTAGGGTCCTTCCATGACCACCGACACGCCGAGCGGCTGCAGGGCCTGGAGGAAGAATGCCTTGCTCTGGGCGAGGCTGGTCACCGCGAAACCCAGGTGATCGATCATGACTGACTCTCCAGATGACGACGCTACGGCAGCGTCACGCCCGCGGCCTGCGCCGCGGCCCGCCGCGTTCCATCTCGGCGACCGTGGGGTTGGCGTCGGTGATCGGAGCGGTTGCGGGCATGTCGGCTCTCCGAAGCTCTCTCAGGCCGGCTGCGGCATCGAGTGCCACCAGAGCCGGCAGCGCTGGCACAGGCCGGCGGCAAAGTCGGCCTGCAGCACGCCGTCGAGCACCATGCGCGGCAGCGGGTCGCCCGGCTTGCGGGCGACCAGGTTGGTGCCCGTCGACCGGGCCCAGATCTGGAACAGCTCTTCGGACGCGACCTGGTAGGTGACGTGCCAGTGCGCGATGCCGCCCGTGGGCGCGGTGGACAGGACCTCGTAGCTCAGGTGCACGTCTTCCTGCAGCGTGACCCGGTGCCAGTACTCGCGCAACTGCGCGTGCCCCACCTGCACCGCGAACGGCGTGTTGTGGTACTGCCCGTCCGGCGCGAACAGGCTGGCGAACATCTGCGGGTCGCGCGCTTCCCAGGCCCTCTTGTAGCCCTGCATGAAAGCTTCGATGTTCACGCGACGGTTCCTTTGCCAGGGCCGATGTCGAACTGCTGGACGACACCCTGCCACCAGCCCTCGGTGACGCGGACTTCGACGAACTCGCCGCCGGTGACATCGCCGATCACTCTACGCCAGAAAGCTTGCGCAACCGCGTTGGCCGGCATCTGGCCGACCTCCCACGGGCCGGGGTGGCTGCGCAACACATGTCTCGCCAACGCGGCGCCCGCGCCGGTGCGCCGGTGCCGCTTGAGGACGAAGAACTGCTCCATCCACGAGCCCCCCTTGCGCGTCACCACGGCAGGCGCCACCAGCGCGAAGCCGATGTAGCGATCGCCGTCGAGGGCCAGGTGCGCATGAAAACGCTCGCCGTGCCGGTGGTGCGTGAGGTCGTAGCCGTACCGCCCTTGTGCGTCGAGGTCCTGCGGCCAGATGTCGGACAACTCGTACTGATAGAGCTCCAGCATCTGCGCCAGTGCGGCGAAGTCCTCGGCACGCGCTCTTCGGCAAACCAGGCGGGACGGCTCGGGCACACGCGACGCGTCGACATACACCCACGCGGGCCTGCCCGAGGCCAGCGCAGCCAGCAGGCGCCGGTATTCGGCCGGCTCGTACCGGTCGGCGCGCTCGAGCTCGTCATCGGTGACCTCGAAGGCGGTGCCGGCGACGACGGCCCGTGCGTTCGATGCAGGCCGGAGCATGGCGTGCTCGGCCTTGCCGCTGGTGCGGGCAAAGTCCGGATCGGCGACACGTACGAGCGTCTGCTCGTAGCCGAGAAGCTCATCCCTCTGCCCGACGAGACGCCTGCCGAAGAGGTCGAGTTGCACGCGCTCGTCCTGCAGCGTTCCGTATGAAAAGAGGAGCGGCATGTGGATCCCTCATGGCAGTCCCGGCCATTGCGTCAGTTCGAGCACTTCGTCGCCGTAGCGGTCGAACGTATCGGTGGAGCACCAGCCGAGGTGGCGGTAGAAGCCGTACGACCGGGACGACGGGTCCGGCGAACAGCCCAGAAACAGCCGCCTGTGGCCGGCGACTTGCAGGTCGCGCACCACGCGCGACAGCAGCTCCTTGCCGATGCCCCTGCACTCGTGGCTCGGCAGGAGGGCCAGCACCACGACCTCGCCGGTGCGCGCGTCGCCGAAGCCGTAGCCCACCATGCCCGCGCCGTCCAGGCAGATGTGTCCCGGCAGACTGCCCGAGGCAATATCGTCGCCCCAGCTCCGGGCCGTGATGCCGTGCGACCGAAGGCGCTCGGCAGAGATGGCGTTCTCGCGCGTCCGACCCCGGAGCACGACGCATTCCGGGGCATCGTCGGCGACGGCGCGCCGATAGTGAAGACCTGGCGTGGGCACCTGCCGATTCTGCGTGTTCCGCGCGAATCCGTGGTGGTCGCTCGTACGGCTCGAGCCCGCAGTCGACGACCTTGATGATGCGAGCACGCTGCAGCGCAGAGCGCCGTGTCGCGTCATCTCGCGGCGGTGCCTGGCTGCAATCCGGCGACCAGCGCGGCCTGCATGTCGGCAGGCAGACTTGCCACACCCCGGACGACTCCGGGACCGCCGTTGCGCCAGTGAACGGTGAACGCGCGGGGTGAGCCGACTGCCGGCACGGAGTACGCAGTGATCCGAAGAACGACTTCGGTGCCACCTTCCACCAGCGCCGCCGAGGAGAGCACCTTGACCACGGGCCCGAGCTCACGAACTTCGATGGCCACGACGTGGGTGAACCGGCCCGCTGCCGCATCTGCCGGTGTAGGCACCGATGCGGGACCGAGCTCCCGGACGCGCCGCACCTCCGAGCGGGCAAAGCAGCGCGAGCCGGCAAGAAATTTCCCCAGACCCGCTGCGGCGGCCTCCTCGCGCATCGCGACGTCCTTCTGGTCGGGGCGCCACTGTGGCGTCCAGAGCACGAGGGTTGCGGCCGAGGGATCACACACCGGCGACTGCGGCGACGGCGTCAGGGTGATCGTGGTGCTGGCGCATCCCGCCAGGACCGCCCCGAACACGGCGACGGCCCAGCCTCGAGCGAAGATCATCGAGGCAGCCGAGGTGGTGGGTCGCCCGCCCGTCGACGGACGCACAGCGTCAGCGGCAAGCCGACGGCACCTCGTCGAAGATCGCCGGCGACAGCGATGCGTCGCCAAGGACGTTGCCGCTCAAGTCGACCGCACCGCAGTTGCCGCCGTCCCAGAACGGGTTCAGCGCGCCCAGCGAGTTCAGCGTCCAGATGCGGTTGTTGCGCATCGTGTGGCCGGCGCAGGACGCGCCGGCCTGGCCCCACACGTACATGCCGACGTTGACATAGGCGCTGTTGTCCCGGCTGAGGTAGATGCGGTTGTCGTCGAAGCTCACGTTCGTGCCCCCGGCGATGCCGGCGCCGGCATTGACGACGTCGACGATCGTGTTGTGGTGCGCGTTGACGTGGCCGCCGTCGCCGTCGCCGATCATGATGCCGCTGCCGCTGGTGCTCACCTTGCTGCCGCCGCGCAACCGGTTGTAGGCGATCTCGGTGCGGTCGTGCGCCAGGCCCGGCGAGCTGAACAGGTTGATGTGGTCCTCGATGCCGGCGGCGGTATTGCCGTGCTGCACGCCGTGGCGAACCCCCGGCATCGCGTCGGAGACGTTGCACGTCACCTTGCTGCCGGCCGAGCCGCCGGACACGCCGTTGAACTGGATCATCTGCCCGCGCGGCAGCGGGCCGCGCACGTTGTAGACGTAGTTGCGGTCCATCACGAGCGGATGCGCCGAACTGGCCGCGTAGACGGCCGACGACACGTCGTGGATCACGTTGCGCAGGATCCGGATGTCGCTGCCGTTGTGGATGTCGACGCCCTGCGCGTTGGGGTCGCCGTCGGTCCCGCAGGGGCCGATCTCCGAGTCGCGAATCGTCACGTCGCTGACGCCGTCGATCACGATGCACGATCCGTTGAGGTTGGACACGTGCACGTTCTCGATCACCTGCCCGGACCGGGCGCGGATCTGGCCCACCTGCGGCTTGCCGGCGATCGTCTGCGGCGTCGGGATGGCCCCCGAGCCGCCGGCCGACGGCGCCGGCGCACCTGGCGACGGCGAGCCCGGCGCAGGGGACGGCGACGAGGGCGACGGCGCGTTCGACAGAGCCGACGGACCGGCTGGCAACTCGCCCCCACCGCCACCGCCGCAAGCCACGAGCAGGGCTGTGAACGAGCCCGCCAATGCGCACACCCTGGCTGGTCGACGGTCGCACTTCATCTTCTTCTCCCCCCACGCGAGCCGCTACTGTAGAGCAGCCGCGCGGCGACCCGTCAAAAACCCCTGGCGCGGCGTCCAGCCGCCGCACCGTCCAGCGCTGCTGGCGCGACGTGACATGCGGTTGCGAAGCTGAGCTCGCATGAAGGCGGGGGCACCCGTACAGCGCCCAGACTCGCGCGGTACCCACCACACGCAAGCCCAACACCGATGAAGCGAATCCCCCGACAGGTGCCCGCGCCCCGAGCCTCTCGACAGCGCGGCGCGGCAGCCCCAGACGGCGCGGCCGACTCGTCGCCCGACGCACGCATCGATAGCCACGCACACGTGGCGCCTCATGCCGCCGCGTTGCTGGAGCGCCTGCGCCACGAGCGCGACCTGCGGCTCGAGCGCGGGCTGGTCAGCGAAGCCTCGGGCATCGACCTGGCGATGCGCCTGCTCTGCGAATCAGCGCAACCGGCCGAGGGACTGTCCGCTGATCTGGACTGATAGGCTTTTGCGTGCGGCCCTCTCGTGTGCTCTCGATGTCACACGAGACGCATCTCCTTTCGAAACTAAGCCAGGCCCGCGTCACGCGCTCGCTCCCCGGAGAGATGGCGCGCGTGGCGCCCGATCGATGCCTGTGAGCGATGTAAACGCAAGTAGTCACGCTCGAATCAGCCGACCCCACACCTACATTCGCAACCCTCGTAATCGTGTTGGGAGATTCTGGTGAAACATCGACAACGAATTCGACTCCACGCGTGGCGCCTGGTCGCCCCGCTCATGCTCACCGGCGCGCTGCTGGCCGCCTGCGGCGGCAACGACACCGCGTCCGGCGACGCCGCGGAACCCGCTGCCGTGCAGATCGACGAAACGACAGGGGTGCTCTCGGTGCGCACGGTGCTGGCCGACTCGGCACGGACCAGCACGACGCAGGCGCTGCGCTACACGCTGGTCGCGACGGTCGATGGCGCGCAGGTGCTGCAAGGCACGCTGGCGCTACGCGCCGAGACCGAAGACAACGGCGCCCTCGAGCTCGAGGGCCGGCTCACGCAGACGGCGGGCACGACCACCACGCCGAGTGCCCAGGCGATCGAGGCGTTCAATGCCGAGAAGGCCGAACTGAAGGAGACCCTGCGCGCCGCCGTCGACGCGGCCCGCCAGGCCTATGCCGCGGCCAAGGCCGCCAGCACCGACAGATCTGCTGCGCGCGCGGCCTTCAGAGCCGCCGTGCGCGAAGCCCTCGACACCTACCAGACCGCGCTCGCCGCCGCGGCACAGGCCGCCGGGCTGCCCCTGCGCGGTGACCACGGCAACCAGGCCGGCAGGAGCGCCATGTCGGTCGAAGGCAGCGTCGACTCCCAGGGCGCCGTGGTGCTGACCGTCAAGCGCAAGGGTCAGGAAGGCATGACGCTGTCGGGCACCACCCAGCTGCCGTTGGGCGGTGCCGTCAGCGGCACCTTCACCCTGGAGCGCGACGGCAGCGCCGTCGCCGGCACCTGGACGGCCACGCCGCTGGGCGACACCGACACGCCTACGCCTACGCCTACGCCTACGCCCACGCCTACGCCCACGCCGACGCCCACACCGACGCCCACACCGGTGGGCAACGTGGCCGCCGGCCAGGCCAAGTACCAGGCCAGCTGCTCCGGTTGCCACGGCCAGGGCAAGGCCAGCGACTCGAAGGTCAACACCGCGGCCAAGCTCGCCAGCGTGATCAACAGCGTGGGCTCGCACTCCGGACTGCGCAACGCGCTGTCCGAGCAGGACCGCCTGGACATCGCGGCCTACGTGGCCAGCCCGAAGTAGCGTGACGCACTCCCCGGGGTCGCCGGCGGCCCCGGGTGCCTGCGCGAGGGCTACGCGCCCAGCAGCTTGACGGCCCAGTACATGGCAACGCCGATCTGCACGGCGAAAGCGGTAAACCGGGCCGTTACCGCGGCCGGCGAGGTCGACGCCAGGTGAATGAGCGACTGCACGATCCGGGCACCGAGGAACACGTACGCCAGCGGGTCGGTGACCTGCGACTTGCCCGCGACCTCTGCCACGAGCAGGAGCCCGCCGAAGACGGGCAGTCCTTCAAGGCAGTTGGCATGTGCCCGGGCAAGGCGCTGCATGAAGGGCGACAGGCCCGAGTTGCCGGGATCGAACGCATTCGCGGGCACGGCGCCGGTGACGACGAGCCTGGATCGCAGCACCTCCATGAGCGCGAGAAGGAGCAGCGTCCAGGAGATGAAACCGAGTAGCGCGAGTAGCGATGTCGACATGGCCTTGCTGCGAGTTCCGTCCGAGCGCGTCGGACCCGGTGGGGCGCTGCCGCCCCGTTCAGTGCCCGTGCGTGTCGGTCTTCAGGCTCTTGGTCGTGAACAGATAGTCCTTCAACTCGTGCGAGAAGCGCTCGTCGTGCCGGCGTATCCACTCGAGGACCATCGACGCGTGCTCCTTCTCCTCGTCGCGGTTGTGTTCGAGGATGCTCTTCAGCTCGGGGTCCTTGCAGGCCGACGCCCGCTGGTTGTACCAATCGACGGCTTCCAGCTCTTCCATCAGCGAGACGATGGCGCGGTGCATGTCGCGCACATCGTCAGACAGCTCCTCGATGGGCTCGTGATAACCAACGCTCGACATGGGCATCTCCTGGGCGGCTTGCGGTTGAAGTCGAAAAGACGCGGGTCGTGCCTGCCGGCTCCATGCATCCGCCGTCGGCATCGACGCTCCGCCATGCAGCGACTGTAGCGCCTGCCGCCACGGTCCGTCGGCGGCGTGCCGACGCCGCGGCTCACACGCGCAGCAGCCCCCGAAAACCCCGCGCCGCGTAGTACGACTGCACCCCGTTGTGATAGACGAACACCTTGCCGTAGCGGCGATCGCAGAAGAGCGCGCCACCGAGCCGGCGCACGTCTTCGGGGGTCGCGATCCAGCTGGAGGTCTTGGTGTCGAATTCACCCAGCTGCTGCAGCCGGCGGTACTGCTGCTCCGTGAGCAGCTCGATGCCCATCGCGGCGGCGGCCTCGACCGCACTGCCTGCCGGCTTGTTCTCCTTGCGCGCGCTGAGCGCCTCGCCGTCGAAGCACAGGCTCCTGCGGCCCGGCGGGCTTTCGGCGGAGCAGTCGCAGAAGATGTACTGCCCGGCAGCCTCGTCGTAGTCGATCACGTCCGGCTCACCGCCGGAAGACTCCATGCCCTGCAGCGATGCGAGTGCCGCGGCACTGCCCTCTAGACGGGCCAGCACCTGCCCCCAGGCATGCCCGGCGTGGCGATCGGGGTTCTTGTCGAACCGACTCTTCAATGACCGGATCAGCTGCTCCCGCTCTGATGCCTTCATGGGTCTGGCCCTCAGACTGTAATTTCGGTGCTCGCCAGCGAATAGCTGCAGCCATAGATGGCGCAACTCGGTTCACCGGCTTCATGGTGCGGCAGCCCGCTCGCAGCGCATAGCTTCTGCGCATAAGCGGCGACCGCGCCGGCGTCGTAACCCGTGACGACGATGGCCGAGGCCGCTGCGCGATCGGCGCCTCTGATGCGCTGCTCATGGGTCATCGCGGCCGCCTGCGCGCCCTGCAACAGGTGCACGCTGCCAAGGCCGGGCAACCCGGGAACGCCCGGCAGCTCGTCCTCCAGCAGCCAACGGCCGAGCGGCGAGGCGCGCGATGCATCAGCCGCAAAGCGGATCAGCGCCGCCGTGCCGCCCTGCCCATAGCCGAAGCTCCCGAGCACGGTGCACAGACCCCTGTTCATGCCGCGGTAGTGCACCATCATCCGGGTCGTCCAGGGCGACGGGTTGTTCAACCTCGACAGGTACGCGTCGGACGCCAGGATCGCCAGGCTCTCGACCTCGTACACGACCATGTACCGAGGCTGGCCCTCGGTCGCAATCCAGCGGGTGCCGCGCAGAAAGCCCGGAATCGCCAGGCGCTCCGGCAGGTGCTCGTGCGTGTGCCAGCGATCGTGCTCCTCGACGGCGTGGCCTTCGATGTCGAACGACAGCAGCATGGCGGCTGAACCCAACAGGGGCATGATCTTCTCGCTTGTGCTCGAGACAGTGTCACCGTGGTGACTGGGGCTTCCCGCCCGCCACCTCGACAGCCAGGCGCTCGAGATTCTGCTCGTTGGCGGCAGCCACGAAGTCGGCAATTCCCTCGTAGTGTTCCGCGGTGTCGAAGGTCTGAAGCCACTGCACCTCGGTGCCGTCGGCCACCGGCGACAACGCGATGGTGAGGACGAAGTGGTGGCCATTGAGGTGCTCGATCTCGAACAGCCGGTCGGCCACGATGCGGGTGAAGCGGCTCTCGTTCGGGTAGCTCTTGCCGTCCGGCCCGTGCATCGTGAGCAGCCACCGTCCACCGGGCTTGAACTCGAACTGGTGCATCGTGTTGGTGAATCCAACCGGGCCCCACCATCTGGCCACGCGAGCGGGATCGCTCATCGCAGCGAAAACCTCCGCCGGGCTGGCGGCGAGCCGCCTGCTCCTGGCGTCAGAGCGTGTCTCGATCGGCGCCATGTGGTGTCTTGTTGCCTCGGTTGGGGTGCCAGGGCCCGTACCTTAGCGCGGGGCGTCGGCCCGCGTGTGGCTGCCAGCGGACGGTTGACCGGGCGGGGTGGTCATCACGACCACTCGTTTCGGCCACTCACGCCGGACCGCGCCGCCGTGCTTTTGGTACGGCGAGCACCACGCCCGGCGAAGGGTGGGAACCTAGAATTCGTCGTCTGCGCGGGAGGCGAGCATCGGCCCCAGTCATCCGGACCCGAACACCCTTGGCGGCCGGCTCGATAGCCTGGCCGCCACGCACGCCGGCGCCAGCGCGCTGCTCGCGCCCGGCGGCCATGCGCTCACCTACGCCGGGCTGCGCGAGCAGGCACGGGCGGTGGCCGACGCGCTGGCGTCGGCCGGCATCGGCCGCGGCGCGCGTGTCGCGCTGGTGCTGCCCAACGGGCCGCAGATGGCCAGCGCGTTTGTCGGCGTGGCGGCATGCGCCACCTGCGCGCCGCTGAACCCCGGCTACCAGGCCCAGGAGTTCCGCTTCTACCTCGAGGACGTGAACGCGCGCGCCGTCGTCGTGCAACGGCGTGAAGGCGGCCCCGTGCGCCAGGTGGCGGCGGACCTCGGGCTCGCGGTGATCGAGATCGACGCCGATGCGTCCTGCGCGGCAGGCCAGTTCGACGTGCACGCACCAGCTGCCGGCCACCGCGATTCGATGGACTCACCCGCGCCGGGCGACGTGGCGCTGGTGCTGCACACCTCGGGCACCACGGCGCGGCCGAAGATCGTGGCGCTGTCTCACGCCAACCTGCTGGCGTCGGCCCGGCACATCGCCGGCCACCTGGCGCTCGGGCCCGCCGACCGTTGCCTCAACGTGATGCCGCTGTTTCACATCCACGGTCTGGTGGCGGCATTGCTGGCGCCGCTGGCCAGCGGCGGCAGCGTGGTGTGCACGCCGGGCTTCGACGAGCAACGCTTCTTCGACTGGATCGCCGAGTTCGCGCCCACCTGGTACACCGCCGTGCCCACCATCCACCAGCGTGTGCTGGCCCACGGGGCGCTATACCGGGAGCGCGCGCCGGCGCATCGCTTCCGGTTCGTGCGCTCGTCATCGTCAGCGCTGCCGCCGCGGACCTTCGAGCGCCTGGAGGCACTCACCGGTGCGCCGGTGATCGAGGCCTACGGCATGACCGAGGCCTCGCACCAGATGGCGAGCAACCCGTTGCCGCCGGCCCCGCGCAAGCCCGGCTCGGTGGGCGTGCCCGCTGGCGCCGAGATCGCGCTGATGGACGCGCACGGGCAGTTGCTCACCCCGGGCGGGACCGGCGACACCGACAACACCGGCGAGATCGTGATCCGCGGACCGGGTGTGACCGCCGGCTACGAGGGCAACCCGCAGGCCAACGCCGCATCATTCGTCAACGGCTGGTTTCGCACGGGCGACCTGGGCCGCCTGGACGCCGACGGCTACTTGTTCATCAACGGCCGGCTGAAAGAGATCGTCAACCGCGGCGGCGAGAAGGTGTCGCCGCGCGAGGTGGACGAAGCCCTGCTCGAGCACCCTGCCGTGGCCGAGGCCGCGGCCTTTGCGGTGCCGCATGCCTCGCTGGGCGAAGACCTCGCGGTGGCGGTGGCTCTTCGCGCGGGCCGGCAGGCCGACGAAGCCGAGTTGCGCGGCTTTCTGTTCGGGCGGCTGGCGGAATACAAGATCCCGTCGGCCATCGTCTTCGTCGATGCGATACCCAAGGGCGATACCGGCAAGGTGCAGCGCACCACGCTGCACGACAAACTCGGCCACCTGATCGCACGGCCCTTCGTGGCGCCGGGCAACGACGTGGAGCGTTCGCTGCAAGCCATCTTTGGCGAGGTGCTGGGCTGCGCGGCGGTGGGCGTGCACGACAACTTCTTCATGCGGGGTGGCGATTCGCTGAAGGGCACGCAGGTGATGTCGCGCATCGTGGCCCAGCACGCCATCGAGCTGGCCTTGCCCGTGCTGTTTCGCCACCCCACGGTGGCAGCGCTGGCCGTCGAGGTGCAAGCGCGCGGTCTGGCAGCGCGACGCCGGTCTGCCGACGTGCAGGCCGAAATCGACGCGTTGTCCGACGAAGAGGTAACCCGCCTGCTGGCGGAAGAGGAAGCGCGAGGCGCGGGCTCCGGCGGTTGAGACCCGGCCGAGAAGGCGCAGGCCGCCACCTGACGGCAACGCCGGGCACCACGAGCGGTCAGGCTGCCGTGCTCGCCGACAGGAACTTGAGACCCAGGATGCCCACCACGATGAGCGCGATGCACCCCAGGCGGGCCAGCGTGGCGGGCTCGTTGAAGAAGACGACACCCAGGATCGCAGCACCGACGGCGCCGATGCCGGTCCACACCGCATACGCGGTGCCCACCGGCAGCGTGCGCATGGCCAGGCCCAGCAGCCAGAAGCTGACCCAGGCGGCGATGAAGGTGAGCACCGTCAACGGCACCTTGGTGAACCCGGCCGAAGCCTTCATGCTCACAGCCCAGACGATCTCGAGGACGCCGGCCGCAGCGAGCAGGACCCAGGCATTCATGCTGGAGAGAAATGCATTCATCGCAGACCAGCCGGCAATTGGCTTCTATTGATTCACGCCGTGCTCTTGGTACGGCGACCACCGCGCCTGGCGGCTGTGCTCCGCGCCTTGCCAGGCGCTTTGCGCTCCTGCAGCTTGCCGGCGACATACTTGTGCAGCACGCTGGCGATCAAGGTCTGATACGGCATGCCTTCTTCGAGCGCTCGAACCTGGATGTCTTGCAGGTCCCCCGCGGAAAGGCGGATGTTCACCCGGCGGTCCTTGATCGCAGTGGCCCGCGCGGCCGCACGCAACTTCGACAGCTCAGATTTCGTGGCCACGGACTTGAGCTTGCCTGCATCGTAGGCAGACAACAGGTCGGCCTCGTACTGTGCGTCAGTCTGCATCTTGGTCACCTTGTCTCAGGAAGCGGCGGGTTGCCTTGCGACTTGGAATCACGGTCTTGAGAAAGTAGTGATCGGGCTCTTCGACAAAAGGGATCAGGTAGGCGTATCCGTCCCAAGAAACGACCATCACCCGCTGGTTCGGATACTTTGCCGGGTTCGGGTGCGCCAGGACATCCAGAAGTCCACCCGCCTCGATGGCGATAACCACGTGCTCGAAACCGATGCCTCGCTCGGCAAGCAGCTCGGCGTTCTTGTCTGCGCCCCAACGAAACGGCTTCACGCGCGGCAGTCTAACTCGGCGTGTGCCGATTGTCATCACCCAGATTGGCTAAGACCGCACCTTGAAGTCGACCACTACCAGAAGAATGGGCCGCGGCCGGCTACTTGCGTTGCGCATACAACGCCTGCGCAGCCTGTTCCCAGTTGGCACCGTCGAAGCGCCGCAGCGGCTGAGTCGATGGATCGACTGCGTCGATGCACCGCACGTTCACGGCCCATCGGCTGGGATCGAGACGCGGTCGCGAGAAGGTGTGCACGCCGCAGTGCCTGCAGTGATAGTGCCTGGCGGTCATGGTGTTGAACTGGTACAGCGTGAGCTCGCTCTCGCCGGTGATGCGAAGGCTCAAGTCCGAGGCGCCATGCCACAGGGCACCCACCCGGCGGCAGAGCGAGCAGCTGCATTCCATCACGTAGTCGAGTTGCGCGTCGAGCTCGAACGAGACGCGGCCGCAGTGACAGGAGCCTTGGTAGGTCAATCGATGGGTCATGATTCGAGCGGACGGTCAGACTGCAACGGGCGGCCCGCTTGGCCTTCGGCCTCGTGGCACACCGCTTCGATGTTGTGTCCGCCCTTCGGTATGATCCAGCCATCGAAGTCGAAAACCTGGCGATCCCACAGAATGCCGACCTTGCTGTTCTTTCGCGTCACTTCGTCGAACAGTCGTCCGTTATAGGCGGACCCCATCACCACCTTGCCGCTAGCCAGCAACTTCGGCGTCTCGGTGCCTTCGCTCCACCAGATGACGTTCGGCTTGATCAGGTCGAGGCGGCGGAAGGCGCGCTGCAGGCCAGCCTCGGTCTCCATCACTTCGTAGACGTTCTCCGGCGCCACCCCATCGCAGATGAGCGCCCACTCGATATTGTTGATCGGCCGGCGCTCGAGTGTCCGCTTGCCGGGGAAGCGCGTCAGGTCGAACAGATCGCAGAGACTGTTGGGCTTCGCCGGCAGCAGATCGCGGCGATAACCGAGCGTGGTCGAATAGACAATCTGTGGAATGAAGCAGTTCGATACCAGCGTCTGGCCGAAGTCCTCCCGCGGCGGCGTCCCATCGGGTGCCGGATCGAGGATGCGGTCATGCTGGAAAGACAGTGCCACGCCTTCGTCGCAAAGCCGGATGGCGTCCGCCGCCGTCACGTCGACGAGGTCCCAGGTGATCTTGCCGGTCTGCGACTGCTGGCGCAGCGACTTCACCTGCTCACCGGCGGCGTTGACTATGGCGATCTTG
>CALMQI010000074.1 GCA_937871935.1 uncultured Burkholderiales bacterium
AGGTGGTTGGTGGGTTCGTCGAGCGCGAGCACCGCCGCCTTGTCGCCGATGGTGCCGATCAGCGCGACCTCGGCCGCTCGCGCGGCGCCGCAGGCGAGAACCAGCGTGAGAGCAATAATAGCGGGCATGAAACCCGTGGCCATTTTCAGAACCGCGCGTAGCGAGGGACCGGCCTATTTTGCCAGCTACCTCGAGCGCCGCTCAATTGCATGGCAGCTCGTCGCGCTCGACGAGGGTGCATCGGTACCGCGCGATCCGAGGAATTTTTCCGGTCTTGCCTTCATGGGCGGCGCCATGAGCGTGAACGATGACCTGCCCTGGATCTCCCCGGCGCTCGCGCTGATCCGCGAGGCGGTGCGCGCCGACCTTCCGGTGCTCGGCCACTGCCTGGGCGGGCAGCTGATGGCCAAGGCGCTGGGCGGATCGCCGCTGGTCGATCTCATCGTCGAAGGCACCCACACCTGCTATCTCGGTGACCGCTCGCAGCGCCACCCATGGGGTTATGGCTGCGGGACGTGCCCGGCCTGCGAGCTGCGGGCGAACGGATGGACCCAATGGCGATCGACGACAGCGCCCGCACCGAAATCCTGACCGCCATAGATGCCGCCCTCGCCGGCAAGTGGGACGATGCGCACGCCGTCGCCCAGCGCCACGAGGGTGTCCCGGTCGCCGACTGGCTGCATGCGGTGTTGCAGCGCTTTCACGCGCAACGCACCGAGGCGATGCCGGCCGACAGGCAACCGGCCAGGCCGACGAGCACGTACTCCACCGGCGTGGCGCCGTTGTCCGCGGACGCGAAGACCTCCGGGTGATCGGCGTCGAACTCGAAGCTCCTGCGGTGACGCTGCTCGCCGCCCAGGCCGAAGAAGCCGTCCACGGTCGACCGGCTGTGCGTGCCGTTGATCCATTCGCTGGTGGCCCGCCACTTGAAGCGGGCGCCTTCCGGGGCCTGGGCGAGGGCCGCCTTGGCCTCCAGCAGGGCTTGGACATTGACGCCGTTGTCGGCGCGGGTCTGGGTGGCTTGCGTCATGGTGAAGACTCCTGTGGGCGGGCACCGGCTCGATCACCGGCTGGGAGCCACTCTGAACACGCAGCGTTGGAGCCAGCGTTGAATCGCCGCCGCGCCGGCACCCCGGCGCGGTGTGGCGCGGCACCGCGCTATGCCGCCACCGCCGCCCGCAGCCTGTCGAACAGCGCCGCCGGATCGGCCAGCGCCGTGTCGCCTCGCCACGCCACGTGCTGGTCGGGCCGGCAGATCAGCAGCCGGTGCCGGTACTCGGGCGGCAACGCCTCGCCGGCCAGATCCAGCAGCGTGAGGGGCACGCCGGACGCACGCGCGGCATCGACGAGGCCGTCGACACGCGCATCGCCGCGCGTTCGCAGCAGCGTGTAGTCGGCGCCCAGCGCGTCGTAGAGCGAACGCCCGTCGCGCAGCCAGCAGTGCGGCGCGCGGCAGCCCGGCACGGTGGAGGGTGTGAAGCCGCCCATCGAGTACGGCGGCGGCGCCTCGTCGTCGTAGGCGATCAGCGGCGAGTGATCGTAGTAGTAGCCGAAGTTCAGGCCCGCGCAGCAGAACTGCTGCACGTTGAGTGCGTAGGCCTCGCGGCCCACGGCGGCCCGGATCGCGTCGCCCTGCGCGCCCGGGGCCTCGATGTTCGCGGGCACCGCGCCGCGCGCCTTGATCATCTGCTGCGCATGGTTCATCGCGAAACGCGACACCTGCTCGGTGATCGGCTGGCGCTCGCGCTGGTAGGCGTCGAGCACGGCCGCGCCGGCCCAGCCGCGCAGATGTGCGCTCAGGTGCCACGACAGGTTCATCGCGTCGGCGATGCCGGCGTTCATGCCGTAGCCGGCATACGGCACCCAAAGGTGCGCCGCGTCACCGGCGATAAAGACGCGGCCGTCGCGAAAGCGGTCGGCGACGAGGCGGCGGCCGACCCAGTCCTCCTTGGAGATCACCTCGTAGGCGAACTGCGCGTCCACGCCGAGGATCTGCCGGATCGACCAGTCGCGGTCGACCGAGTCGAACTCGGGCTCGTCGGCGTTGAGGTGGTTGTGCACCAGCCAGGTCTCGTGCCCGTCGATCGCGAACACCGTGCCGCAGCGGCGCGGGTTGACGCTGTAGTGCCCCCAGGCGCGCGGCGTGCGCATGCGCGCGGCCAGGCCGGGCGCGCGGATGAAGGTGGACTGCACACGCTGGATCACCGCGGTGCCCTCGAGTTGCGCGCCCATGAGCTTGCGCACGGTGGAGCCGCCGCCGTCGCAGCCGATCAGAAACCGTGCGCGCTGCTGCTGCGTGCGGCCGCTGTCCAGGTCGAGCAACTCGACCGTCACGCCGTCGGCGTCCTGCGTGAAGGCGCTCACCTGCTTGCGGTTGTGCAGGCTCACGCCGGGCAGCGCGGCGGCGTGGTGCAGCAGGATGGGCTCGAGGTAGATCTGGTTGATGCGGTGCGGCGGCTCCGGCGTGGGCCACCAGCCGTCGGGGCCGCGGGTGTCGGTGTAGCGGTCGCGTCGGCAGGGGATCGCGATGCGCGCGAATTCGGTGCCGGTGAGGCTGGTGCGGAACACCACGTCGTTCGGATGATCGGCCGGCAGCCCGGCATCGCGCAGCGCCTGCGCGATGCCCAGCCGACGAAACACCTCCATGCTGCGCGCGCTGACATGGTTGCACTTCACGTTGGGCGGCTCGGCAAAGCGGCGCGGCTCGGCCAGCGCCGTGCGCACGCCGCGGGCGCTGAGGTCCATCGCCAGCGTCAGGCCCACCGGGCCGGCGCCGGCGATGAAGACGTCGGTCTCGTCGGTCATGGCTCGCATCCGCGGGCGGGCGCTGTCGAGCGCCGCGCCGAGAGTCAGTTGATCTTGATGTTGGCAGTGCGGATCACGCCGGCCCACTTGGCCGTCTCGGCACGGATGTAGTCGCCGAAGGCCGCCGCCGTGCTCGGCGCGGGCTCGACCCCTTGGCCGCGCATCGCCGCCACCACCGACGCATCGTTCAACGCTGCGGTGATCTCGGCGTTGAGCCGCTCGACCGCAGCGTCCGGCGTGCCCGCCGGGGCCACCAAGCCGAACCAGCCGGTCGAGTCGTAGCCCGGCAGGCCGGCCTCTGCCACGGTGGGCACGTCGGGCAGTTGCGGCAGGCGCTGCGGGCTCGTCACCGCAAAGGCCACCAGCTTGCCGGCGCGCAGGTGAGCCAGCGCCGCCGGCAGGTCCACCACGGCCAGCGGCACCTGGCCGGCCAGCACGTCGAGCGCGGCCGGCCCCGACCCCTTGTACGGCACCTCGGTGAACTTCACGTCGGCCATCTGCTGCAGCAGCTGCGAGGTCAGGTGCATCGCGGTGCCGTTGCCGCCGTGCGCCATCGACAGCCGGCCGGGCTGCGACTTGGCGAGCGCGATCAGTTCGCGCTGCGTGCGCGCGGCCACCGACGGATGGCCGACGACGACGAACGGGATGGCCGCGAGCATCGTCACCGGCCGGAAGTCCTTGGCCACGTCGAACGGCATCTGCGCGTACAGGCTGGCGTTGGCCGCCAGTGCACCGGCGGCGCCGACGCCGACGGTGTAGCCGTCGGCAGGGGCCTTGGCCACGACCGCCAGCCCGATGTTGCCGCCGGCGCCGGGCCGGTTGTCGACGACGACCTGCTGGCCGAGCTTGTCGGTGAGCCGCGGCACGAGCAGGCGCACCACGGTGTCGGCGCTGCCGCCGGGCGGGAACGTCACGACCACGCGGATCGGCTTGTTCGGAAAGTCGGCCTGGGCGATCGCCGCGGGCAGGGCGAGGGCGAGGGCTGCGACACCGAGCGCCGCACGCAGGAGATGAGAGTTCAGAAGGGCCTCCTGAGGGATCTGTTGT
Source organism: uncultured Burkholderiales bacterium (assembly GCA_937871935.1). Taxonomy (GTDB): domain Bacteria; phylum Pseudomonadota; class Gammaproteobacteria; order Burkholderiales; family Burkholderiaceae_C; genus JAEUPI01. Next base: position 3,853 of record CALMQI010000074.1, read on the forward strand.
CCTTGATTGAACTCAAATCCGATTCATTCGTACATCGAAACTTTACGAAGGATGTATGCTTTTTATTCATGAATGAGCCGCGCGCCTTCCATCCCACGTTGCGACAGCTGCGCGCCTTTGCGGCCGTGTACCAGCTGCGCAAGCTCAGTGCGGCGGCGCAGCAGCTGTCGATCACGCAGTCGGCGGTGAGCGTGCTGATCCGCCAGATGGAAGACGGCTTGGGCACGCGCCTGTTCGACCGCACGACGCGCTCGCTGCAGGTCACGCGCGCTGCCGAAGAGGCGATCGTGGTCACGCAGCGCATCCTGCGCGACCTGGACTCGCTGGGCACGGGCCTGCGCGACCTGACCGAATTGCGCCGCGGCCGCGTCAGCCTGGCCGTCACGCCGACGCTGGGCGAGATCGTGCTGCCGGGGCCGTTGCGCCTGTTCGCGCGCCAGCACCCTGAGATCCACGTGGCGGTGGACGACTGCGCGCCCGACCAGTTCGTGGCCCGCATCGTCAGCGGGCATGTCGACTTCGGCATCGGGTCGCCCGAGCAGTCGGCCGGCGACGTCGACACGCGCGCGCTGCGTCGCGACCACCTGGCGGTGGTGGTGGCACGCGGGCATCCGCTGGCCGGCCAGCGCCGGCTGCGCTGGGCGCAACTGGCCGGCCACGCGGTGATCACCGTGCGGCCCGGCTACGGCATCCGGCCGCTGATCGACGCCACCGCGTCGCGCGCCGGCGTGTCGCTCAATGTCGTCAACGAGGTAGCGTTCCTCGCCACCGCGCTGTGGATGGCCGACTGCGGCCTGGGCGCCGCCATCATGCCCTCGGCCTACACGGCACGCGGCGCCCACCCGGGGCGCGTGGTGCTGCCGCTCAGTGCGCCGCGCGTGTCGCGCGACGTGGCGCTCGTCACCCTGCGCGGCCGCTCGCTCTCGCCGGCGGCGCAGCGGCTTGCGCAGGTGCTGGAGAGCGCGTTGAAGAACTGAAAGCGGGGCCGGGGTGAGCTGGCCCGGCCTGGCAATACGGTGTATGGTCGTGCCGCGGTTCAGCGCCATGCCGCTCCGCGCTGGCAAACACGGGATTCAAGTGAACAAGAACAGCCTGTGCGCACTTGCGTGGCTCTTGCTGGGGGTCTTATTCGCGTGGCCCGATGCGTACGGCGCCACGTTCGCGCGCGCCGAGATGGTGGGCAAGGCGCATCTGCCGAGTTGCGGCGCGGGCGGTTTTCCCGATCTGCTGGGCCAGTGCTGGCAGTGCCCTGAGGGGTTGGCCCACGACAACGCGCTGCTCACGCCGAACGACCCGCGCGTGTGCCGGGCGGTGCCGCTGTTCAGCGCCGGCCGGCGCCACGACAAGGCTGGCCTGGGCTGCCCGGGCGGACAGTGGCCGAGCCTGCACAACGGCTACTGCTACACCTGCCCCGATGGCTTCGGCCACGATCTGCTGCGCAACGGCGACGACGCGCGCGTGTGCTTCAAGCGCCAGCCCGACGAGGTGAGCTTCGCCCGCGGCAATCGGCACGGCAAGACCGTTCTCGGTCTGGGCTGTCCGGGCGGGCAGTGGCCGAGCCTGCACAACGGCCGCTGCTACACCTGCCCGGCAGGCTTTGCGCACGACATCGCCCGCAACGGCGACGACCCGCAGGTGTGTTTTCGCAAGGTGCCCGGTTCGACCGCGTTTCGGGCCGGCCAGCGCCACGCCAAGTCCAACCTCGGCGTATGCCCTGCGGGGCAGTGGCTCAGCACGCACGACGGTGCCTGCTACACCTGCCCGGCTGGCCACCAGCAAGACGTGGCGCGCACCGGCGACGACCCGCGCGTGTGCTTCCAGCGGCAGGACCGCTACTCCGCGGCGCGCCGCAGCGGCGGGCTGCTGTGCGACCGCGGCTTCTTCGATCCCATCAACGGCGGCAGCTGCTGGCGCTGCCCGGCGCCCAACACCCTGCGCACGGTCTCGCCGGTCCACGGCGACCGCGCCTGCACCAACGAGTTGGCCGGCATCGTGTCGATCGACATCTGCACGCCGCTGCTCGGCGCGTTGCGCGAGGGCGAGAAGGGCATGGACACGGTCAACCGGATCCTGCAGCCGGTGCTGAGCCCCGTGCTGGGCCCGGTGAACAAGAGCATGCAGCAGTTGATGGGGCAGCTGCGGTCGCCCGCGGAGCTCGACAAGCTGCTCGATCAGTTCGGCCGCCTGTTGCAGCCCTTCGAGCCCTACCTCGACGAGGTGACGCGCCTGCACACGCAGCTCTCGCGCTCGGGCAGCGGCGTGCGCAACCTGCTGCTCGATGCGCGCGTCATGTGCAACGGCGACCTGCGCGAGATCGACAGGGAGTTGACGGCCCTGGGGCTGCGCCCGTCGCCGGCCGCGCGCCGGACGAGCTGGCTCGAGCATCTGCCGCTGGCCGCGGCGCAGGCCCAGGCGCGCGAGACGGCGTTCGTGGTGGTCGCGTTCACCCTGGCCTTCAAGCCCGAGTGGTCGCAGGCTGGCATCGGCCTGGTGTTTTCGGTGGTCACGAACTTCCAGGGCGACGGCGGAGTGTTCTTCAGCGCGGGGCCCAGCTTCGAGCCGGGCGGCGGCCCGGTCGCCGCGACGATGGCGGCTGCGGGCGACGCATCGATCAGCGTGATGCTGTTTCCCGCGACCACCATCGACCAGTTCGGCGGCGTGCAAAACCTCGGCGCGGAGATCGCAATCGACGGCGGTGCGATCACCAAGCGGTTTACCAGATCCGAGCGCACGCCCGACCAGGTCGCCACAGCCGGGCCTGCGGCCGCCGCGTCGGCGCTGGCACGGCCGCGCACCGGCTCGCCCGTGCTGCCGAAGGAGGTGGTGGTGTCGTTCAACCCCAATCTGCTGACGCCGGACATTCCCGGCCTCGGCGTCAGCTGGGAACTGGCGTCGCGCTCCAGCGGCGCCAAGCGCGACAGCGCCGGTTTCGCGATGTCGTTCGACTTCTCGACGCCGTTCTGGGTGCAGAAGCGATAGGCGCGGCCGGTGGCTGCTGGGCAAGCAAGCGGACAGGCAGGTCGAATGGCCGCGCGTTTGCTGGCCTGCGTGGCGCTGTCATCGTGTGCGGCATTGCCCGTGATCGACCTGTCGGCGACGGCGTTCCCAGCCGTCGATGTCAGGCCTATTGCTGCGCCCGGGTTGTCGGTCACGGTGGCGCCCGGTGCGGTCACGAAGCGCGAGTACGCCAGCGGCTCACCCAACTACGGCTTGGATTACGCGGTGGGCGACGCCGAACGCCGCTATGCGAAGGCAGTTGCCAGTGCGCTGTTCACCGGCGCACAGTTCGACAGGTCACCGGCCACCGGGCAGGCCGAGTTGCGCCTGACATCGTTTACGCACATATTGATCCCTCGATCCACAGGCACTCTGCCCGACGTGACCGACGAGGTCACGGCCAAATGGGTGCTGACGAGCCCGGCAGGTACAGAGATGCGGCGGTTCGTATTCGTCGGCAGCGAGAGCGGCGTCACCCGCGGCGGCCTGGCCCCGGCGCAGGCCGAGCGCGGGCAGGTGCGCGCGAGTGCGGCCATTCAGGCGCTCTTCCGCCGCACCGTCGAAGGCCTCGTTTCGGCGCCCGAGTTCGCACAGATCGGGGCACGATGACGTCGATCCACCGCAAACCCACGGAGGTGCCTGACATGGTCCACCGCCTGCTGGCTCTGTGCGTCGCCGTGCTGACGGCCGGCTGCGCCTCGAACATGCGTATCCAGTCGCAGGCGCTCGACTTTGCCGACAGCGACCTGAGCGCCGTGAAGCAGCGGCTGGTGATGCTGACGATCCATGTCGAGCCGGCGAGCATGAATCTCAAACTGCGCAATTTCATGGTTCGCGATTCAAGCTCCGACCAGGTGTTCCGGTTCTCGTTCTTCGACAATGTCATTCTGGGCAGCAAGGCCCTGCCGCACATCGTCGGCGACAACGCGGTCCAGCACATGGTCTTCCTCGACCTGCCGGCGGGCCGCTACGTGATGGACGACTTCGAGTTCGCCTTCTTGACCCAGGAGAGCGCCAACCGATCGGCGCTGACGAAGAAGCTGACGACGCCGGTGCTGCTCGAGGTGCCGGCTGAACGTACCGTCTACCTGGGACGCCTGAGTGTCCGGCTGTCGAACCTGCGCGCGACCGGCGCGTTCGGTCAGCAGATCAGGCCGGGAGACGACAAGACGATCCGCATCGGCGTGTTCGATTCCGCCGACCTCGACCTGACGCCCACCGTCATCCAGGCCGCCGACGAAGACCTGCTGAAGGCGAAGTCGCGCTACAAGGCGCTGGCGGACCAGTCTTTCGCTCGTGGCACGATGTCGCCAGCGGCACGCAGGTGAGCATGGTGTTTCTCCCGGGTGGGCCGGTCGACAACCGTCAGATGGCCGCGGGCCTGTTCGACCTCAAGCAGGGGCAGCTCGTGGGTTCGCGCGTGGTCGGCGCCGGTGGCGACCCGATGAAGCCTGACGTCCTCGCCGAGCGCGAGGGTCTGAACCTGCTGTTGCGTGAGCTGCTGCTCACAGCGGCACCGTAGGTATGACGCACGGTTGTTGCTCGTCCTGCCGAGCGGCCTCCTGCGGCCCAACGCGATCACGCCGCCGGCGGTCGGTCTGGGCGTTGCCGCTCACCCTGGTGCTCTGGGGCTGCGGCTCGATCACGTCGGACTGGCGCGACGCCGAAGAGGCGAAGACGCCCGAGGCGTACCAGGATTTCCTGAAGCGGTATCCCGGCAGCGCCAACGCCAAGACGGCGCGGACACGGCTGCTCGAGCTGCGCTGGGCGAAGCTGAAACCAACGGCAGACCTCGGCGGCATGACGGCGCTGCAGGCCGATGTCGACAGGGAAGCCAGGACCAACGAGCCCAGGAGCACTGTGCCCAAGGCCGCAGCAAAGGCCAGCGAAGTCGACGGCACGCAGACCTGGTACCCACCGGCCCTGCGCTCGTTGTTCGAGCAGATCGGCGCGCGCCGCGCGGAGCTCACCTGGGAGCAGCTGCGGGCGGGCGCAACCGCCGCGCAGCTCGAGGCGTACCTGAAGGAGTTTCCGAAGGCCGCCGCACGTCGCGACGTCGAGATCCGTCTCGATGACCTGACCTGGGAAGCGGCCGCTCGCCAGGCCACGCCGGCCGCATGGCGCGGCTACCTCGAGCGCTTCGGCAGCGGCCGGCACGCCGGCGAAGCACGGCGCCTGGCAGAGGCCCCGTCGTGGAACGAAGTGCAGACTAGCAACGACGAGGCGCTGCTCAAGCGACACTTGGCGCTCTTTGCGCAGGGTGCGACTGCGACACCCGCGCGCGAGTCGCTTGCCGAAGTGGTGTGGCGCCGCGCCGAGCGCGACCAGACCGATCTGGCTCCCTATCGCGAGTATCTGGATCTGCTGCCCAGCGGACCCAGGTCGCTAGCGGCTCAGGATGCTGTCGACTGGGCCTCGGCGGAGGACGACGGCACCGTCGCGGCTGTCGAGCAGTATCTGCGCCGCTACCCGGACGGCCGCTTCGCAGGCCACGCGCGCAGCGCGCTTCCAACGCTCAAGGCGAGGGCGTCGCCGAAGGTCGAAGCAGCGGCGAGGTCGGCCATCGCGCGTATCGAGCAGCAGGTGCGCAGCAGCCTGCAACAGGCCTCGGCACGTGGCTCGGTCGACATCACCGGACAAGCCAGCGCGTCCGACGTCGCGATGACCGTGGTCTGGCAGGGCGGCGGCATGATGTCGTACACCCAGAACGTGCCGGGCAAGGACTCCAAGATCCAAGAAGCCTACCGGCTGGCCTGTGCGTTCTCCGGGAAGGTCGGGCCCAGCGGACTGATGAGCCTGGAGATCTCGAACAAGCCGAGGCCGAGTTTGCGTGTCGATGGTGAGTCGTACACACGCACCGCCGAGGGCTGGCTGCGACAGATCGAGAAGCACTTCAAGCAGCCTGCTGCGAAAGCCGCGACCGATGCGTCCAAGGCCGAATCACCCAAGTAGCGCATGGTGTCGAGCCAGAACGCCATCCCCATTTGCCAACAGAGCGTCGCCGCCCTGCAGCCACCGCTGCCGCGCTACTTCTTGACGAACTCGACGCGGCGGTTGTTGGCCTTGCCAGCCGGCGTGTCGTTCTTGTCGATCGGCTGGCTCTCGCCCTTGCCGTCGGTGTCCATGCGCGTGGCGTCGATGCCGAAGCGCGTCGCGAGCGCGGTCTTCACCGATGCGGCGCGGCGCTTGGAGAGATCGAGGTTGGCGGCATCATCGCCGTCGGAGTCGGTGTGGCCGACGATCTGCACCTTGAGGTCGGCGTGCTCGGCAAGCACCGAGGCCATCTCCTTCAACGAACCGTACGATTCGCCTTTGATGCGGTCGCTGTTGACGTCGAACAGGATGCCGTGGCTCACCCATTTGCCTTGAGTGAGGATCTTGTTGCGGGCGTCGGGCGCGCCCACGGCCACGCGCACGTTGGCGAGGTAGTACTCGTGGCCCGCATCGAAGGCGGCGGGAACGAAGTACAGCAAGGCGTTGAACTTCGCCGACGGGGCAATCGCGCGCGGCACGTCCCAGACCTTGTCCTGGCCGATGTATACGCGCACGCGTTGGCGCTGGCGCCACAGCGAGACGTGCACCGGGCGCGCGTTCCGGGCCGCCAGCAGCGCAACCTCGGTTTGGGCGGCCGATGCGCTGGTGCTGTCCTGACGCGTGGTGTAGCCGGACGATCCCCCCGTCGCTGTCGGCGTCAAGGTGGTGACGAAGGTGTTGTTCGACGACTGCCACTGCTGAGGCTGTTTCACGTTCGCCAGTTCGGCGAGCGCCACGCTCAAGGTCGACCCGCCGGAACTGTAGGTCGGCGCCACCATCACGTCGAACTCGAGCGTGAAGTTGTCGGGCAGCGCGGTGACGAACTCGGGCAGAAAGAACCCGCGCTTGGTCAGCTTCAGCCAGCGTCCCGGCTGGCCGGCGAGCGTGACCACTTCGCCCGCGCCGTCGGTATTCCACTTCGCCGGAAAGTCGCCGATCGCGTCCTGCGTGAAGTCTTCGGCCGCAACCACCTTCTCGCCGGGGACGAAGTCGTACTTGCTGTACGACTCGAATGCAGGTGCCGTGGCGGGGGTGCCGGCTGCTGCCGCAGGCGCGGTGGAACCGCCGGCTGCGCCGGGCGCCGGTGCAGCGGGTTTCTGAGTGGCGTCCTGCTCCTTCTTCGGCTCCGACGCCTTCTTGGCCTCGTCGGCAGCGCGCTTCGCCTCCAGGGCCTTCCTGGCCTCCTCGGCCGCGCGTTTGCCGGCGTCGAGCAGACCGCCGAGCTGCGCCGCGGCGGGCGCCGCGGCTGCAGCGACGATCACGATCAACATCGGCGGCAGCAGCTTGGCGACGCGGGCAAGGCATCGCGGCAACCAGCGGCAAGCAGTGACAGGTTCTCCCATGGGACCCCCCTCTCTCGCAAACGCTTCGATGCGCCGTGGTCGAGATTCAGCTCTCGAGCGGTGGTGCTGTCAAGCTGCATCGAGCCCGTCGGCGCGACCGTGGCACTCATCGTCCACCCACGCCGCGCAACAGATCGGGCAATCCGCCCGCGATCGAACTCTTGGCGCGGCTGATGCAGCTGTTTGCGGGAGCTGGAGATCCCAGCTACCTGCGCTCAGCCGCCAAGCCCGATCTCGTTGACACCGAGCACGCCGTAGTCGGCGCGCACGCGGTCACCCGGCTCGACCTCCAGCGGCACCATGCAGGTGCCGGTCGACACGAACGCGCCGGCGGCGAGCGTGATGCCGCGGACCGACAGGTCATTGACCAGCCAGGTGAGCGCGCTGCGCGGGTCGCTCAGTGCGGCGCTGCCGACGCCTTCGCGCGCATAACGCGGCTTGCCGTCGGCGCCCGCCACGCTGGCGTGCACGCGGTGCGCGCTCAGGTCCAGTGTGCGCCAGGCCTCGGGCGCGGGCGGGCCGAACATGAACGGGCCGCAGCAGGCATCGTCGGCCAGCAGCTGCGCCTCGCCGGCCTGGGTGAAGACGGCGAAGCGCGAGTCGGGCACCTCGAAGGCCGGGTGCAGTGAGGCCACAGCGGCGAGCACCTCGGCCTGGCTGCGTGGCGTGGCGCGCGCGGGCAGGTCGCTGCCGATGCGAAATCCGAACTCGGGCTCGACCACGCGCATGTGGTTGCCCGCGAGCGACACCGTGTCGCCCAGGGCGTACACCCCGCCGGCCAGGATGCGCCCGGCCAGCGGACCGCTCACGTTGATGTGCTGCTGGCCGGCTTGGCTGGTGGCGGCGATCTTCCAGCCCACCACGGCACGCCCGCTCACCGCGCCCAGCTCGGCCTGGATGGCGTGGCCCTCGGCAGCGCTGCGTGGCCGCAGCGCGGCGGGCAGTGCGTCGAGCGTGGTGCCGGCCTGGCGGTGGCGCCAGAGCAGCTCGGCGGCTTCGCGGGTGTTCGCGTGCTTCATGTTCGTGGGGCCATGGAGGCGGGCTGGCCTTGGAGTGTAGTGAGCCAGGGGTTGGGCGAGCGTTGGCGATGCGATGGCGGAGCTGCGCGCTTGGAGGCATGATGCTGGTCGCTGCGCCGCGGCCCAAGGGCCTGGTGCGCACCGACTGGTCGCCACAGGAGCGCTGAGTGAGCCCATGCATGAAACGGCGCGCCTGGTTGCGCCAAGGCGCCTCGATGGCACTCGCATCGGCTGCCTGGCCGGCCTGGCCGCAGTCCGCCCTGCCGCGAGTCGCCTATGTGTGGCTCTACAACGAAGGGCCCTCCGGCCCCTATAACGAAGCGTTCCGCGAGCGCATGGAGCAGTTGGGCTGGGTCTCCGGCCGCACCGCGCACATCGAGTTCCACAACGCGCACGGCAGCGGCGAGCAGCTTGACAACATCATGCGCGAGCTCGTGCGCGGCAAGGTCGATGTCATCGTTGCCACCTGCACGCCCGAGGCGCACTCCTCGCGCAAGTTCACCAGCACGATCCCGGTGGTGCTGGCCGCCACGGGCGACCCCGTGGCGGCGGGCCTGGTGCAGAGCATCGCGCGGCCCGGCGGCAACATGACCGGCGTGTCGTCGATGTCGCTGACGCTGAGCGCGCGCCGCGTGGCCTTGCTGAAGGAGGCTTTTCCGCGCCTCACGCAGGGCACGGTGCTCTGGAACCCCGTACGCAAGGACAATGAACCTGAAGTTCAGATCATGCAGGTGGCCGGGCAACGCCTGGGCTTGCAGCTGCAATCCGTCCAGGTGCGAAGTGCCGAGGAACTGGCCTCGCAGATCGAGGCGCTGGGCTGGGGCGGCCGTACGCAGTCGGTGCTGAACGCCGGCGATACCTTGGTCACTACGTCGCGCCAGGCGCTGGTGGACAAGGCGGCCAGCCTGCGCATCCCCGGCATGTACGAGGACCGTGTCTTCGTGGAGGCGGGGGGTCTCATGTCGTACGGCCCCAACTTGCGTGCGCAGCATCGACGAGCCGCGGAGTACGTGGACCGCATTCTCAAGGGCGCAAGACCCGGCGAGATGCCGATCGAGCAGCCGACCCGCTTCGAGCTGGTGGTGAACCTCAAGGCGGCGCGCGCAATCGGCGTGACCCTGCCGCAGACCGTGTTGCTGCAGGCCGATGAAGTGATCACTTGAGGGTGCCGGCGCGAGTGCACAACCTCGCCATCGAGGCGGTGATGGCGGGTGCCTCGTGGCATCTGCATCGTGAGCACCGGCCGGGGCCCGGGCGACACCATCGCCGGCGGCAAGGGCGACATGCACGTGTACGACGTCGGCGCCGACAACAAGCTCAGCAACCACAAGCTCTTCAGCGACTTCATGATCGACGGCGTCGAGTTCGGTGCCGGCGACGCGCTGGCGATCGGCCGGGCCGGTGCGCGGGCGCTGCGGATCCAGAGCGGGGCGCCCGCACGGCTGCTGATGTTCCAGTTCGCGAACGCCGACGCGGCTTGAGGGGCGAGACGTGGCCGCGGCGTGCGCGCTAGTCGTCGATGGCCTGCATCGCGAGATTGTGGAAGCCCGTTTGCAACTCGAGTTCGAGCGGCGAGAAAGCCAGCTGCGTGAAGAGTGCGATCACGAGCTGTTTCGCGGGGTCGATGCGAAAGTAGGTGTTGTATCCACCGCTCCAGCCAAAGGTGCCGGGCGAGCCGAGCAGGCCCGCGGGACCGTCGGCCTTGCGCACCGCGACGCCGAGGCCGAAGGAGTGGCCGGCCAGGAACGGCATCGGCAGCGCGTCGACATGGGTGGCCCGCATCAGCTCGACCGACTGGCGGCTCAGCACGCGTGTGCCGTCAAGCTCGCCGCCGTTGAGCAGCATCTGGCAGAAGCGCAGGTAGTCGGTCGCCGTGCCGAACAGGTTGCCTCCGGCCGAAAGGAAACGCGGATTCATCGGGTCCAGCGGCAACCGCGTGAGGCCTTGCCCGTGCTTCAGCACGTAGGGAATGACCACGTGCGAGCGCTGGGCTTCGGGCACCGCGAAGAACGTGTCGGTCATGCCCAGCGGCTTGAACACCCGCTCGCGGAACGCAACGTCGAGCGACTGGCCGGACACCACCTCGATCACGCGGCCGAGCACGGTGGTCGCTGGGCCATAGCGAAAGGCCGCGCCGGGTTGTGCGTCGAGCGGCGACGTGGCGAGGTGCTTCACGTATTGCTCGAGCGTGAAGTCATCATCCGCCGGCAGCGTCTTCTGCGCCTCGCGGAATAGTCGTTCGGCGGGGGAGTCCCGCGGCGGCAGGCCGCCGGCAAAGCCGGCCCGATGCGTCAACAGGTCGAGCACGGTGATCTGACGCGCCACCGGCACGCGGTCGACGCCGCCCGGCGCGTCGGGCCGCGCGACCGCAACGCGCATGTCGACAAACTCCGGCAGGAACTTCGCCACGGGGTCCTGCAAGTCCAGGCGGCCTTGCTCCATCAACTGCAAGGCCACCGCGGTCGCAATCGGCTTGGTCATCGACTGCAGGTGGAACAGGTCGTCGACCCGCATCGCACGCCGGCTCTCGAGATCGGCGTAGCCAAGCGCCTGCAGCGAGACGAGCTTGCCGCGCCGCGCGACCAGCGTCACCGCGCCGGTCAGCTTGTGCTCGCGCTGCAATCGCTCGATGAACTGGTCCACTCGCTGCAGCCGGGGCGCGGACAGGCCGACCTCTTCGGGCGTCGCGGTCGGAAACGGCTTCGCGGCCAGCGCCATGAGGCTCGTGCACAGCGTGAGGCCGCCGATGCATGCAGACAACAACTGCCGGGCGAGTGACATGGCGATCAGCACGCTGCTTCGCGAGGTCCCGTTCGATCGGCCGGCGCCCCGCGGCCGGCGTCGCGGGCATGCCTGTCGATCTTCGCCCACAGTTGCGACAGGCCCATGTCGGAGACCATTCCTGTCAACGCTGGATACTCGTCGTCGATCAGCAATGCGCCGATGTACTCGGCCATCTCGGTGTCATCGACCTCATCTTTGAGGTTGTTGCGCTCGTGCAGGCAATAGCCGAACACGTACTCGTCGACGACGGTGATCAGATCGAGCTTGTCGTCGAAGCCTGCCCGAAGCGTGGCCAGGGCCTGCCATGACTGGTCGAAATGGCGCATGGCGTTCGGGCCGATGCTGGGGTCGTCGGCGATGTCGAGGATCTCGCACAGCGCGGCGACGACCTCGAGCGCGATGTTCCAGGGCGGGAGCCCGTCCTTGAGGACGGTCTCGAGGTCCAGCCCGATCGCGGGGCCCTCGCACGCGTCGACGCCGCCGTCGGTCCCGCGCGTCCGGACGTAGTGGAACTCGCTCAACCGCATCCCCTCGCTGTCCGACCAAACGCGGGGCCGGCGATTCGCTGACAGTCCGTCGGGATCGTTAGCACCCGAGGGACGCCGTGACCAGCC
>CALMQI010000075.1 GCA_937871935.1 uncultured Burkholderiales bacterium
ATTTCGTCGAGGCCCCGTCGCAGATGCTCGAGCAGTGGGTCTACGACTCGAGCGTGCTGGCGTTGATGCGCGACGTGTGCCGCGCCTGCAAGCAGGTGCCGGACGATCTGCTGGCCAAGGCCAAGGTCGCCGAGCGCTACGGCAAAGGCAACCAGTATGCGCGCCAGCGACTGTTCGCCAGCTTCGACCTCGCGCTGCACGACGCCGATGCGCCGGAACCGATGGCTCTGTGGCGCCGCATGGAGTCACAGACGCCGCTCGGCCACGTGCCGGGCTCGATCTTCCCGGCCAGCTTTTCGCACGTGGCGGGCGGCTACGCGGCCGGCTACTACGGCTACCTGTGGAGCGAGGTGGTGGCCGCCGACCTGCGCACGGCCTTCGCTGACGACAAGCTCGATGCCAAGGTCGGACGGCGCTACCGCGAGGCGGTCCTTGCCAACGGCAGCCAGTGGCCGCCCCAGGTGCTGGTGCAGCGCTTTCTCGGCCGGGCGAGCAACTCCGAGGCGTTCCTCAGGGACCTGCAGCGCTGAATGGGCGCAGAGCGGCACAGCCGCCACGTTCGCGCATCAGAGCACGTCGCTCGCGAAATCGGCGAGTCGCGAGCGTTCGCCACGCGCCAGCGTCACATGCCCCGAGTGCGGCCAGCCCTTGAAGCGATCGACCGCGAAGGTGAGACCCGAGCTGCCTTCACTGAGATAGGGCGTGTCGATCTGCGCCAGGTTGCCCAGGCACACGATCTTGGTGCCGGGGCCGGCGCGTGTGATCAGCGTCTTCATCTGTTTGGGCGTGAGGTTCTGCGCCTCGTCGATCAGCACATACTTGTTGAGGAAGGTGCGACCGCGCATGAAGTTCAGGCTCTTGATGCGGATCTTGCTGCGCACGAGGTCCTGTGTGGCGGCGCGGCCCCAATCGCCTGCCGAGCCGTCGCCGCGCGCCAGCACCTCGAGGTTGTCGTCGAGCGCGCCCATCCACGGACCCATCTTCTCTTCCTCGGTTCCGGGCAGGAAGCCGATGTCCTCGCCGAGCGGCACGGTCACGCGGGTGACGATGATCTCGGTGTAACGGCGGTCGTCGAGCACCTGGCTCAGCCCGGCCGCCAACGTCATCAGCGTCTTGCCGGTACCGGCGGTGCCGGTGAGGGTGATGAAATCGACCTCGGGGTCCATCAGCAGATTGAGCGCGAAGTTCTGTTCGCGGTTGCGCGCCATCACGCCCCAGACGGCGTTCTTCGCATGGGCGTAGTCCTTCAGTGTCTTCAGCACGGCAGTCTTGCCGGTGATCTCGCTGACACGGGCGTACAGCGGCGTGGTGCCCGGTGACTCCAGATAGACGAACTGGTTGATCATCAGCGCCGGCACCAGCGGGCCGGCGATGCGGTAGTAGGTGTGCCCGCCCTGGCTCCAACTCTCCATGGTCTTGCCATGGCGCTCCCAGAAGTCGGCCGGCAGCGGCAACACGCCGGTGTAGAGCAGGTCACCGTCGTCGAGGGTCTTGTCGTTGAAATAGTCCTCGGCCGGCAGGCCGAGGGCGCGCGCCTTGACGCGCATATTGATGTCCTTGGACACCAGCACGACGTCGCGCTCGGGATGCTGCTCGCGCAGTGACTTCACCACGCCCAGGATCTGGTTGTCGGCCTTGCCCTGCGGCAGGCCCTCGGGCAGCTTGATGTCGTACAGCGTCGTCTGGAAGAACAGGCGCCCCAGCGCCTCGCGCTTGCCGGTCTTGGCCAGCGGAATGCCGTCCTTGGGATCCAGCTTGGTGTCGGAAGCCAGTGCATCCAACTCGCGGCTGGCCTGCCGCGCATTGCGCGCCACTTCGCTCATGCCGCGCTTGTGCGTGTCGAGCTCCTCGAGCGTGATCATCGGCAGGAAGACGTCGTGCTCGTCGAAGCGGAACAGACTCATCGGATCGTGCATCAGCACGTTCGTGTCGAGCACGAACAGACGCGCTGGACCGGTGCCGCGCGGGGTGCGCACCCGTGCCTTCGGACTGGCCGATTCGGCGGGCAAACGCTCCGGCGATTCGAGGCGCGGTCCGGCGACCGTCGCGGTGGCGTCGAAGAGGTCGAGCGGCGCCTTGGCCGACTCCACATTGCCGTGCGAGGCGCGTTTGGCCGTTCGAGCCGCCGCCTGGGTTTCGTAGTCGGTCGCCGCGAGCAGGGCGGCCTTGGCAGCGGGAGGCTTGGGCAGTGGCATGTGTGGCGGAAGCGTCGTGGACAAACAAAAAAGCCGCACAGTCGTCTGTGCGGCTTCGGATCAACAGGTGAAACGCGGTTCGCGACTCACGGGCATGCGGCCGATTATGCCGCAGAGCCCCTGACGGGCATCAGCCGGCCTTCTTCAAATCCTTCACGGCCTTGAGTACTTCGTCCACGTGGCCGGCCACCTTGATGCCACGCCATTCGGCCCGCAGCACGCCCTTGGGGTCGATGAGGAAGGTGCTGCGTTCGATGCCCTTCACCTTCTTGCCGTACATGATCTTGTTCTTGACGACGCCGAACATGTGGCAGAGCTTCTCTTCGGTGTCGGCGATCAGGTCGAACGGCAACTCCAGGTTCTGGCGGAACTTCTCGTGCGACGCCATGTTGTCGCGTGACACGCCGAAAACCACCGCGCCAGCCTTCAGGAAGTCCTTGTGGCGGTCGCGAAACTGCATCGCCTCGGTGGTGCAGCCGGGGGTGTGGTCTTTCGGATAGAAGTACAAGACCACCACCTTGCCCGCGAATGCCTGCGGGGTGAACTTCACGCCACTGGTCGCGGCGGCTTCGAACTCAGGCAGGGACTTGTTGAGGACGGGCGTCATGACAGCGGCTTTGTCGTTGGCGTAGGTGCCCGGTCAGGCACAGCCGGCCATTATAAAGTTTCGCAGGCGGGTGCCTCCACGCGGGGTCATCGCCCGTTCAGAAGGGCGTCGATTCGGGCAGCAACGCTGCGACGACCGACCGGCGCTCGCTGACCAGCACGTTGAACGTACGGCAGGCGGCGGCGCTGCCCATCACCTCGAATCCGATCGATCGCTCGACCAGACCGCGCAGCAGTGGCGGTGCGACGAAACGCAGGGCCGCGCCGCTGCCGAAGATCACCAACTCGGGCCCCAGCTCCAGCAACTGGTCGAAGTGCGCCTGCGTCAGCGCATCGAACCGTTGCGGCGGCCAGGGTCGGATCGCGCCGATCCACGGCACGACGACGCTGCCAGGGTGGGGTTGTCCCGCGATCCAAATGCCCGCCGCGTCGTGGCGGGCGATCATGTTCGTGCCGTCGAGATGGTCAGGCTGGAATTTCACGGTGGGAGTGCGCAGCAGGGTCGAGGGCTGTCCTTGGCCGGCAATCGCTGCTGCCACCAAGGCCCTACGAAGCGCTATGGTTAAATTATAGTTTTTGCGGCGCAGCATGCGTCCCGACATGCCGAATTGCCAGGAGCGCGCGTGGTGAAGCCGATTGCCAAGTCCAGCAAGTTGGCCAACGTGGCCTACGACATCCGCGGACCCGTGCTCGACAAGGCTCGGCAGATGGAGGAAGAGGGCCACAAGATCATCAAGCTGAACATCGGCAATCTGGCCGTGTTCGGCCTCGATCCGCCCGACGAGATCGTGCAGGACATGATCCGCAACCTGCCGTCGTGCGCTGGCTATACCGACAGCAAGGGCCTGTTCGCACCGCGCAAGGCGGTCGTGCACTACACGCAGGAAAAGGGCATCGCCGGCGTCGGCGTCGACGACGTCTACCTGGGCAACGGTGCCTCGGAGCTCATTGCCTTCAGTCTGAATGCGCTGCTCGACGACGGAGACGAAGTCCTGGTGCCGGCGCCGGACTATCCGTTGTGGACGGCCGTGGTGGGGTTGTCCAGTGGCCGGCCTGTGCACTACCTTTGCAATGAGGCGAGTGGCTGGCTGCCGGATCTGGACGATCTGAAACGCAAGATCACCCCGCGTACGCGGGCGCTGGTGGTCATCAATCCGAACAACCCGACCGGCGCCTTGTATCCGGAGAGCCTGCTGCGCGAGTTGGTCGAGATTGCCCGCGTGAACCAGCTGATCGTGTTCGCCGACGAGATCTACGACAAGACGCTGTACGACGGCAATACCCACACCAGCATCGCGTCGCTGGCCGACGACGTGCTGTTCGTCACTTTCAACGGCCTGTCGAAGAACTACCGCTCTTGCGGCTACCGCGCCGGCTGGATGGTCGTCTCGGGCAATAAGCGCGATGCACGCGACTACATCGAAGGCCTGAACATGCTGGCCTCGCTGCGGCTGTGCTCGAACACGCCGGGGCAGCTGGCGATCCAGACCGCGCTCGGCGGCTACCAGAGCATCAAGGACCTGGTGGCGCCGACCGGGCGGCTGTGCAAGCAGCGTGATCTGGCCTACGACCTGCTGAGTCGCATTCCCGGCGTCAGCGTGGTCAAGCCGAAGGCCGCGCTGTACATGTTTCCGCAACTGGATCCGCAGCTCTACCCGATCACCGACGACCAGCAGTTCGCCTACGATCTGCTGGCCGAGGAGAAGGTGCTGATCGTGCAGGGCACAGGCTTCAACTGGCCGACGCCCGATCACTTTCGAATCGTGTTTCTGCCCAATGTGGACGACCTGACGGAGGCCATCGGCCGAATCGATCGCTTCCTCGCCCACTTGCGCAAGCGCCACACGCGTTGACCCGCCATCACGGACGCCAGACCCATGAAGCCCATCCAAGTCGGACTGCTCGGCATCGGCACCGTCGGCAGCGGCACCTTCAAGGTGCTGCAGCGAAACCAGCAGGAGATCCGGCGCCGTGCCGGACGCGGCATCGAGATCGCGGTCGTCGCCGATCTCGACGTGGCGCGCGCGCGCTCGATCGTCGGCGACAGCGTGCGTGTCGTCGACGATGCCCGCCAGGTGATCGCCGACCCAGCCATCGACATCGTGATCGAGCTGATCGGCGGCTACGGCATCGCGCGCACGCTGGTTCTGGAGGCCATCGCGGCGGGCAAGCATGTGGTGACCGCCAACAAGGCACTGCTCGCAGTGCACGGCAACGAGATCTTCGCGGCTGCCCACGCCAAGGGCGTGATCGTCGCCTTCGAAGCGGCGGTGGCCGGTGGCATCCCGATCATCAAGGCGCTGCGCGAGGGGCTGACGGCCAACCGCATCGAATGGGTAGCCGGCATCATCAACGGCACCACGAACTTCATCCTCAGCGAGATGCGCGACAAGGGGTTGGACTTCCAGACCGTCCTCAAGGAGGCGCAACGTCTGGGCTACGCCGAGACGGACCCCACCTTCGACATCGAAGGCATCGACGCCGCGCACAAGGCGACCATCATGTGCGCGATCGCGTTCGGTGTGCCGATGCAGTTCGACCGCGCCCATGTGGAAGGGATCACTGCGTTGCAGGCTGCCGACATCCGCTATGCCGAGCAGCTCGGCTACCGCATCAAGCTGCTGGGCATCACGAAGCGCACGCCGCAGGGCATCGAGTTGCGCGTGCACCCGACACTGATTCCGGCCAAGCGATTGATCGCCAATGTCGAGGGCGCGATGAATGCGGTGGTAGTGCAGGGTGATGCCGTAGGCACCACGCTCTACTACGGCAAGGGCGCCGGCTCGGAGCCGACCGCCTCGGCTGTGGTGGCCGATCTGGTGGATATCACACGGTTGCACACCGCCGACCCCGACCACCGCGTGCCGCACCTGGCGTTCCAGCCAGACGCACTGGACAACACGCCGATCCTGCCGGTGGCGCAGGTGGTCACCTCGTTCTACCTGCGGCTGCAGGTGGCCGACCAGACGGGCGTGCTGTCACGCATCACCACCATCCTGGCGGAGCACGACATTTCGATCGACGCGGTGCTGCAGCGCGAATCGGCCGAAGGCGAACGGCAGACCGACCTGATCATCCTGACGCACGATACGCCGGAAGGCCGCATGAGCCAGGCGCTCGCCCGGATGCAAGCGTTGCCCACCGTGCTGCAGCCGATCGTGCGCATCCGCAAGGAAGAGCTGAACTGATGCGCTATGTCAGCACGCGTGGCGACGCCACGCCACGGCGCTTCTGCGAGATCCTGCTCGAAGGTCTGGCACCCGACGGCGGGCTGTACCTGCCCGAGCGGTATCCGCGGGTCGACGCCGGCACGCTGACGCGCTGGCGCGGCCTGCCGTATGCCGAGCTCGCGTTCCAGATCCTGTCGCTGTACATCGACGACATTCCGGCGGCCGACTTGCGCGCGTTGTGCCAGCGTACCTACACGCGCGAGCGCTTCGGCACCGATGCGATCGTGCCACTGCGCCCGCTGGAGCCGGGCCTGTGGATCGAGGCGTTGTCCAATGGGCCCACGCTGGCCTTCAAGGACATGGCGATGCAACTGCTCGGCGGCTTGTTCGAGTACGAACTGGCGCGCCGCGGCGAGCGGCTCAATATCCTGGGCGCCACCTCGGGCGACACCGGCAGCGCTGCCGAGTACGCCATGCGCGGCAAGGCCGGCGTGCAGGTCTTCATGCTGTCGCCGCACGGCCGCATGAGTCCGTTTCAGCAGGCGCAGATGTACAGCCTGCCCGATGCCAACATCCACAACATCGCGATCGAAGGTGTCTTCGACGACTGCCAGGACATCGTCAAGGCCGTCAGCAACGATCTCGTGTTCAAGCGCGCACACCGCATCGGCAGCGTCAATTCGATCAACTGGGCGCGGCTGCTGGCACAAGTGGTGTACTACTTCGCGGGCTGGTTCCAGGCCACGACCGCGAGCGACGAGCGCGTCAGCTTCGCGGTGCCGTCGGGCAACTTCGGCAATGTGTGCGCCGGCCACGTCGCCCGCATGATGGGCCTGCCGATCGGGCGGCTGCTGGTGGCCACCAACGAGAACGACGTGCTCGACGAGTTCTTTCGCACCGGTTGCTACCGCGTGCGGGCTGCGGCCGAGACGCACGAGACGTCCAGCCCGTCGATGGACATCAGCAAGGCGTCGAATTTCGAGCGTTTCGTGTTCGATCTGCTAGGCCGCGACGCGGCGCGCGTACGCAAGCTGTTCGGCACTCATCTGGCGCGTGACGGCGGCTTCGCGCTCGATGCCGCGGCTCATAAGCGTTGTGCCAGCTTCGGGTTCGTATCCGGGCGCAGCACGCATGCCGATCGACTGGCGACCATTCGCGACACCTGGCAGCGTTTCGGCGCGATGATCGATCCGCACACCGCCGACGGGCTCAAGGTGGCGCGCGAGCGGCGTGTCGCTGGCGAACCGGTCGTCGTGCTCGAGACGGCCTTGCCGGTGAAGTTTTCGTCGACCCTCGTCGAGGCGCTCGGACAGGAGCCTCCGCGGCCCGAGGCGCTGGTCGGCATCGAGGACTTGCCACGCCGCTGTGACGTGTTGCCAGCCGACGTGTCGGCCGTCAAGGCGCTGATCGCGGCACACGACACACGCTGATGGAGGCAGCCATGCACCTCGTCGGTCTGCGTGGATCGACCCAGTGCCCCGGGTTCGCGCGCGCCGACGCGCCGGCATTGGCACAATTCCTCCTGGCCAGTGCCGAGCGTCATGAATACAGCCCCGACCACCCCTAAGCGGCCGCCGATGATCAGTCTCGACGAGGCGGTCCAGCGCCTCGTCGACGGCGCGGCGACGCGGGTGATTGCCGAGCGCGACATCGTGTCGACCTTCGATGCGTTGAACCGCGTGCTGGCCGACGACGTGAGGTCGAATCTCGACGTACCTCCGGCCGACAACAGCGAGATGGATGGCTATGCACTGCGCGCCGCCGACACGGGGGCCGAGGGCACCGTGTTGCCCGTGTCGCAGCGCATTCCGGCCGGCTTCGTCGGACAACCGTTGCTGCCTGGCACGGCTGCACGGATCTTCACCGGCGCGCAGATCCCGGCGGGCGCCGACGCGGTAGTGATGCAGGAGCTTTGCGAGGCGGTGCCCACGAGCGATGGCGGTCTGGGGAGCGTTCGTCTCCGGGGGCCCGCCACGGCCGGATCGGCCATCCGTCGGCGCGGCGAGGACGTTCAGCGTGGCGCCGTCGTGCTGCGCGCCGGCACCCGGCTGACGGCGCAGGCGATGGGACTGGCGGCCTCGGTCGGCGCCGGGCAGTTGATGGTCAGACGCCAGCCCCGGGTCGCGCTGTTCTCGACCGGCGATGAGCTGGCGATGCCCGGCGATGCGCTGAAGCCCGGAGCCATCTACAACTCGAACCGTTTCACACTGCGAGGGCTGCTGCAGGCCGCCGGCTGCACGGTGGTGGATCTCGGCATCGTTGTCGATCGGCTTGACGCCACGCGTGAGGCCCTGCGCCAGGCCGCATCGCAAGCCGACCTGGTGCTCACCTGCGGCGGCGTATCGGTGGGCGAGGAGGACCACCTGAAGCCTGCGCTGCAGGCGGAAGGCCGACTCGACATGTGGCAGGTCGCCATCAAGCCGGGCAAGCCGCTGGCATTCGGCGCCGTGCGGCGGCCGGCCGGCGGCGAGTCGCTCTTCGTCGGCTTGCCCGGCAACCCGGTGTCGGCAGCCGTGACGTTCCTCGTGGCCGTCGCGCCGCTGCTCAGGGCGCTGGCGGGTGATCTGTCCCCGCCGCCCCGCCCGGTGACGATGACTGCGGCGTTCGACTGGCCGCGGCCGGATCGGCGCCGCGAGTTCCTGCGTGCGCGAGTCGATGCGCAGGGTCAACTCGAGATCTTTCCCAACCAGAGCTCGGGCGTGCTGACGTCGCTGGTCTGGGCCGATGGCCTGATCGACAATCCGCCCAATCAGGCCATCGCGCGTGGCGACCTGGTTCGCTTCCTGCCGTTGCCGATGCTGCTGCCATGAATCCGACATCGACCTGGCGCCTGCACGTGCGCTACTTTGCGTCGCTGCGCGAAGCGCTCGGCGCCGAAGAGACGGTCGAGCTGGCAGCGGGCGCCACGCTCGCCACGCTGCGCGACCGGCTGATGCAGCGTGACGCCGACCATGCGCGATGGCTTTCCCGCGAGCGGGCCGTGCGCTGCGCGGTCGACCAGGTGATGGCCGACGAGACTGCGCTGCTGCGCGACGGTGCCGAGGTGGCGTTCTTTCCTCCCGTCACCGGCGGGTAGCGACGGTGACGCTGCCCGCAAGGCACCGTGACAGAATCGCGCACATCATGGCGCGCCCCACCGTGTCGATCCAGCAGGCCGACTTCGATGTCGGCGCCGAAGTGCTCGCGCTGCATGCTGACGATGCCGGTGTCGGCGCGGTGGCGAGCTTCGTCGGCACGGTGCGCGATCGCGGCGACGGTGGTGCGGTGCAGGCGATGGAACTCGAACACTACCCTGGCATGACCGAGCGCGCGATCGAGTCGATGGTCGAGCAGGCGCGCGCGCGCTTCAACATCCGAGGCGTGCGCGTGATCCATCGCGTGGGGCCGCTGGCTCTGCAGGACCAGATCGTGCTCGTGGCCGTGAGCTCCACCCACCGACACGATGCCTTCCAGGCCTGCGAGTTCCTGATGGACTACCTGAAGACGCAGGCTCCCTTCTGGAAGAAGGAGACCACGGCCGACGGTTCCCACTGGGTGGATGCACGCCAGGCTGACGACGCGGCACTCGCTCGATGGGGCGTGACCGTGGGCAATGTCGCGTGACAGGCGGTAGCCTGTTCGCGGCGGGCTCGGCCGTTGCAGTTGGCGCCGCCATCGGTGCAGTGTTGCGGTGGGCCGCGGGACTGTGGCTCAACCCGCGCTGGCACGGGTTCCCGCTCGGTACGCTGTTCGTCAATGCGGTCGGCGGTTTGCTGATCGGCGCTGCACTGGTGTGGCTGCAGGCGCGGCCGAATGAATACGTCCGGCTGTTCGCGATCGCCGGGGTGCTGGGTGGCTTCACCACCTTCTCGGCGTTTTCGGCCGAGTCGCTGGCATTGCTGCAGCGCGGGCAGGTCGGCATGGCGCTGCTGCACGCGCTCGCACACGTGGGCGGTTCACTGGCCAGCGCGGCGCTCGGTTTCATACTGGCTCGTCTGGCGTGGCGCACATGAGCCGCGGGCCGTTCGACGGTACCGCGGCGCCGCCGACCTTGAGGTCCGCGCTCGGACGCTTCGCCACCGGAGTGACCATCGTCACCTGCTACGACGCCGACGGTGAATCCGTTGGTCTGACGGTCAATTCGTTCACCGCGCTGTCGCTCGATCCGCCGTTGGTGCTGTGGGCGCTGCGGGTCGAGAGTCCCAGTCTCGCGAGCTTCGAGTCGGCGGGGCGCTTTGCCGTCAACGTGCTCGGAGAGCAGCAGCTCGAGCTGTCGCGGCGCTTCGCCTCGACAGCGCCGCACAAGTTTGCCGCCGGCCGCTGGTCGGCCGGCCGCTTCGGTGCACCGGTGCTGGCCGGTGCTTTGGCCGTTTTCGAGTGCGCCACGACCTCGGCGCAGCGCCAGGGCGACCACGTTGTGTTCGTCGGTGAAGTCCTGCACAGCACGGCCCACGCGGGGCCGCCACTCGTCTTCCAGAGCGGACGCTACCGCAGCTTGGGTGAGCCGCTCTAGCCACACACTGGCGCGCCTTGACGCTGCGCAAACGCCGTCGTCGGCCTCTTGAAATCGGGGGGTCGAGCCCCTAAGTCGTTGTCAATCGAAAGGACTTTCCAATGCGATTCGACAAGCTCACGACGGCTTTCCAGCAGGCCCTGGCCGACGCGCAGAGTCAGGCGGTCGCGCACGACAATCCGTATATCGAACCTGCCCACCTGCTGGCGTCCATGCTGACGCAGGACGACGGGCCCAAGGCTTTGCTCGACCGTGCCGGCGCCAACACTGCTGCGTTGCGAACCGCCATGGACACCGCCATCAAGGCGTTGCCGCAAGTGCAAGGAGGCGGCCAGCCCGTCCAGCCCGGCCGCGACCTGCTGATGCTACTGCAGACGGCCGACAAGGAGGCCGGCAAGCGCGGCGACCAGTTCATCGCCAGCGAGATGTTCCTGCTCGCTCTGGCGGACAGCAAGACCGACCTCGGCGGCATCGTCCGGGGGCATGGCCTGTCGCGCAAGTCGCTCGAGGCCGCACTTGAGGCTGTGCGCGGCAAGTCGACCGTTGATTCGGCCGAGGCCGAGGGCCAGCGCGAGGCGCTGAAGAAGTACACGCTCGACCTGACCGAACGCGCGCGCCAGGGCAAGCTCGATCCGGTGATCGGTCGTGACGACGAGATCCGTCGGGCGATCCAGGTGCTGCAGCGTCGCAGCAAGAACAATCCCGTGCTGATCGGCGAACCCGGCGTCGGCAAGACCGCGATCGTCGAAGGCTTGGCGCAGCGCATCGTCAACGGCGAGGTGCCCGAGACCTTGAAGGACAAGCGCGTGCTGGTGCTCGACATGGCCGGTCTGCTGGCCGGCGCCAAGTACCGTGGTGAGTTCGAGGAGCGCCTGAAGGCGGTGCTGAAGGAAGTGGCGCACGACGAAGGCCGCATCATCCTGTTCATCGACGAGTTGCACACGATGGTCGGCGCCGGCAAGGCCGAGGGTGCCATCGATGCCGGCAACATGCTCAAGCCCGCGCTGGCGCGCGGCGAATTGCACTGCATCGGTGCCACCACCCTCAACGAGTATCGCAAGTACGTCGAGAAGGACGCGGCGCTGGAGCGCCGTTTCCAGAAGGTGCTCGTCGAGGAGCCGAGTGTCGAGGCGACGATCGCGATCCTGCGTGGTTTGCAGGAGAAATACGAGGTCCACCACGGCGTGGAGATCACCGACCCGGCCATCGTGGCCGCGGCCGAGTTGAGCCACCGCTACATCACCGACCGCTTCCTTCCCGACAAGGCTATCGACCTGATCGACGAGGCAGCCGCCAAGATCAAGATCGAGATCGACTCCAAGCCTGAGGCAATGGATCGGCTCGACCGGCGATTGATCCAGTTGAAGATCGAGCGCGAGGCGATGAAGAAGGAGCACGACGAGGCGTCGCAGCGCCGCCTCGCCCTGATCGGCGTGGAGATCACCAAGCTCGAGCGCGAGTACGCCGACCTCGAGGAGATCTGGAAGGCCGAGAAGGCCACGGCGCAGGGTTCGGCGCAACTGAAAGAGGAGATCGACCGCATTCGCTTCCAGATCGAGGAGCTTAAGCGCAAGGGCGACTTCAACAAGGTGGCCGAGCTGCAGTACGGCAAGCTGCCCGAACTCGAGAAGCGCCTGAAGGAGGCGCAGGCCAAGGAGACAGGCAAGTCAAAGGGCGGCAAGGGCACGCCGCAGCTGCTGCGCACGCTGGTCGGTGCCGAGGAGATCGCCGACGTGGTGTCGCGCTCCACCGGCATCCCGGTATCCAAGCTGATGCAGGGTGAGCGCGACAAGCTGCTGCAGATGGAGACCAAGCTGCACGAGCGCGTGGTCGGTCAGGACGAAGCCATCGTGGCGGTGGCAGACGCCATTCGCCGTTCGCGCGCGGGCCTGTCCGATCCGAACCGGCCGCTCGGCTCTTTCCTGTTCCTCGGGCCCACTGGCGTCGGCAAGACCGAGCTATGCAAGGCGCTGGCCGGCTTCCTGTTCGACAGCGAAGAGCACATGGTGCGCATCGACATGAGCGAGTTCATGGAGAAGCATTCCGTCAGTCGACTGATCGGCGCGCCACCCGGCTACGTGGGCTACGACGAGGGTGGCTACCTGACCGAGGCGGTGCGTCGCCGCCCGTACAGCGTACTGCTGCTCGACGAGGTCGAGAAGGCGCACCCGGACGTCTTCAACGTGCTGCTGCAGGTGCTCGACGATGGTCGACTCACCGATGGGCAGGGCCGCACGGTGGACTTCAAGAACACGGTGATTGTGATGACCAGCAACCTGGGTTCGCAGATGATCATGCAGATGGCCGGTCAGCCGAGCGAGGACATCCGCGACGCGGTCTGGATCGAGGTGAAGGCGCATTTCCGGCCCGAGTTTCTCAATCGGATCGACGAGACCGTGGTCTTTCATGCGCTCGACCAGAAGCACATCGAGTCGATCGCGCGTATCCAGCTCAAGGTGCTCGAGACGCGCATCGAGAAGATGGACATGAAGCTCGACGTCTCGCCCGAGGCGGTGGCCGAGATCGCCAAGGTCGGCTTCGACCCGGTGTTCGGTGCCAGGCCGCTCAAGCGGGCGATTCAGCAGCGCATTGAGAATCCGGTGGCCAAGCTGATCCTGGAAGGCCGCTTCGGCCCGAAGGACGTGGTTCCGGTCGATGTGAAGAAGGGCGAGTTCACCTTCGGTCGCATCGTCCACTGACGCGGCGCATTCAGGCTGTGGCGACTTCCAGGTCGAGCCGCTGCAGCTTCATGCGCACAAGGGTCAGGTTGGCCGCATGGCTGTCGAGCACGGCGTGCAGTGCCAGCCCGGGGTGGCCGACGATGGCGCGCAGCACGAGGTGGTGCGCACTGTAGGTGACGCTCAGGTCGGGCGGGCCGGCGGGCAGTCCCATGGCCTTGGCCGCTTCAAGTGCGGCCTGGTGGAGCGCGGCGCCTTGCGTGGCCAGCGAGGCAGGTCCCGGGCGCGAGCCGGCGTGCGCAAGGGTACGCTGGGTGCCGAGTTCGAACACGCAGCAGCTGATCATGCCGGTGATCTCGATGCACTGGCGCACGTAGGCTTGCCACGGGTTGCCTGGATCGGTAGCCGGCGGAATCGAGCGTCGCGTCGGGGGCATCGGCTCCATGGGCAACGGTGCGGCCGGCGTGGCGGCAGGTGCACGCACCGGGGTCGGCACGGCAATGCTGCCGGCCGCGGCAGCGCTAGGTGCCACGGACGCCGCGGCGCCCGGCACTGCGCCGCCGCCGCGCACGCGGTTCCAGGCGTCGCTGATGTAGGTCCAGGCATCCGACGGCTTGAGCGCGGGCGCCGTGGTGGTTACCTGCACGCCCGAGCGGCCAGGCAGGATGAGCGCTTGCTGGGAGGCCGCGCCGTGAGCCGTCAGCGGCACGACCAGCAGGTGCCGGCTCGGCCAGGGCCCGCGCGCGATCGCCTCGCGCAGCGGCAGTAGAGCCGTGTCCAGCGCATGGGCCGGCAGGTCGCCGATCATCACCACGCCGAGCCGGGCATGACCCAGCAGCACACGCGACAGGGCCAGCCGCTGCTGCGTATCGGCATCGACGCGCGTCGAGTACACCCGCAGCACTTGGCCGCTGGCGCCAGGCAGCTCGGCGAATTCGAGAGTCGCCAGCGCGACACCGTGTCCCTGCCGGCGGATCACCAGCTTCTGCACCTTGCGCTGGGTCGCGGCCGCCAGACCGGCCAGGATGCGCGCCGACGAGTCGCTGGCGACGTCGTGGATGGCAATGAAATCGGGTGCGTTCTGCTCGAACTGCTGCAGCATTGCGTCCGACGGGTCGCAGACCACGAACATTTCGTGCTGCTGATCGCCGATGCGCCGGCCGATCTCCTTGCGCTCGGGGGCGAGGTATTCCTCGCGATTGGTCAGGATCTGCGTGGCCACATGCGTCAGCTCACGCGTCGCCTGCCACGTCTCCTCCGGTATCCGGGAGTTGTGGACCGAGGCGTCCCATTGGGACATCTGATGGATCGGTTTTGGCATGCGCTGACTCCTCGGAAGGCCGCACCTCACGGGGATATGCGCTGCAGTGTAGGCGCCGTGCAGATGGCCTTCGCCGGGATTTCGTCACAATGCAACCGGTGCCGCGGTTTTTGTCCGGGCGCCGCGCCCGGCGGCGTGACATGGGTCCGTCTCCGTAGAATGCCCGCCCACTCCCGCCTGAGACCTCGATGCCCCAACCCCTATCCCCGATCGTCGTGATCGGCGCCGGACTGGCCGGATTGACCGTGGCTCTCGAGGTGGCAAATCGGCGGCCTGTTGTGGTGATGGCCAAGCGCGATCTCGACGAAGCCGCCACCGCCTGGGCGCAGGGGGGCATCGTGGGTGTTCTCGGCAGCGACGACAGCGTCGAATCGCACGTCCGTGACACGCAGGACGCCGGTGCCGGCCTCGTCGACGAGCACACCGCGCGCTTCATCGCCAAGCACAGCGCGGCCGCCGTGCAGTGGCTGGTCGACCAGGGCGTGCCGTTCTCGGCCGACCCCAGCGGCCCGCTCGGGTTGCACCTCACGCGCGAAGGCGGCCACGCGGTGCGCCGGATCGCTCACGCCGCCGACGCCACAGGACTCGCGATCCACCAGGCGTTGCTCGCAAAGGCGCGCGCTCACCCGAACATCGTGCTGCGCGAGCGTTGGATGGCGGTCGACCTGATCACCTCGCGCCATCTGCGACGCAACGAGACCGCGCGCTGCTACGGCGTCTATGCGCTCGACATCGACGCGCGGCACGTCGAGACGCTGCCCGCCTGTGCGGTCGTATTGGCCACCGGCGGGGTCGGCAAGGTCTATCGGTACACGAGCAATCCGGACACCGCCACCGGCGACGGCATTGCGATGGCCTGGCGGTCGGGTTGCCGCATCGGCAACATGGAGTTCATCCAGTTCCACCCCACCTGCCTGTATCACCCGCAGGAGCGCAGCTTTCTGATCACCGAGGCGATGCGCGGCGAGGGCGCGCACCTCAAACTGCCAGACGGCACGCGTTTCATGCCCGCGCATGACGCACGCGCGGAGCTGGCGCCTCGCGACATTGTCGCGCGCGCGATCGACTTCGAGATGAAGAAGCATGGCCTCGATCACGTGTGGCTCGATGCGACACACCTGGGCGAGACGTTCTTGAAGGAGCATTTCCCGACCATCCACGCGCGCTGCGCGAGCCTGGGCATCGACATCGCGCGCCAGCCGATTCCCGTGGTCCCGGCTGCGCACTACACCTGCGGTGGCGTGGTGTCCGACCTGCACGGACAAGCCGACGTGGCAGGGCTGTACGCCGTGGGTGAGACCACCTATACGGGGCTGCACGGTGCCAACCGGCTGGCCAGCAACTCACTACTCGAATGCGTAGTGCTGGGTCGCACCTGTGCGACGCACATCCTGGCCACACCGCCCAACCCGCTGCCCAGCGTGCCAGCCTGGGACGAAAGTCAGGTCGACGACGCCGACGAGCAAGTGGTGATCGCGCACAACTGGGACGAACTGCGCCTGCTGATGTGGAACTACGTCGGCATCGTGCGGACGACCAAGCGGCTCGAGCGTGCGCTGCATCGCATCGAGCTGCTGAAGAGCGAGATCGACGACTACTACGCGAACTTCCGAGTCACACGTGACCTGCTCGAGCTGCGCAACCTGGTCGAGTGCGCCGAGCTCATCGTGCGTTCCGCGCTGGTGCGGCACGAAAGCCGTGGCCTGCACTACAGCCGCGATTTCCCCGACACGTTGCCGGTGAGCCTGCCGACCGTGTTGACCCGGCCCGCGCACAGCAGGGGCTAGTCGTCAACCTTCGACCACGCGCATCGAGAAGTCGATGGCGCGCACGTCCTTGGTCAGTTTGCCGATCGAGATGCGATCGACACCGGTGGCTGCCACGTCGCGAAGCTGCTCGAGCGTCAGGCCACCGGAGGCTTCGAGCAGGGCGTGCCCCGCCGTGATGGCCACCGCCTCGCGCAGGCGCGAGAGCGTGAAGTTGTCGAGCAGCACGCTCGTCGCGCCGGCCGTCAGCGCTTCGCGCAGTTGGTCGAGCGTCTCCACCTCGATCTGGATGTCCACGCCAGCGTTCAGCGCTCTTGCCTGGCGCAGTGCAGCGGTCACGCCACCGGCAGCAGCGATGTGGTTTTCCTTGATCAGGATGCCGTGCCAAAGCGCCAAGCGCTGGTTGTGGCCGCCGCCCACGCGCACCGCGTATTTCTGCGCCTGACGCAGCCCGGGCAGGGTCTTGCGCGTATCGAGCACCGCGCAGCCGCGCGGGTTCGGCGATGCCCCTTCGATGGCCTGCACATGGGCACGTGTGACGGTGGCGGTGGCCGACAGAAGCTGAATGAAGTTGAGCGCCGGTCGTTCTGCCGTGAGCAGCGATCGTGCCTCGCCGGCGAGCTCGCACACCACGCTGTCGGCCTGCGTGTCGGCGCCTTCGGCGCACAGCCACCTGACCTGGCAGCGGGCATCGACCGCCCGCACGACGTCGTCGAACCAGTCGCGCCCGCACAGCACGGCCGCCTCGCGCACCCGCACCTGCGCGCGCACGGTGCGACCCTCGGCAATGAGCTGGCCGGTCCAGTCGCCGCGGCCGACGTCCTCGAGCAGCGCGTCATGCACGTTGCGTTCGCGCGCCTGCTCCAGCGTCTCGTTGAACTCGAAGCGCAGCATCAGGCGACGCCGATGTCGCGCACGAAACCCTTCTGCGGCGTTGCGAGGGCGGCCGGGTTCTTCGCGACGAAATCGAGCATGCGATCGATGCAGCCGAGCGCCTGAGTGCGCACCGGCTCCGGCACGTGGATCTCGCCCTGGCCCCTGTCTAGGCAGTCCCACACGCCGCCGAGCGCGTTCATGGCCATCCACGGGCAGTGCGCGCAGCTCTTGCAGGTGGCGCTATTGCCGGCGGTGGGTGCCTCGATCAATCGCTTGCCGGGTGCGAGCTGCTGCATGCGGTGGAACATGCCCTTGTCTGTGGCCACGATGTATTCGGGTGCCTTGCCGTCGACCACGGCCTTCAGCAACTGCGACGTGGAGCCCACGATGTCGGCCTGCGCCACCACCGCTTGCGGCGATTCCGGGTGCACCAGTACCTGCGCCTGCGGGTGCGCCTGGCGCAACAGCTCGAGTTCGACACCTTTGAACTCGTCATGCACGATGCAGGCGGCGTCCCACAGCAACATGTCGGCGCCGGTCTGCTCCTGGATGTAGCGGCCGAGATGCCGGTCGGGCGCCCACAGGATCTTCTCGCCGGCGCGATGCAGGTGCTGCACGATCGCCAGCGCACACGAACTGGTGACCATCCAGTCTGCACGGGCCTTCACGGCGGCGCTGGTGTTCGCATAGACCACCACCCGGCGATCGGGATGAGCGTCGCAGAAGCGAACGAACTCCTGCGGCGGGCAGCCCAGATCGAGCGAGCAGGTTGCGTCGAGATCGGGCATCAACACACGCTTGTGCGGCGACAGGATCTTGGCCGTCTCGCCCATGAAACGCACCCCGGCGACGATGAGCGTACCGGCGGGGTGATCGCGGCCGAAGCGTGCCATCTCGAGCGAATCGGCCACGCAGCCGCCGGTCTCGAGCGCCAGATCCTGCACGTCGCCGTCGACGTAGTAGTGCGCCACCAGCACGGCTCCGCGGGTCCTCAAGGCCGCGGCAATGCGCGTCTTGATCTCGTCGCGCTGAGGCGGTGACAGCGGCTCGGGCACCTTGGCCCAGGCATGCGCCACGCAACTGGCACCGCTGGAGTCGGCCCGCGTGTAGTCGTACAGGACTTGGCTCATGCGTGTCGGCCGCCCGACTGGCGGCCAGGAAGTCATGGCTGGGCAGCCATCGTAGCCCAGCCGCGCAGGTGCTTCAGACCAGGTGCTTTTCAGCCTGCGTGAGCTTGAAGCGGATCAGCGGCAGATTGGCCAGCCGCCGGTCCATGACCAGCACCATGCCAAAGCGCCCGTTGCCAGCCTGCACCGCGCGCAGCATCTCGACGCGAGCGCCCTGCGTAACCATCAACTCCTCACTGGCCAGGCCAGGGTCGGTTGGACCGCAGAACATGCGGCGCGCCGCAGTGAGCCGCCGGGCACGCGCGGCGAGGTCGAAGCTCAGGGTGCCGCGACTGTCGTGGGCCATCAGGTCGCCGGTGGTCAGGTCGACCACCCCGCTGGCGATCACACC
This sequence comes from uncultured Burkholderiales bacterium, assembly GCA_937871935.1. Classification (GTDB taxonomy): domain Bacteria; phylum Pseudomonadota; class Gammaproteobacteria; order Burkholderiales; family Burkholderiaceae_C; genus JAEUPI01. The sequence continues at coordinate 18,623 of CALMQI010000075.1, forward strand.
CTCCGTGCGCACGATCGAGAAGAGCGCCTTGCTCAGGCTGGCGTCGTCCACCAGATGGCCCGGCGCGCTGGGCGAGAAGGTCGGCGCGTTGGCACAGGCCTCCCATGCCGAAAGCACGGTGTTCCAAACGGTCGAGGCACCGTTCAGCGTCTCCGCCAGGGCAGTCGCGCGGACCCGGCCCGGCCATTGCTGGCTGAGTACCCGGTGGCGCAACATGGCCGCGCCCGGCGGCAGCAAGAAGACGAGCCACGGGCAATGCCAATCGGGCTGCTGCGTCGCCTCCAGCAACGAGCGCAGCATGGCATCGACGGCATGCTCCTGCAGCGCGCCGACGATCACGGCAGTCATCTGCGAGCGTTCGGCCAGCGCATTGACGATCTCATCGTGTTCATGGCCGGAAGCGCGTACGTCGGCGTGATAGATCTTCAGCGGTCCGCCGGTACGACGCGGCACCGCCGTGCGTTCCACCACCGCAAGCGTGCGCAGCGTGCCGCGTTCGCGCAGGTGGAGTTTCTCCACCGGTTGGCCGCTTGCATCGGACAGGGCTTTCACGACGGCCGGCGCCCACAGGCGCGACGGGTCGAGCAGCGTGATCATCGCTGGCGCCTGGCCGAGGTCGGCGCGTGACGTTGTGAAATGGTCGCGGATCGCGTGCGCCGGTGACCCTGACACGAACACGTCGACGACATGAGGATCGGCCACGCGCGGCAGCGCCGCGGGCTTCTTCTCGTCGAGGATAGCGGTGGCGGCGAAGACGACCTCGGTCTCGCCGTAGGCGGGGGCATCCAACGGCTTCGGGCCGAGATCACCGAACAAGGTCTTGAGCATGGGCGTGTGGCAGCGGCTGGAGTTCAACGCACTCTAGACAGCAGCAGGCGGTTCGGGCCGTTCGGGTGTAGGGGGATGTCAGGACCCGATGGCAGGGCCAACATTGCGTCACAATTCTTTCGGGTGGCCAAGGCTGTAACGTCCGCCGTCGCTGCAGCCAGCAACCGCTCTTTCGTGCCAGGACCCCGTCGATCACAGGCCCAAACCAGCGCCCGATGTCCAGCTTGATCCAGCCCATGCCCTGGCGGCACGACGCCCCGACCATCGGCGCCGTGAGCCTGGCCCATGGCCTTTCGCACTTCTGCCAATTGCTGGTCCCGCCGCTGTTCCCCTGGATCGGCGCGGCGATGCACCTGTCGAACACACAGCTCGGCGCCTTGTTGACTGTCTTCTACGTCACGTCCTGGGCAGGACAGGCGATGGCGGGTTTCGTCGTCGACCGCTTCGGAGCACGGCTGGTGCTCTACCTTGGCCTGGGCATGCTCGCGGTGGCCAATCTGGGACTGGCATTGAGTCCCGGCTACGCGAGCCTGCTGCTGTTCATGCTCGTGGCCGGGCTCGGCAACTGCGTATTCCATCCGGTCGACTTCTCGATCCTGAATCAACGCATCAGCACGTCGCGCCTCGGCCAGGCCTATGCCGCACACGGCATCTCGGGCAACCTGGGCTGGGCGCTGGCGCCGGTGTTCGTGGTCGGCGTGACGCATCTGACCGGCTCCTGGCGCTGGGCGCTGGCCGCGGCTGCCGGGGTTGTCGCCGTCGTGCTCGTGGGACTGATCGTGGCGCGCACCACACTCGACGTGCGTGCCGCACCTGCCACGCGCCAGACACAGACCGGAGAAGGCGCGTTCGATTTCATGCGCCTGCCGGCAGTATGGTTCTGCTTTGCCTTCTTCCTGGTCTTCGCCTTCGCGCTCGGTGGCATCCAGAGTTTTGCGCCGGCGGCGGCTGGCCAGCTGCATGCCATGCGGGCCGAGCAGGTTGCGGTTTGCCTGTCGACCTACATGGCGGCCTCTGCAGTCGGCATGGTGCTCGGCGGGCAACTGGTGCGTGACCCGCAGCGCAGTGCGCGTGTCGCGGGCTTTGGGTTCGGCGTGGCGGCGGTGATGGCCCTGCTGGTCGGACTCGGTTCATGGAGCGCCGCCGCCGTGCCGTTGCTCTTCGGTGCCATGGGCTTCAGTTCGGGCATGGCGGGTCCTTCGCGTGATCTGCTCGTGCGGCAGGCCACGCCGCCAGGCGCCACTGGCCGTGTGTATGGCGTCGTCTATTCGGGTCTCGACGTGGGCATGGCGTTCTCGGCGCTGGTCTTCGGTGCCTTGATGGACAGCCAGCAATACCGGCTGTTGTGGGTGGCAGTCGCGGCGGCGCTGGTGTTGCTGATCGCCAGTGCATTCAGCATGCGACGCAGTACTCGGCGCGCGGCGCCGGTTGCTGCCTGACCCAAGGCGCCAGCTCAGAGGCAGCGGCGATGCCTGTCGATGCAGGTGTCGAGCACCTCGCCGCCCGCGCGTTGCCACCAGTGGGCCGCGGAAAAGACCTCGACTTCGCTGTAGCCGGCATATCCCTGCGCCTCCACCCAGCCGCGAATCCGGCGCAGGTCGATCACGCCATCACCCATCATGCCGCGATCATTGAGCAGGTCGGTCGTCGGCACCAGCCAATCGCACACGTGGAAGGCGAGCAACCGCTCGCGACCCGCGCGCCGGATCTGCGCCTCGAGCTGCGGATCCCACCACACGTGGTAGACATCCACGGCCACGCCGAGCGCACCGCTGCGAGACGGATCGAGCGCATCGCAGACATCGAGCGACTGCGCCAGCGTGTTGATGCAGGCGCGGTCGGCCGCATACATGGGGTGCAGCGGCTCGATCGCCAGCGGCATGCCACGAGAGCGCGCATCGTCGAGCAGCGCGGCGATGCCTTCACTGACCTGCTCACGCGCCGCCGCGATATCGCGGTGCGCGGTGCGGCCTTCCAGCGCGCCCGGCAGCCCTCCGACCACGAGCACCAGGCACCCGGCACCGAGCGTGCAGGCTTCGTCGAGCGCGCGGCGGTTGTCGTCGCGCGCGGTTTGCCGGCCGGCGCCATCGCTGTAAGTGAACATGCCGCCCCGACAGTAGCCCGACAGTTCGAGACCGAGCGCCCGCAGTTGCCGTGCCGTGGCATCCAGGCCGGCAGCCGCGACTTGATCGCGCCAGGGCGACACGGCTCGGATGCCGCGTGCAGCGCACGCGTCTAGGATCTGCGGCAGCGGCCAGTCGACGCCAAGCTGGCGCCGAACCGTGGCGGTGTTGATCGACAGCCAGCGATGGTCGGTGCTGAAGTCGCGCATGTCGTCTCGCACCAATGCGTCTCCAACGCGTGCCAGTGCCGTCACCGAATGCCGTGCAGCGCGAGCAGCGTCTTCATGCGAACGATCGCCAGCTCGGGCTGCTCGATCAACCCGGCTGCATCGGCCAGGCGCAACAGCTCGGCCAGGTGCGGCAGCGATCGCGTGCTCTGCTGGCCGCCCACCATCACGAAATGGTCCTGGTGCCCGTTCAGCCAGGCCATGAAGACGACGCCGGTCTTGTAGAAGCGCGTCGGCACACGGAAGATATGGCGCGACAGCGGCACCGTCGGCTCGAGGATCGCGTGGAAGCGTGCGTGGTCGCCCGCGGCCAGAGCAGCCAGCGCCGCGCTGGCCGCCGGCGCGATAGCGTCGAAGATGCCGAGCAGCGCGTCGCTGTGCTGCTGTGTCGGCGCGGCGCCGACGCCGTCGCCGGCGATCAGGTCGGCATAGTTGAAGTCGTCGCCGGTGTACATGCGCACGCCCGGCGGCAGGCGGCGGCGCATCGTGATCTCGTGGGCCTTGTCGAGCAGCGAGATCTTGATGCCGCCGACCTTGCTCGCATGCGCCGCGATGACGCCGAGTGCGGTATCCATCGCGCGCGGCACCTCGCGGCTGCCCCAGTAGCCGGCGAGCGCCGGGTCGAACATGTCACCGAGCCAATGCAGGATGACTGGCTCGCGCGCTTGGCTCAATACGCGGTCGTAGACGCGTTCGTAGTCGCCGGGTCCGCGTGCCAGGCGGGCCAACGCGCGGCTCGCCATCACGATCAGCCGTCCGTCGAGCGCCTCGATGGCCGCCATCTGCTCCTCGTAGGCGCGGATCACGTCGTCGATGGATGTCGCATCCTCCGGCGCCAGCTGGTCGGTGCCACAGCCACTGGCCACGAGCGCGCCTGGCGCGTCGCGCGATGCGTCGATCGAGCGGCGGATCAGCTCCAGCGAGGTCGGCCAGTCGAGGCCCATGCCGCGCTGCGCGGTGTCCATCGCCTCGGCGACGCCCAGACCCAGGCCCCACAGACGCTGACGATAGGCAATGGTGGCGTCCCAGTCGATCGCGCATTGCAGCCATGGGTCGATCGCGGCCCGCGCATCGGCCACCACATGGGCCGCCGAGTAGGCGATGCGGTTAAAGCGCGTGCCCGCCACCGGCGGAGCGAAGCTCGCCGGTCCGCGCAATGTGTAGGGCGCGAGGCGGCCATCCGAGGTGGGCAACGTGATCTGCATCGCAGCCTCAGATCTGCAGCGTCGGCACGTCGATCCAGCGCCGTTCCTGCCAGGAGCGCAGCGCGGCCTCGACCAGCTGCACCCCCTTGGCGCCTTCGGGCAAGGTCCAGCGATAGGGTGCGTCTTCCACCACGTGGCGGATAAACGCCTCCCACTGGATCTTGAAGCCGTTGTCGTAGGGCTGTGCGTCCGGAATGTCCTGCCACTGCTCGAAGAAATTCACCGTCTGCCTGACGTCGGGGTTCCACACCGGACGCGGCGTGGCCACGCGTGACTGGGCGCGACAATCCTGCAGGCCAGCCACCGCCGAGCCGTGCGTGCCATCGACATGAAAGGTGACCAGGTCGTCGCGCCGCACGCGCGTGGCCCAGGAGCTGTTGACCTGCGCGATCACCGGCTCGCCCTGGTGGCCCTTGAGCTGGAAGGTGGCATACGCCGCGTCATCCGCGGTCGCGGCATATGGCTTGCCAGACTCGTCCCAGCGTTGCGGGATGTGCGTGGCGCCCAGGCAGGATACCGACTGCACCTCGCCGAACAGGTTGTCGAGCACATAGCGCCAGTGGCACACCATGTCGAGGATGATGCCGCCGCCGTCCTGCGCCCGATAGTTCCAGCTCGGCCGCTGGATCGGCTGCAGGTCGCCCTCGAAGACCCAGTAGCCGAACTCGATGCGCACGCTGAGCAGTCGGCCGAAGAAGCCGGCTCGGCGCAGCATGTCGAGCTTGCGCAGCCCCGGCAGGAACAGCTTGTCCTGCACGGCGCCGTGTTTCAGGCCGGACGCCTGCGCGAGACGACAGACCTCGACCGCCTCGTTCAAGTTGGTCGCGATCGGCTTCTCGCAGTACACGTGCTTGCCCGCACGCAGCGCCTGCGCCAGCAACGTCGGCCGCATCTGCGTGGTGCCGGCATCGAAGAACACCGTGTCCTGTCGATCGGCCAGTGCGGCGTCGAGGTTGGTGCCGAAGCGCGTGATGCCGTGGGCGCGCGCGAGCGCCTCAATCTTCTCGGCGTTGCGGCCGATCAGTACCGGGTCCGGCATCACCTTGTCGCCGTTGGCGAGCGGCACGCCACCTTGCTGGCGGATCGCGACGATCGAGCGGATCAGGTGCTGGTTCATGCCCATGCGGCCGGTCACACCGTTCATCACGATGCCGAGGCGTTGCGTACTCATGCGCAGTTTGTCCTTCCGAGTGTCAACTGATCCGCTGCTTCAGCGCGGCGTCGTAGGGCAGGGCGGGATGGTCGAAGCGCGTGTGCGCATTCACGTAGTGCAGCGCACAGGCACGGCGCCAACGCGTCGAGTGGTTCGGTCCCGATTGATGGAAGACGTTGCCGTGGTGAAACGACACGCCGCCGCTCATCACCGGCGCCGGTGACATGGGTTGTTTGTCGAGCACGCTGGCTGGCAACTGCAGGTTGAACGGTTCGCCCGGCGGCGCGACGTGCGCATACACCGGACCACGGTGGGAGCCGTCGCCGAAGTACAGGCAGCCGTTCTCGAGCGTCGCGTCGTCGAGTGCGATCCACGCCGTGACCACGCCCTCGGGATCGTTAGGGCCGAAGTAGAAATTGTCCTGATGCGCCGGTTTCGGGCCGCCGCCTTCCGGCGCCTTGAAGAAGATCTGGCTGAAGCAGACCGACACGCCGGGGCCGATCAACGACTCCACCATTGCCACCAGCATCGGCATCCGCGCGAGAGCGCGCACGCTGTCGCGGTGATGGTGCGGGTTGTCGAGCTTGCGCAGCACGTCGCGTGCCTTCACGCCGCCGTCGACGTACCAGGCGCGCTGGTCGGGCGGCAGCTCCGCCAGGAACTCGGTGCCCCACGCCTCGATATCGTGCACCACCGCATCAGTGGTGGCGGCTTCGAACACGCCAGGCACCGTGACGTGGCCGACATGCCGGTAGTAGGCGAGGTCGTACGGGCTCAAGGTCATCTTGTGCTCGGGATGCCGCGGTGTGCACGACGCAGCTGCGTTTATCTCCGGTTGGTGAATTACTGTACGGCGCCGGGTCACCACCGTCAAGGCACGGTACCTGTCATGCTCAGCATTGCGCGCCCCGCCTTGACGGTCTCCGAGGCAGGTCCTAGCATCGCTTCATCACCATCTGGTGAACGAACGGAGCCCCCGCAGCATGCCTAGAATCCTGACCACCGTCGTCGGCTCCTATCCGATCCCCGACTGGCTCGTCGCGAATCCGTCGGAGCAGGCCTTGCTGGACGCCACGCGTGTGGTGATCAGCACGCAGGAGCAGGCCGGCGTCGACGTGGTCTGCGATGGCGAGCTCTACCGCTTCGACATCAATCATCCCGAGACCAACGGCATGATCGAGTACTTCGTGCGGCCGATGGACGGCATCACGCAGCGCTTCTCGTTCGACGACCTGATCGCCTACCGATCGAGCAGCGGCATGAAGTTCCGCATCCGGCCGCCCGGCACGGTGATCGGCCCGATCGGCCACGGCGGCCTTGATCTGCCGCTGGCCTGCGCTCGGGCCAGTGCGCTGGCGACGCACACCTTCAAGTTCACGGTGACCGGGCCGCACATGCTGGCCAAGACGTTGATCAACAAGCACTACCGCGATACGCCGGAACTGGCCCATGCGATCGCCGACGCGCTGGCGGCGCAGGTACGCCACCTCGACGCCGACATCGTGCAAATCGATGAAGCCAACCTGCCGGGCCATGCGGACGAATGGCGCTGGGCCGCGTCGGCGATGAACCGTGTGCTCGACGCGGTGAAGGGCAAGGCGGCGGTGCACCTGTGCTTCGGCAACTACGGCGGCCAGACGATCCAGAAGGGCAGCTGGGACCAACTGATCAACTACCTGAATGAACTGCATGCCGACCACGTGGTGCTCGAGTGCGCACATCGGCCGGCCGAGGAACTGCAGGCCTTCAAGGGCCTGAATCCCGCGATCGGCTTCGGCCTCGGTGTGGTCGACATCAAGGCCACCGACATCGAAAGTGCCGACGCGGTGGCGCGCGCGATCGAGCGCGCCGAGAAGGTGCTCGGCGCCGGTCGCGTGCGCTACATCCACCCGGACTGCGGCTTCTGGATGCTCAAGCGCTCGATCGCCGATGCGAAGATGCGCGCGCTGAGCCTCGGGCGGGACCGCTTCGAGGGCCTGACGCACTGACGTCGAAAGGTTCGACCGCCATGTCCGCGCTGCCCACCCGCTTCGCCTCCGTCGAAGCGCTAGAGGACTTCATGACCGAGCCGACGCCGGCTCTCGTGGCCGACCTCGCGCGTGTGGACGGCGATATCCTGGTGCTCGGTGTCGGCGGCAAGATGGGGCCGACGCTGGCGCGTCTGGCCAAGCGGGGAGCGCCGGGCAAACGCGTCATCGGTGTGGCCCGGTTCTCCGACCCTGCGGTGAAGGCCGCGCTCGAGCGCCACGGCGTCGAGTGCATCGGCTGTGACCTGCTCGACCGAGCGGCCCTGCAACGCCTGCCCAACGCCCGTGACGGCGTGCGCAACCTGGTGTTCATGGCCGGCCACAAGTTCGGCGCCGCAGGCAATGCGTCGCTGACCTGGATGATGAACGTCGGCGTGCCGGCGATGGTGGCCGAGGCCTTCAGCGAACTGCGCACCGTGGTCTTCTCCACCGCGTGTGTCTACCCTTATGTGCCGGTGAACGGTGCGGGCGCCGACGAACAGGTGCCGAGCACGCCGCCCGCGGGTGACTATGCCAATTCGTGCGTCGGCCGTGAGCGCATGTTCGAGTACGTATCGCGGCAGCACGGCACGCCGGGTCGGCTGGTGCGCCTGTCGTATGCGATCGACATGCGCTACGGCGTGCTCTACGACGTGGCGAGCACCGTGTTCGCCAGTCAGCCGCTCGACCTGACGATGGGTTATGCCGACGTCATCTGGCAAGGCGACGCCAACGAGCAGTCGCTGCGGATGCTCGCGCATTGCACGACCCCGACCTCGCCGATCAACGTGACGGGGCCACGCCACACCTCGGTGCGCTGGCTCGCCGCCGAGTTCGGCCGACGCTTCGGCCGCCAGCCGGTGTTCAAGGGCCAGGAGGCGCCGACGGCCTGGCTGCTCGACACCTCGCAGGCGCAGGCCTTGTTCGGCGTGCCGCGCGTGCCGATCGAGACGATGATCGACTGGGTGGCCGACTGGGTGCAGCAAGGCGGTCCGAGTCTGGGCAAGCCGACGCACTTCTCGACGCGTGATGGCAAGTACTGAGGGCACGATGTCGATCGTGCCGCTCTCGACGGCCGACCTGCCGCAGGCCGTCGAGCTGTCGGCCTCCGCGCACTGGAACCAGAACGCCGACGACTGGCAGATGATGCTGGCGCTCGGCGAAGGTTATGGCATCCATGCCGCCGACGAACAGGGCGTTCAGCGTCTGGCGGCGTCGATCGTCCTGCTACCGTACGGCGGACGATTCGCGTGGGTCAGCATGGTGTTGGTGTGGCCGACGTTCCAGCGCCGGGGCTTGGCGTCGACGCTGTTGCGCCATGCACTGTCGCAGCTCGCGTCGCGTGGCATGGCCGCCGTGCTCGACGCCACGCCGGCGGGCTACGACGTGTACGTCCACGAAGGCTTCAAACCGACCTGGGGATTCGCGCGTTATCGCCGCGAGCGCGCGGCGGGCGCCCTCGTCGTTGAGGCGGCCCCGGTCACCTGTCCATTGCGCGACGCTCACTGGTCCGACATCGAAGCGATCGACGCGCTCGCGTTCGGCGCCAGCCGTCTGCCGCTGCTGCGTACGCTGGCCGCCCGCTGGCCCGCAGCGGCGCGCGTGGTCGAGCAGTGCGGCCGCGTACGCGGCGCGATGTGGGGCCGCACGGGCCGCGAGGCGCACCAGATCGGGCCGCTGCTGGCCGACGACCTGCCGGCTGCTCAGGCGCTGATCTCGCACGCGCTGAGCGCCGAGGCCGGTCCGATCTATCTCGATCTGCTCGACGAGCGCCGCGCCGCGCTACTGCCCTGGCTCGAGAGGCAGGGCTTCGTACTCCAGCGACCTTTCACCCGCATGGTCTGGGGCGCCGACAACGCGCCCGGCGATACGCGCCGCATCTGGGCCGCAGCCGGGCCTGAGTTCGGCTAGCGCCGCAGCCTGCCGCGCGCCGCTTCACTTCGCCATCTTGATCGAGCGATCGAGGAACTCGTTGGTGTAGGTGCTTTTCACGTCGAACGGCTTGTCGACGCCGATGTATTCCTTCACCAGCTCATAGTCAGCAGCCATGCGGGCATCGTCGTGGATGCCGAGCGCCACCTCGCGCGAGAACTTGTCGCTCATCAGCTTTTCCACCAACTGCCAGTTGGTGAGTTCGTTGTCGAACTTCAACGCGCCGTTGGCGTCGATCAAGGCCTGCACACAGGGATTCGCTTCCTTCACGCAGGCGGCGAACGCGCGCTGCGTGACCTTGACGAACTTGTCGACCAGCGGCTTGTTGGCCTTCAGGTACTCGGCATTGACGATGACCGAGTTGCCATAGGGGTTCAGCCCGGCATCGCGCCAGGCCAGGAAGCCCATGTCATCGCCAAGTTCGCGCTGGAAGATGTGGTGGATGTTGTAGAACGACGTGGTGACGTCGACCGACTTGGCCTTCAGCGCCGCCAGCTTGCCGTTGGCATCGATGTTGACCCAGGTCACCGACTTCGGGTCGACCTTGTTGGCCTTGGCGAGCGCGGGCCACATCACGCGCGCGCCGTCGCCGGCGGGGTTGCCGATCTTCTTGCCGGAGAAGTCCTTCACGCCGGTAATGCCAGAACTCTTGAGCCAGTACATGCCCTGCGGCGAGTTGGCGTAGACGTTGAACACAGCCACCGTGTCGGCGCCTTTGCCCTTGGCCACCAGCACACCGCCCATGTCGGCCAGGCCGAATGGCGTGGCTCCGGCGCCGACGCGCTGGGTCGACAGCGCCGAGCCCTTTCCGGGCTCGAGGTTGAGGTCGATGCCTTCCTTGGTGTACCAGCCCATCTTCTTGGCGTAGTAGTAGGGCGCATGGTCGCCGCCCGGCACCCAGTTGAGGATGAAATCCACCTTGGTCTGCGCCTGCGCGGCACCACTGGCCGCAATCGCGAGCGCGGCACCGAGAACGAGTCGATTGAACATGCGAGTCTCCTGTCGGCGAGATGAAGCAGCGCGCGTCGATTGACGCGTGATGAGGGGTGCGCTAGAGTAAATTCACCATCTAGTGATATCGGGTCGAAGTATAAGCCAGGGCCTCTGCTGTCAACGCAGCACGTCCGCAGCGCCCTCTACAGAATTTCCCTGATGACGAGCCACTGGTCCGACCTTCCTGCCGACGTGCTGGCTGTCCTGCGACAGGGGGCTGTGATTCCCGCGCATCCGCTGGCGCTCGACGAGCGCCGCCGGCTGGACGAACGCCATCAGCGCGCGCTGACGCGCTACTACATCGATGCCGGCGCGGGCGGATTGGCAGTGGGGGTGCACACCACGCAGTTCGCAATCCGGCAGGCCGGCCTGTACGAGCCGGTGCTCGAACTCGCCGCCCGCACCGCGCGCAACTGGACGCACCGGCCGCTGTGCCTGATCGCCGGCCTGGCGGGCCGCACCGAGCAGGCGGTGGCGGAGGCGCAGGTAGCGCTGCGTCACGGCTACCACGCCGGCATGCTGTCGCTGGCCGCGATGAAGGGTGCCTCGGTGGACGAACTGGTCACCCACTGCAGCACCGTCGCACGCGTCGTGCCGCTGGTGGGCTTCTATCTGCAGCCGGCGGTGGGCGGCATCCACCTGCCGCCGGCGTTCTGGCAGCGTTTCGCTGCGATCGACAACGTCGTGGCCATCAAGATCGCGCCATTCAACCGCTATCGCACGCTCGATGTCGTGCGCGGCGTGGTGGCCGCCGGGGCCGAGGACAGGGTGACGCTGTACACCGGCAACGACGACCACATCGCACTCGACTTGCTGGTGCCCTTTGCGGTGCGGCGCGGAGCCGACGAGGTGCAGGTGCGTATCCGCGGCGGGCTGCTGGGCCACTGGAGCGTCTGGGCACGCAGCGCGGTGCAGCAACTCGAGCGCATCCATCGCGCGGTGGCGGGCGGCGCGATCGATCCCGCCCTGCTGTCGCTCGACTCGCGCATCACCGACTGCAACAGCGCCTTCTTCGACGTCGCCAACGACTTTGCCGGCTGCATTGCCGGCTGCCACGAAGTGCTGCGTCGCCAGGGTCTGTTGCAGGGTACCTGGTGTCTCGACCCTGCCGAGGGCCTGTCGCCCGGCCAGGCGGCGGAGATCGATCGCGTCTGCAGCGAACATGCCGATCTGTCCGACGATGCCTTCGTCGCCGAGAACCTGTCTCGCTGGCTGGCATGAGCACCGGATCCGCCGGCACGGACCGCACGAACTCCCGGCTCGGCCACTACGCGCTAGGCGTGCTGGCGCACTTGCTGTTGCTGCTTGCGTGGTACCTGTTCGTCAAGCTCGGCAAGGTGCCGAAGTTCGTGATGCCGTCGCCGGCCGACACCTGGCAGGCATTGATGGTGCCCGACTACGGCTGGTGGACCAACACCGCCGTCACCGCCACCGAGATCTTCGGCGGCTACGGCCTGGCACTGCTGGTGGGGGTGGCGCTGGCACTGCTGTTCACCTGGTCGAAGACGCTCGAGTCGTTGATGCTGCCCCTGCTGGTGACGCTGAACATGATCCCCAAGGTGGCGCTCGGGCCGTTGATCATCGTGTGGTTCAAGTACGGCGTGTTCCCCAATTCGTTGATGGCCTTCTCGATCGCGGTGTTCCCGATCCTGCTGACCACGGCGCGCGGCCTGCGCGAGATCGAACCCGACCTGCTCGACCTGGTGCGTTCGCTGCACGGCTCGCGCTGGCAGCTCTTCACCAAGATCCAGCTGCCCGGCGCGCTGCCCTATGTGTTCTCGGGCATGAAAGTCGCGGCCATCCTGGCGGTGGCGGGTGCCATCGTCGGCGAGTTCCTCGGCTCCGACCGCGGTCTCGGCTACTTGATGCTGCAGGTGCAGGTCACGCTCGACACACCGGCCATGTTCATGGCGGTCGGCCTGATCACGCTGCTGGGCATGCTGTTGTACGGGATGGTGATGCTGCTCGAGCACCTGCTGGTGGCGAAGGATGCACGCCTCTCGTGAACAGCGCCGAAGCCTTCATCCATCTGGCCGGCGTCACCAAGGCCTATCGACGCGGACGGCAACAGCATCCTGCCATCTCGGATGCATCGTTCGACGTCCAGCCTGGCGAGCTGGTGGCGCTGGTCGGCCCGTCGGGTTGCGGCAAGTCGACGCTGCTCAAGATCCTGGCGGGCCTGCATTCGCACGACGCCGGCGAGGTGCGCATCGGGTCGGCCTCGCACCCGTTCGACCCACGGCGCGACATCGGCATGGTGTTCCAGGCGCCACTCTTGCTGAAATGGCGGCGCGTTCTCGACAACGTGCTGCTGCCGGCCGAGCTGCTCGGCCTGCCGATGGCGGCGGCACGCTCTCGGGCGCGCGATTTGCTCGCCTTGGTGGGGCTGGCCGGGTACGAGGACAAGTACCCGTACGAGCTATCGGGTGGCATGCAGCAGCGTGCGGCGATCGCCCGCGCGCTGGTGCACGATCCCAAGCTCGTGCTGATGGACGAGCCGTTCGGCGCGCTGGACGCCTTGACGCGCGAGAAGATGAACCTCGAGTTGCTGCGCATCTGGAAGGAATCTGGCAAGACCATCATGTTCGTCACGCATGGCATCTCCGAGGCGGTGTTCCTCGGCTCGCGGGTCGTCGTCTTCACCGCCGGGCCGGCCCGCATGGCCGACAACTTCGTCATCGATCTGCCGCACCCGCGCACGCTGGACATGAAGACGCACGAGCAGTTCGGCCTGTACACGCGCCGCATCTACAAGCTGCTGGGCATGGAATGACAGACTGGACCGAGAATCCGCCGGGCCGTACCGAGATCGACAAGCAGCCTGGCGCGATGGTGCTCGAGTTCGGCACGTCGTGGTGCGGCCACTGCCGCCGCACGCAGCCGCTGATCGACGAAGTGCTGGCCGAGCACCCGCAGCTGCGTTACCTGAAGGTTGCCGATGGCCCGGGCCAGCCGCTCGGCCGCTCGTTCGGCGTCAAGCTCTGGCCGACGCTGGTGTTCTTGCGCGACGGCATCGAAGTCGCGCGCGAGGTGCGCCCGCAGACGGCCGCCGCTGTCCGCGCAGCCGTGAGCCAAGCGCTCGGCGGGCCTTGACGGGCCCCTCGTCCGCGCAAGCGATCAGTCGCGCACCAGGTAACCGAGCACCAGATCGGTCATGTGCGACAGACGCTCGACCAAGGCCCTGGTGCCCAGCAGGTCGCGGTCGAAGATCGTCGACAGCGTGTGGCAGTTGCCGAGGTAGAAGTACGACAGGCCCGCAATCGAGATGTAGAGCTGAACCGGGTCGACGCCGGCACGGAACACACCGGCCTGGTGCCCGCGCTCCAGCACGCCGGCCAGCGTCTGGATCAGTGGCGAGTGCATCGTCAGGATCTGCTTCGACTGCTTGAGGTGGCGCGCCCGATGCAGGTTTTCGCTGTTCAGCAGCGTCAGGAACTCCGGATGGGCGAGGTAGTAGTTCCAGGTGAAGGCGATCAGCCGGCGGATCGCCTCGGTCGGCTCCTCCCGCGTCAGGTTGAGCTGCCGCTCCTCGCTGCGGATGTTCTCGTAGGCCCGCTCCAGCACTGCGAGGAAGAGGCTCTCCTTGCTCTCGAAGTAGTAGTAGATCAGCCGCTTGTTGAGGCCTGCGCGCTCGGCGATGCGGTCCATGCGGGCGCCGCCCAGGCCGTGGGCGGCGAACTCCGACAGCGCGGCATCCAGGATGTCCTTTTGCGATCGGTCGGCATCGCGCGCGCGCGGCTCGGTGCCGGCCTTGGCCTGGGGCTTGTTCTTCGTCGTCATCCGGGGCTCTCGACGGGACGCGAGAGTATCGCGGCAGCGCGAGGCGGCGGGCAAGCCTTCGCATAATGCATGCTGGATCCGATGCTGGAGAGCACTTCATGAGTTCGCGCGTTGCCGGTCATGCACTGGTCGAAGCCCTCGTCGCGCAGGGTGTCGACACCTGCTTCGGCGTGCCGGGCGAGAGTTTTCTCGCTGTGCTCGACGGCTTTCACGAGCACCGCGACCGCATCCGCTTCATCGCCTGCCGCCAGGAGGGCGGGGCCGCCTTCATGGCCGACGCGCAGGGCAAGCTGAGCGGCCGGCCCGGCGTGTGCCTGGTGACGCGTGGCCCCGGCGCCAGCAACGCCGCCGTCGGCCTGCACACCGCGCTGCAGGACTCGACACCGATGGTGCTGCTGGTCGGCCAGGTGGCGAGCGACCAGCGCGACCGCGAGGCCTTTCAGGAGGTCGACTATCGCCAGATGTTCGGCCCCGGCACGCTCGGCATGGCCAAGTGGGCGGCGCAGATCGACAGTGCCGACCGTGTGCCCGAGTACGTGGCGCGCGCCTTCCACACCGCGCTGCAGGGCCGCCCGGGCCCGGTGGTGCTGGCGTTGCCCGAGGACATGCTGGTCACGCCGACGCAAGCCGCGGTGCTGCCACGCGCTGAAGCGGCCGCGGCATGGCCGGCGCCGGGGCCGCTGCGCGACCTGCGCCGGCTGCTGCTGGCGGCACGGCGACCGCTGGTCATCGCCGGCGGCAGCGGCTGGGATGCCGAGGCCTGCTCGGCGCTGCAGCGCTTTGCCGAGAACTGGCAGTTGCCGGTGGGCTGTGGCTTCCGCTTCCAGGACACCTTCGACAACCGGCATCCGCTGTATGCCGGCGACGTCGGCATCGGTCTCAATCCGAAGCTCGCGGCGCGTGTTCGCGAGGCCGACCTGATCATCGCGCTCGGCGTGCGCCTGGGCGAGATGACGACGGGCGGCTACACCTTGCTCGACGTACCGCGGCCGGCGCAGAAACTGGTGCACGTGCACGCCGGTGCCGAAGAGCTCGGCCGCGTCTACCACGCCGACCTGCTGCTGCAGTCGTCGATGGCGCTCGCCGCCAAGTCGCTGGAGACGCTGGCGGCGCCCCCCGAGCTGCCCTGGCGCGCCTGGGCCGAGTCAGCGCAGGCCGACTACCGCGCCAACCTCGAAGCGCCCGCGGTGGGTCCGCTCGACCTGGCGCAGGTGATGAAGACCGTGCAGCGCCTGGCCCCGGCCGACAGCGTGTACACCAATGGCGCCGGCAACTTCAGCGGCTGGCTGCACCGCTATGTGCAGTACCACGGCCTGCAACACCACGGCCGCACGCAGCTCGCGCCGACCTCGGGTGCCATGGGCTATGGGCTGCCGGCCGCCGTGGCGGCGGCGATCCTGTGCCCGGAGCGCACCGCGATCAACGTCGCCGGCGACGGCGACTTCCTGATGACGGGGCAGGAGCTCGCCACCGCGACCGCGCAGCGCGCCGGACGTGGGCGCGGCAAGCTGATCTCGATCGTCGTCGACAACGGCAGCTACGGCACGATCCGCATGCACCAGGAACGCGAGTACCCCGCGCGTGTCAGCGGCACCGAGCTGGCCAATCCGGACTTCACGATGTTCGCCGGCGCTTTCGGCTGGCGTGGCGCCAGGGTCGAGCGCACCGAGCAGTTCGAGCCGGCGTTCGCCGACGCACTGGCGGCCGACCGGCCGACGCTGCTGCACCTGTTGCTCGACACCGACGTCATCACGACGCGCACCAGCCTGCAGGCCATCCGCCAGTCGGCGGTCAAGCGGCTCGGCAGCTGAGGGTAGTCTCACGCGCGCGTCGCCTCGGCGCGGGTCCGGACACCCGCTGGGTAGAATCATGGCCATCGGGGTGTAGCGCAGCCTGGTAGCGCAACTGCTTTGGGAGCAGTGGGTCGAAGGTTCGAATCCTTTCACCCCGACCAGTCCCTCACGAGGCCGAACGACGTCCGGATGAACCTCAAGCACCTGGAATCGTTCGTGCGGGTGGCCGAACTCGGCAGCTTCAGCAAGGCGTCGCGGGTGCTCGACGTGGCGCAGCCCGCGCTCAGCCGCCAGGTGAGGCAACTCGAGACCGATCTGCACGAGACGCTGCTGCTGCGTAACGGCCGTGGCGCGTCGCTCACCGACGCGGGCAAGCGGCTGTTCGAGCATGGCGTGCAGATCCTGCAGCGGGTGGCGCTGGCGCGCGAGGACCTCGGCGCGCAGCGCGATGTGGCCGTCGGGCATGTCACGATCGGCATGCCACCGAGCATCGGACGCCGGCTCACGCTGCCGCTGATCGAGGGTTTTCGCGAGCGTTGGCCGCGCGCGCGACTGACCATCGTCGAGGGTCTGAGCGCGCACATCGTCGAGTGGATCGCCGGGGGGCGGGCCGACCTGGGCTTGCTGTACAACCCCGATGCCCAGCCGGCGCTCGAGATCACGCCAGTGATCCACGAGCGACTGTGCCTGGTGCAACGCGCCGCCACGACACGTCAGCGGCGGCGGCCCACGCCGGTGAAGCTGAGTGCGTTGCCGGAGCACCCGCTGATCCTGCCCGAGCGCCATCAGGCCATCCGCCGCCTGCTCGAAACCCAGGCGGTGCAGTCGGGCGTGAAGCTGCACATCGCGTGGGAGGTCTCCAGCGTGCCGGCGATCATCGATCTGGTGTGCGCCGGCACCGGCAGCGCGGTACTCAACGCCAGCGCCGTGGTGGCGTCGGGCCGCGCGCGCGATCTGACCGTGCGGCCGATCGTCGAGCCCGAGTTGACGACCGTGTTGTGCCTGGCGCAATCGGCCTCCAAGCCGCCGACGCCGCTGATGCGCCAGTCGGCTGAGTTGCTGGTTGATCTGGTCAAGCGGCTGGTGCGTGCACCGACTGCGCGGCGCGCCTGAAGACGTCTCCCGGCGGCGACCCCATGCTCGAAGCACATAGCAGCTAGTGGTGCTGAAGCCTTGTCGGCATGGCCGACCGGTGCTCACAATCAACTGTTTCACCGGACCCCCCACGATGATCATCGACTGTCACGGTCACTACACCACCGCGCCCAAGGCGCTGGAGAGCTGGCGCAATGCCCAGATCGCCGGCATCAAGGATCCGTCGGCAAAACCCCGTCCGGCCGATCTGAGGATCTCGGACGACGAGTTGCGTGAGAGCATCGAGGCCAACCAGCTCAAGCTGATGAAGCAACGCGGCTCGGACCTGACGATCTTCAGCCCGCGCGCCAGCTTCATGGCGCATCACATCGGCGACTTCCAGGTCTCGAGCACCTGGGCCGCGATCTGCAACGAGCTCTGCTTCCGGGTCGCCGGGCTGTTCCCGGATCACTTCATCCCCGCCGCGATGCTGCCGCAGAGCCCCGGCGTCGATCCGAAGACCTGCATTCCGGAACTGGCGAAGTGCGTCGAGCAGTATGGCAACGTGGGCCTCAACCTGAACCCGGACCCGTCCGGTGGTCATTGGACCTCGCCGCCGCTGACCGACCGGCATTGGTACCCCATCTACGAGAAGATGGTCGAGTACGACATCCCGGCCATGGTCCACGTGAGCACGAGCTGCAACGCGTGTTTCCACACCACCGGCGCGCACTACATCAA
>CALMQI010000076.1 GCA_937871935.1 uncultured Burkholderiales bacterium
GCCCCCGAACTCCGAACCCAGGCGCTGGTCAAGCTCGGCCGCGTCCTGCGCAAACTCGGACAGGATGAAGCGTCGCTTGCGGCCTATCGACTAGCGGAGGAGGTCGCCGCCGACGCGTTGCGCTCGGTCGCGCTCGATGCGCCGCTTGATGGGGTCGCCGCGGATCTCGCGACCCAGGCCGTCCGCCTAGCGATCGACCTGATGGCACTCCCCGCGAAGTCGGGAGCTCACGGCGCCGTCAAAGCGACGACTCACTTTCTCGAAATGGAACCGTGGGCCGAACGCCTCTGGTTCGCGAACCGCGATGACGGCAAGCTCTTGGGCGAGCTCGCGAGCACGTTCGCGCAGGCGACCCGCGGTTCAAGCGAGGCGCCGCGAGCCGAAGCGGCCCTCTGTCAGGCGCTTGAACTCTTGTCCGAGCGCCCGACGCGTGCGGCGAATCGGGCTGCGGCAAACGTCTCGTTCCATCTCGCGATCACGTCGCTCGATGCGCTCCAGACCGAGCGCGCCCTCGCTTGGGCCGAAACCGCCCGCGCGCGCGCCGAAGACATGTCGGGGTCCGCTCGCGATCAGATCTTGGCGAGTCTCGCGAACGTCTCGTGTGTCGCGCACACCCTGCGCGGCGAGCTGAGCCTCGCCCAACGTTCCTGCCAGGAGGCGGCGGACGCCGCAGGGAGCCCGAATCTCTCCGCGCAGGCCCACGACAATTTGGGAGCGATCTTTCTCGATCTCGGCCGACCTGGTCGCCGCGCGCGGCTACGGCCTGCTGCGTTCGAGCGACGCCAACTACCCCAACCTGAATGATCCGGCACGGGCGCGGCCCAATCCGAACTTCCAGCGCATCACGATCGTCGAGACCAAGGGCAACCACGACTGCCACGTGATCCTGCGTGGCGGCAAGACCCCGAACTACGATGCGGCCAGCATCGTGGCCGCCTGCAAGGACCTGGAGGCGGCCAAGCTGCAGTGCCAGCTGATGGTGGACTGCAGCCATGCCAATTCGAGCAAGCAGCACCAACGACAGATCGACGTGGCCCGCGACGTGGCGGGCCAGATCGCCGGCGGCGGCCGTTGCGTCTTCGGCGTGATGGTGGAAAGCCACCTGCTGGGCGGCGCGCAGAAGTTCAGCGCCGGCAAGGATGACCCGGCCGCGCTCGAATACGGCAAGAGCATCACCGATGCGTGCATCGGCTGGGACGACTCGGTCAGCGTGCTGGACACGCTCGCGCAAGCCGTGAAAGCACGCCGCGGGTAGCGACGCTCACCCGTCGGTGTCGCGCCGCAGCCGGTCGCTGTGCCAGTAGACGTCGTCGCCGCCCAGGCCGTCGAGGTTGGCGCGATTGAGCACGCGCGCCAGCACGAACATCAGGTCCGACAGGCGATTCAGGTACTGACGCGGCGCCTCGTTCACAGATTCGGCCGCGGCCAGTGCCACCACGGCCCGTTCGGCGCGGCGTGCCACCGTGCGGCAAACATGGGCCAGCGCCGCGCTGCGCGTGCCGGCCGGCAGGATGAACTCCTTGAGCCGCGGCAGACCGTCGTTGTACCGTGCGAGCGCCGCGTCGAGCCGCAGCACAGCTTCGGACTTGACGAGCTGGTAGCCCGGAATCGACAACTCGCCGCCCAGGTTGAACAGCTCGTGTTGAATGACGCCCAGCAGCTCGCGCACATCGGCCGGCAGCGGCTCGGCCAGCAGCACACCGATGCTGGAATTGAGCTCGTCGACATCACCCATAGCCTGCACGCGCAAGTGGTCTTTGGCCACGCGGGTGCCGTCGCCGAGCCCCGTGGTGCCGTCGTCCCCGGTTCGGGTGGCGATCTGCGTCAGCCGATTGCTCATGCGCCGATGCTAGCGCTTCTTACAATGAGTGCCCTGCCTGGGAGAAGCCCGCCATGAACGCACCCAACGAACTGCTGCCCGGCGTGATCGCGCGTCCGATGCCCGCCGCGATGAAAGCGGCCTTGGCGCAGCGCTTCGGCGAACGCTTCTCCACCGCCGCCGCGATACGCGACCAGCATGGCCGCGATGAGTCGGTCTATGCAACCACGCCGCCGGAAGCGGTCGTCTTCTGCGAGAGCACCGACGAGGTGGCCTTCGTGGTCACGCAGGCCAACCGGCACGCGGTGCCGGTGATCCCGTTCGGCATCGGCTCCTCTCTCGAAGGCCATCTGCTGGCCGTGCAGGGTGGCATCAGCATCGACCTGTCGCGCATGAACGGTGTGGTGCGCGTCAATCCGGAGGACCTCACAGTCACCGTCGAGGCCGGCGTCACCCGCGAGCAGTTGAACCGTGAGATCAAGGACACGGGCCTGTTCTTCCCGATCGATCCGGGCGCGAACGCCAGCATCGGCGGCATGAGTGCCACCCGGGCCAGCGGCACGAACGCCGTGCGCTACGGCACCATGCGCGAGAACGTGCTCGGCCTCACGGTGGTGACCGCCAGCGGGGAGGTCATCCGCACCGGCACGCGCGCCAAGAAGTCGGCCGCCGGCTACGACCTGACGCGCCTGTTCGTCGGCAGCGAAGGCACGTTGGGCGTGATGACCGAGATCACCGTCAAGCTGTACCCGCTGCCTGAGGCGGTGAGCGCGGCGATCTGTCACTTCCCGAGCATCGATGCAGCGGTGCGCACGACGATTCAGATCATCCAGATGGGGGTGCCGATCGCGCGCTGCGAGCTGCTCGATGCCAATGCGATCCGCGGCGTCAACAAGCACTCGCAGCTGACGCTGCGCGAGCAGCCGATGCTGTTGATGGAGTTCCATGGCAGCGCGGCCGGCGTCAAGGAGCAGGCTGCGACGGTGCAGGAGATCGCCAAGGAGCATGGCGGCGAAGAGTTCCAGTACGCCAGCACGCCGGAGGAGCGCACCAAGCTGTGGACCGCGCGCCACCGCGCCTATTTCGCGTCACTGCAGGTGCGTCCGGGCTGCCGCTGCCAGAGCACGGACACCTGCGTGCCGATCTCTCGGCTGGCCGAGAGCATCAACGAGTCGATCGCCGAGGCCGAGGCCTCGGGCATTCCGTACTGGGTCGTCGGCCATGTCGGCGACGGCAATTTTCACCTGAGCTACCTGATCGATCCGAACGACCCTGACGAATGGACCACCGTCGAGCGCCTGGGTGTGCAGATGGTCGAGCGCGCGCTGCGGCTCGAAGGCACGTGCACCGGCGAGCACGGCATCGGCCTGCACAAGATGGGCTATCTGGTCGAGGAGGCCGGCGACGGCGCGGTCGCGATGATGCGGCAGATCAAGCGCGCGCTGGATCCGAAGAACATCATGAACCCGGGCAAGGTGTTCGCGTTCGACTAGAGGTACGGCCGGCGACGGGTCGCCGGCATGGTGCGTCACTCGGTCTCGGGTGCCGCCACCGTCCATTGGCCGGTCACCTCGCCCTTGCTGTTGGCGCTCTCGAGGTGAACGCCGAAGCCCCACAGCCGCGCCACGTGACGCAGCACTTCCTGCGCGCTTTCGTGCAGGGGTCGGTCGTTGTGCTGGAAGTGGCGCAAGGTCAGTGATCTGTCGCCGCGCAGGTTGACGTTCCACACCTGGATGTTGGGCTCGCGCGAACCCAGGTCGTACTGATGCGACAGCGACTCGCGTACTCGACGATAGCCGGCTTCATCGTGGATGGCGGCGACCTCGAGCTCGTTCTGCTTCTCGTCATCGACGATGCTGAACAGGCGGAACTCGCGCATCAACTTCGGGCTTAGATATTGCCCGATGAAGCTCTCGTCCTTGTAGTTGCGCATCGCGTGGTCGAGCGTGGGGATCCAGTCGCTGCCGGCGATGTCGGGAAACCAGGCCCGGTCCTCGTCGGTCGGCTGCTCGCATACCCGCTTGAGGTCGGTGTACATCGCGAAGCCGAGCGCATACGGGTTGAGGCCGCTGTAGGCCGGGTGGCCGACCGGCGGCTGGAAGATCACGTTGGTGTGCGACTTCAGCCACTCCATCATCACGCCGTCGGTGAGATACCCGTCGTCGTACATCTGGTTCAGCAGCCGGTGGTGCCAGAACGTGGCCCAGCCTTCGTTCATCACCTGGCTCTGTCGCTGAGGGTAGAAGTACTGCGCCACCTTGCGCACGATGCGCACGACCTCGCGCTGCCAGGGCTCCAGCAGCGGCGCGTTCTTCTCGATGAAGTACAGCAGATTCTCCTGCGGCTCCTCGGGGAAGCGACGGCTTTCCGCGGCCTCGCCCGCCTTCTCGGCGGGCTTGGGCAGCGTGCGCCACAGGTCGTTGACCTGGCGCTGGGCGTAGGCCTCACGCTCCTTTCGCTCGCGCAGCTCCTGGGCCAGTGACTTGCGGCTCGGCCGCCGATACCGGTCGACGCCGTGGTTCTGCAGCGCGTGGCACGAGTCGAGGAACTCCTCGACCGTCTGCATGCCGTGGCGCTCCTCGCACTCGGCCACGTAGTTCTTCGCATAGACCAGGTAGTCGATGATCGACGACGCGTCGGTCCACATGCGGAACAGATAGTTGCCCTTGAAGAAGCTGTTGTGTCCGTAGGCCGCATGCGCGATCACCAGCGCCTGCATCGCCATCGTGTTCTCCTCCATCAGATAGCTGATGCAGGGATTGCTGTTGATGACGATCTCGTAGGCCAGCCCCATGTGGCCGCGGCGGTAGCTCTTCTCGGTCGAGATGAATTCCTTGCCGTAGCTCCAGTGCCGGTAGTTCACCGGCATGCCGACCGAGGCATAGGCATCCATCATCTGTTCGGCAGTGATGACCTCGAGCTGGTTCGGATAGGTGTCCAGCCCGTAGCGCTGCGCGGTGCGCTTGATGACCTCGTGGTACTGCTCGATCAGCTCGAACGACCAGTCGCTGGGGCCGGGCAACCGCTCGGCAGGAGACTTCAGCGGCAACGGGGCGCGCAGCGGTTTCTCGCGACTCATGTTGTTGGGTCCCGGGGGTGCCGTCACGCGGCCGCCGCCGCGCCTTCCTTCTTGAACAGATCGCGGAAGACCGGATAGATCTGCGACGCCTCGGTGGCCTTGCGCATCGCAAAGTGCTTGTGGCCGTCCGCGAGCTGCGCGTACTCTTCCCACAGGTTCTGCTCTTCCTCGGCCACCTGAACGTACGCGAAGTAGCGGCACAGCGGCAGCAGCTTGTCGGCCAGCAGTTCGCGACAGCGGCCGGAGTCGTGGTGCCAGTTGTCACCGTCGCTGGCCTGGGCGCCATAGATGTTCCACTCGCTCGGGCTGTAGCGCGCGCGGATGATTTCCTCCATCAGCACCAGGGCGCTGGACACCACGGTGCCACCGGTCTCGCGGGCGTGAAAGAAGTTCTCCTCGTCGACTTCCTGCGCCTGCGTGTGGTGGCGGATGAAGACGAGGTCGATCTTCTCGTAGTGCCGCGTCAGGAACAGGTACAGCAGGATGAAGAAGCGCTTGGCCAGGTCCTTGCGGGCCTCGTCCATCGAGCCCGACACGTCCATCAGACAGAACATCACCGCCTTGCTGGTCGGCACTGGCACCTTGATGCGGTTGCGGAAGCGCAGGTCGATCGGGTCAAGGTAGGGAATGCGGGCAAGGCGCGACCTTAGCGCTTCGATCTTCTCCTCGACGTCCAGGATCTCGCGTTCCTTCACCGCATCGGTCGGATCGCGTTGGCGCTTCAGCAGGATCAACTGTTCTTCTAGCTCGCGCAGCTCGCGCCGGGAGCCCGACCCGATGGCGATGCGCCGGCCGATCGCGCCACGCATCGAGCGCACCACGTGCAGGTTGTTCGGCGTGCCGTCGGCCGTGAAGCCGGCGCGCTGACTCTTCCATTCCGGCGTCTCGGCGAGCTGGGTGCGAATCAGATGCGGCAATGCAAGGTCCTCGAAGAAGACCTGCATGAACTCTTCCTTTGTCAGCGCGAAAGTGAAGTCGTCGTCACCTTCGCCCGAGTCGCTGGCCTGACCCTTGCCCGATCCGCCACCGCCGCCACCCTTGGGCCGCTCGATGCGGTCGCCGCGCACGTACTCCTTGTTGCCCGGGTGCACGACCTCGCGGATGCCTCCCTGACCATGGTGGAACACCGGTTCGGAGACATCCTTCTTCGGGATGCGCACTTCCTCGCCGCGCTCGATGTCGCGGATGCCACGGCCATCGACGGCGCGCTTGACCGCGTCGCGGATCTGCTCCTTGTAGCGGCGCAGGAATCGCTCGCGGTTGCCGATCGACTTGTTCTTGCCGGCCAGGCGACGATCGATGATCTGCTGCAGCATCTACGCCCCCCCCTGAAGCGCCTTCGGCGCGCCCCCCCAGGGGGGCGCTGCCAGCGGGCCGGCAAAGCCGGATCCGCGGCGTCCGCTGCGGCACGCCGCTGCACGGATGTGCGCCAAGCCGACCATCAGCTGCTCTTTCGAACCCGCAAGTACCACTCGCACAACAGGCGCACCTGCTTGCCTGTGTAGCCCTTGGCGATCATGCGGTTGACGAAGTCCTCGTGCTTCTTGGCCTCGTCGGCGCTCGCCTTGGCGTTGAAGCTGATCACCGGCAGCAGCTCCTCGGTGTTGGAGAACATCTTCTTCTCGATCACCGTGCGCAGCTTCTCGTAGCTCGTCCACAATGGGTTCTTGCCCTGGTTGCTGGCGCGCGCCCGCAGGACGAAGTTGACGATCTCGTTGCGGAAGTCCTTCGGATTGGCTATGCCGGCGGGCTTCTCGATCTTCTCCAGCTCGCCGTTCAATGCCGAGCGGTCGAAAACCTCGCCGGTGTCGGTGTCGCGGTATTCCTGGTCCTGGATCCAGTAGTCGGCGTAGGTCACGTAGCGGTCGAAGATGTTCTGGCCGTATTCGGAGTAGCTCTCGAGGTAGGCGGTCTGGATTTCCTTGCCGATGAACTCGGCGTAGCGCGGCGCGAGCTGCTCCTTGATGAAGCCGACGTACTTCTGCTCGAGCTCCTGGGCGAACTGCTCGCGCTCGATCTGCTGCTCGAGCACGTACATCAGGTGTACCGGGTTGGCGGCGATCTCCTGACTGTCGAAGTTGAACACGCGCGACAGGATCTTGTATGCAAAGCGCGTCGAGATGCCACTCATGCCCTCATCGACGCCGGCGAAGTCGCGGTACTCCTGGTAGCTCTTGGCTCTGGGATCGGTGTCCTTCAGGTTCTCGCCGTCGTAGACCTGCATCTTGGAGTACAGGGACGAGTTTTCCGGCTCCTTCAGCCGCGTCAGGATGGCGAACTGGGCCATGGTCTTCAGCGTACCGGGCGCACAGGTGGCTTCGG
Organism: uncultured Burkholderiales bacterium; assembly: GCA_937871935.1. GTDB lineage: Bacteria > Pseudomonadota > Gammaproteobacteria > Burkholderiales > Burkholderiaceae_C > JAEUPI01. The sequence continues at coordinate 7,221 of CALMQI010000076.1, forward strand.
CCAGCGACGAGCCGCGGATCAGCTTCTCGTAGATCTTGACCTCCTCGCTGACGCGCAGGCAGTACGGCACCTTGACGATGTAGATGCGGTCGAGGAAGGCCTCGTTGTTCTTGTTGTTGCGGAACGCCTTCCACTCGCTCTCGTTGCTGTGCGCGAGGATCACGCCGTCGAACGGCATCGCGCCGAAGCCTTCTGTTCCCTTGAAGTTGCCCTCCTGGGTGGCCGTGAGCAGCGGATGCAGCACCTTGATAGGCGCCTTGAACATCTCGACGAACTCGAGCAGGCCCTGGTTGGCCAGGCACAGGCCACCGCTGTAGCTGTAGGCGTCGGGGTCGTCCTGCGCATAGGTCTCGAGCTTGCGGATGTCGACCTTGCCGACCAGCGAGGAGATGTCCTGGTTGTTCTCGTCGCCCGGCTCGGTCTTGCTCACCGCAATCTGCTTCAGGATCGACGGATAGCGCTTGACGACCTTGAACTTGCGGATGTCACCGCCGTACTCCTCGAGCCGCTTTACCGCCCATGGCGAAAGAATGCGATTGAGGTAGCGGTTCGGGATGCCGTATTCCTTCTCCAGGATCGGACCGTCCTCGGCGGCGTCGAACAGGCCGAGCGGCGACTCGTTCACCGGCGAACCCTTGATCGCGTAGAACGGCACGTGCTCCATCAACTGTTTCAAGCGCTCGGCGATCGAGCTCTTGCCGCCGCCGACCGGGCCGAGCAGGTAGAGGATCTGCTTCTTCTCCTCCAGCCCTTGCGCCGCGTGGCGGAAGTAGGACACGACCTGTTCGATCGAATCCTCCATGCCGTAGAACTCGGCGAATGCCGGGTAGATCTTGATGACCTTGTTGGCGAAGATGCGCGACAGCCGCGGGTCGTTGCGCGTGTCCACCATCTGCGGCTCGCCGATCGCGCGCAGCATGCGCTCGGCGGCGGTGGCATAGGCTACGGGGCTGCGCTTGCACTCGGCGAGATAGTCCTCGAGCGAGAGCTCCTCTTCGCGGGTGCGCTCGAAGCGGGCGGCGAAGTTGCTGATCACGTCCATGCGGACCTCCTTGATCGGACGGACGCGGTGACACGCCAAGGCTGCCACCGTCGTCTGGGAAGTTCTGATGAAGTCCCGGCTGCACTGGCCCAGGCTCCATCAGAGCTTTCCGGTCTACACGCGAATCATCGCGCTCTGGTTGAGACTTTACCGCGCTTGCCTCAGCATGGCTCGATCGTGCTTGACTCTAGCCGCCGAGTAAAGCCCACAAATCGATGCTGTTCCGTCCACGCGTCGTCGCCACCTTAGCACCGCCAGTGACGACTTCCGCGTGAGCATAACGTGCGGCCCGACACATTCGCCGACGCGGCGAACATGCCAATATGGGAAGCTGCTCCTTTCGATTCTTCAGGGACTCGCGAGCCCGCGTGCGGTGAAACGTGATGCGCGACACGCGATTCGCGCGACTGCATGAGGCTCACCGAACGCACCGATCCTCAGGATTCGGTCAGTCCCAGTTTGTCGAGCAAGCCGTTCAACTCGTCGGTCGAGCCGAACGCGATGGCCACCTCGCCCCGCTCGCCGCGACGGTGCAACCGAATTTCCACGCGGGCGGTCAGCTTGTCGGCCAGCTGCTCTTCGAGCCGCTCGATGTCGCGTGACTTCTTGTGGGCCGAGGGACGCGAAGCTGCCGAGCTGTCGCGGGCCTGCAGCAATCGCGTCGACTGACGCTCGGCCTCGCGCACCGACAACTGCTTGCCGACGATCTCGTGCGCCAGCAGGATCTGCTGCGCCGAAGGCAGCGACACCAGCGTGCGCGCGTGACCCATCTCGATGTCGCCGGCCATCAGCATTTTCTGCACCGGCGCGCTCAAGGTGAGCAGGCGCATCAGGTTGGTCGCGGCGCTGCGCGAGCGGCCCACGGCCTGGGCCGCCTGCTCGTGCGTGAGACCGAAATCGTCGATCAGTCGCTGCAGGCCTTGCGCCTCTTCGAGGGGGTTGAGGTCCTCACGCTGGATGTTCTCGACGAGCGCCATCACCGCGGCAGCGTCATCGGCGACTTCGCGCACCAGCACCGGCACCTCGTCCAGGCCCGCGAGGGTGGCCGCGCGGACGCGGCGCTCGCCGGCGATGATCTCGTAGCGTCCCTCGCCGACCGGGCGCACCAGAACCGGCTGCATCAACCCTTGGCGCTTGATGCTGTCGGCAAGATCCGCGAGAGCGCCCTCGTCCATGCGTGTGCGAGGCTGGTACTTGCCTGGCTGGATCAGCTTGATCTTCAGGGCGGTGGGCGCACCGGCGGCGGGTGGAACGTCGGCGAGTTTCGGGCCGAGCAGCGCTTCGAGCCCCATCCCCAGGCCCTTGGGTTTCTTGGTGACCATGGCCACGATTGTCGGCCATCGCGCCGGCTCGCCTTCGCGCGTCGCTCCCGCGACGGGCCGGCGGCGGTTATCCTTCGACCGCGCAGGCGCATGGCCTGCGGCAAAGGATCCTGCGATGAACTGGAAGGTCTACGTCGACGGTCAGGAAGGCACCACGGGGCTGCGCATCCACGAGTTGCTGGCCCGTCGGCCCGACATCGAGATGCTGCGAATTGACGCCGATCGCCGCAAGGACGTGCCCGAGCGCGCCCGGCTGCTCAACGCGGCCGATGTGGCCTTCTTGTGTCTGCCCGACGCAGCGGCCCGCGAGGCCGCCGCGCTGGTGACCAATCCGCGCACCTGCGTCATCGACGCGAGCACGGCGCATCGTACGGCCGAGGACTGGGCGTTCGGGCTGCCCGAACTTACCCGCGGCCAGCGCGATCGCCTGCGGCAGGCCAAGCGCATCACCAATCCGGGCTGCCACGCCACGGGCTTCATCCTGTTGGTGCGGCCGCTGATCGAGGCCGGTCTACTCGACCCGTCCGCCCGGCTGACCGTTCAGTCGATCACCGGCTATTCTGGCGGCGGCCGCAAGATGATCGAGCAGTACGAAGCTGCGCCGCGCGATCCGCGGCTGGCGGCGCCCAGGCCGTACGGACTGTCGCTGGCCCACAAGCACATTCCCGAGATGATGGTGCGCACCGGCTTGCTTCAGCGGCCCATCTTCATGCCCATCGTCGCCAGCTTCTACAAGGGTTTAACTGTAAGTGTGCCCTTGCATTTGACTGTGCTGGCGCCGAACGCCGACGCGCGGGCCCTGCACATGGCACTGCGTCATCACTACGAAGGTGAGTCGTTCATCCGGGTGCTCCCTTTGTCGGACCCGGGGAATCTGGACGAAGGGTACTTCGACGTGCAGGGTTGCAACGACACCAATCGATGTGATCTTGGTGTGTTCGGCAACACCGATCAAGTCATCCTGATGGCGCGCCTGGACAACCTGGGCAAGGGGGCGAGCGGCGCCGCAGTCCAGTCGATGAACGTGCACCTGGGCGTCGACGAGGGTCTGGGGCTCTGAGCGGGTGCCCGACCGCACGCCCGTTCACGCCTCCGCAGGATCCGGCGTTCGGTAATGGTAGGCGTAGGCGTCGTCGAAGCCCAGCCTTTGGTAGACCGCGCGTGCCGGCAGGTTGTTGGCGTCGACCTGCAGGTAAGCGATCCGCGCGCCCTGGCGACTGGCGAAGGACAGCAGATGAGCGCACAGCTGCCGCGATAGACCTGTGCCGCGCTCGGCCTCGGCCGTGAAGATGTCGTAGAGGCCGACCATGTCGGCTTCTACGGCGAACTGGCCGCAGGCGATGAATCTGCCAGTTTCCCGGCGGCGCAGGGCCCAGCCCTCGAACGGGACCGGCGATAGCTCCAGGCGTTGTGCATGCGCCTGTTGCTGCGAAATCGGTGATCCGCGCAACTGACCGACCGTCTGCGCGAAGGCAGCATGGCCGAGTCGCACCAGCGTCAGGCCATCAGGCCATGACTCTGGCGGCTTAGCTGTTAAGTTGGCGCACACCATCACCCGCGTGTCGTCCAGCGTCTGCAGGCCCAGGGCGTCGAGTTGCTGATCGAGCGTCGTCGGTTGGGAGAACGGGGTGATTCGAACCACGAAAGGGAGTTGCGCCTGCGCCAGGACGTTCCTGCACAACTCCAGGCGCTGCTCGAGCGCCAGATGCCCATGCGCGACGGCGTTCACGCAGCGCGCGCGCTTTGCCTTGCCAGGGCAGAAGCGGACGAGCCAGCCGTCGATCCACCGCTGCTGTGGTGGTGCACTGGCATTCAACCCGGCATCTTCGACACGGGACAGCAGCGCCCGTGGGAACAGGGGATTCAGCAGCATCACATGCGTTTGACGCGAGCCACCATTTCGCGGGCGAACTCCAGGTACGCCTGCGCACCGCGGGCGCTAGGGTCGAAGATGACGCCCGGCTGCCCGTAGCTGGGCGCCTCGGCCAAGCGTACGTTGCGGGGAATCACGGTGTTGAACACCTTGTCGCCGAAGTGGCCCTTGAGTTGTTCGCTCACCTGCTGCTGAAGCGTGATGCGCGGGTCGTACATCACCCGGAGCAGTCCGATGATCTCCAGCTCCCGGTTCAGGTTGGCGTGCACTCGCTTGATCGTGTTGACCAGATCGGTCAAGCCCTCGAGTGCGAAGTACTCGCACTGCATCGGCACGATGACCCCGTGCGCGCTGCACAGGCCGTTGAGCGTCAGCAAGCTGAGGCTCGGGGGACAGTCGATGATCACCAGGTCGTATTCGTCGAGCACGGGCACGAGCGCGACGCGCAGCCGGCGTTCGCGATGTTCAAGATCGACCAGCTCGACCTCCGCCCCGGCCAGTTCGCGATTCGCCCCCAGCACATCGTAGCCACCCACTTTGGAGGCGCAACGGACATCGGCCACCGTGGCGGTTCCGAGCAGCACGTCATACACCGTTCGCGCGAGCGAGCGTTTGTCGACACCTGAACCCATCGTGGCGTTGCCCTGCGGGTCGAGATCCACGAGCAGGACACGCTGGTTCAGAGTGGCCAGACCTGCGGCGAGATTCACGGTGGTGGTGGTCTTGCCGACGCCCCCTTTTTGATTCGCAATGCAGAACACCTTCGCCATGGCGTCAGTATCGCCGCTCGCCTTGTGCCGGCCGGCGCATTAGTTGGGTCGAATCCACACCAGGCAGCGGGCAGCGTCCAAGCCGGGTACGCGCAGTGGTTCCACGTGAAACACCGAAGTCCCCGGGCGCAGGCTGGCCACCTCTTCCGCCGGATCGACGCCCTTCATCGCGGCCCACACACCCTGCTCCGACAGGCAGTGCCGGCTCGCTGCGGTGAACTCACCCAGAGCAGAGAGCGCTCGGCAAGTGATCAGGTCGAAAGCCGGCAGCGCAGGCAACGACTCGGCTCGTCCGTGAATCGCTTCCAGATTGCCCAACTGGAGCTCACCCGCCGCCTGCCGTACGAAAGCAGCCTTCTTGGCCACTGCGTCCACGGTGGTGACGCGCCAATCGGGCCTGGCAACCGCGATCACCAACCCAGGCAGGCCGGCACCGCTGCCGACGTCGAGAACCCGGATCGCCCGCCCGCCGGCCCAGCGCACCATTGGAGGCAAGACCGCCAGGCAGTCCAGCACGTGTTGCTGCAGGATCGGCCCGTGGCCGCGGATCGCGCTCAGGTTGTAGACAGTGCTCCACCGGGCCAACATACCGATGAATCGCAGCAACTGCCCGCGCTGTTCGGCGTCGAGTACGACGCCAAGCTCCCGAGCCCCAGCCATCAGCCGAGCTTCAAGTGCCGCACCGTCGCCCACCGCGGTCACTCAGGCGGCCAACGAACCACTGTCGTTCGACTCACTGACTACGCGCGCTCGATAGCCCTTGCGGAGATGGATCAACAACAGGCTGATCGCGGCAGGCGTCACTCCAGAAATCCGAGAGGCCTGACCCAGTGTGGCTGGCCGCGCTTGGGCCAGGCGTTGGCGAACCTCGAAACCGAGCGCTGTGACCGCGCCGAAGTCGAAGTCGTCGGGAACGGGTAGTGACTCGAGTTGCGCTGCGCGGGTGACGTCGTCGATCTGCTTGTCGATATAGCCGGCGTACTTGATCGAGACTTCCAGTTGCTCGATCACCGTGTCGGCCAGCGTTGAACCAAGCTGATCGCGCAAGGTTTCACGTGAAACAGCCCCGGGGCGTTGAGCCCAGTGCGCCGCCTCGCAGACTGCATCGAAGCCGACCGTCGGCCGCTTCAGGAGCTCAGCCAGGTTGTACTCATGGTCCAGCGCCTTGCCGAAGAGCCGCTCCGCCACCTCCGGCGCCAGGTGTCCCGGTTGAATCCAGGTCGACTTGAGCCGCTCCGACTCACGCGTGAGTGCATCACGTTTGCGGTTGAACTGACCCCAGCGAAGATCGCTCACAAGGCCCAGTTGCCGCCCCAACTCCGTCAACCGCAGGTCGGCGTTGTCCTCGCGCAGTTGCAGACGGTATTCGGCCCGGCTCGTGAACATGCGGTAGGGTTCGTTCACCCCCTTGGTCACCAGATCGTCCACCAGCACGCCCAAGTAGGCTTGGTCGCGCCGCAGGGAGAAGGGCTCCCTCTGCAGCGCCGCCAAGGCTGCTTGCGCGCCCGCATACAAACCCTGGGCGGCCGCCTCCTCGTAGCCCGTGGTGCCGTTGATCTGTCCAGCGAAGAACAGCCCACGGATGGCTCGCGTCTCGAAACTTGACGCCAGCCCGCGCGGATCAAAATAGTCGTACTCGATTGCGTAGCCCGGGCGAAGAATGTGGGCCCGCTCCAGACCCGCCATCGTGCGCAGCGCTGCGAGCTGCACATCGAACGGTAGTGAGGTCGAAACGCCGTTCGGATAGACCTCATGCGTCGCGAGCCCCTCGGGCTCCAAGAAGATCTGGTGCGAATCCTTGTCGGCGAATCGGTTGATCTTGTCCTCGATGCTAGGGCAATAGCGCGGCCCGATACCTTCGATGACCCCAGTGAACATCGGGCTGCGGTCGAATCCGGAGCGAATCACCGCATGCGTGCGCGCGTTGGTATGCGTGATCCAGCACGGCACCTGCCGGGGATGCAGGGCGGCATTACCCAGAAAGCCAAAGACAGGCACTGGATCCAGATCGCCGGGCTGTTCAGTCAACTTGGAGTAGTCGATGGTGCGCCCGTCGATGCGTGGCGGGGTGCCGGTCTTCAATCGACCCCGCGGCAGATCGAGCTCACGGAGCCGGGCTGCCAACGACTGTGACGGCGGATCGCCGGCCCGCCCACCCGCATGGTTCTGCAATCCCACGTGGATACGACCGTCGAGAAAGGTGCCGGCTGTGAGCACCACACTCCTAGCCATAAAGCGAACGCCCACTTGCGTGATAACACCCGTGATACGGTCACCAGTCAGGATCAAATCATCGACTGCTTGCTGAAACAGAAGCAAGTTCGGCTGGTTCTCCAGGCGACGGCGGATCGCAGACTTGTACAAGATGCGGTCCGCCTGAGCGCGAGTGGCGCGCACGGCCGGCCCTTTCGACCGGTTGAGGATGCGGAACTGGATGCCCGCCTCGTCGGTAGCCTCGGCCATCGCACCGCCCAGTGCATCGATCTCCTTGACGAGATGGCCTTTGCCAATGCCGCCGATCGACGGGTTGCAGCTCATCTGGCCCAGCGTCTCGATGTTGTGCGTCAACAGCAGGGTTTGACAGCCCATCCGAGCCGCCGCCAGCGCCGCCTCGGTGCCGGCGTGCCCGCCACCGATCACAATCACATCAAACTGGCCCGGGTACCACATCGGATCTGCTCGTCCTGCTATCGCGCGAGAGCCGCGATTGTAGGAACCCACCCAGAGTCCTGCTGCGTCTTCCTGCTGTGCCCATGCACGTGCCTATGTCGATCATCGATACGCCGAATCTTCCTCTTGACCGACTATCGACCCTTTATCCGGTGCTCGACGAATTGCCGGCGACCCTTCGTCAGCAGGTCCTGCACAACGAGTCGCGCCTGGTCCACGCCACAGCCGGTCACGTGCTCTTCAATGAAGGCGCACCCTGCCAGGGCTTTCCACTGATGCTGAGCGGGGAGATCCGGGTGGCCCGGGGCTCGCCCGAAGGCCGCGCGCTCGAGCTTTACCGCGTGGCGCCGGGTGAAATTTGCGTGGTCTCGACCTCGTGCCTGTTCGGGCATCTGCCATTGGTCGCGCATGGCGTCGCGATCAACCCTTGCGTGTTGCTGGCCTTGTCGCCCGCCGGCTTCGAGCAATGGATGGTTGCCGAGCCGTTTCGCCGCTTCGTGATGGGCGTCTTCGCCGACCGCCTGGCGGAGCTGATGGCCCTGGTCGAGGCGGTTGCCTTCCAGCGCCTGGACCGGCGGCTCGCCGCCGCCTTGCTCGGTCGCGGCGCCGCCATCGCCGTCACGCATCAGGTGCTCGCCGACGAGCTGGGCACGGTCCGCGAGATCGTGACTCGTCTGCTCAAGCGGTTCGAGCGCGACGGCTGGGTCCGGCTGGCGCGCGAGCGCATCGAGTTGCTCGATGCCCCTGCCCTGCGCAAGCTCGCGGCCGGTCCTCGGTGACCCAGATCACAGACCGATCAGTCCCGCGCGCGCACAGTGCACCGCAGTCGCCACCTGTCGTGGCGCATTGCAGGAGCTCGCATGAAACTCAATGTCGGCGGCCTTGACCGCGCACTTCGTATCGTGGCCGGTGCCGCGCTCGTGGGACTTACCGTTGCCGGCACCATTGGCGCCTGGGGCTGGATCGGCGTCGTGCCGCTGGCCACCGGATTGTTCGGCTTCTGCCCGATCTACCCTCTGCTCGGGCTGAACACGTGCCCGATGAAGAAGGCCTGAGCGCGCGTCAACCGCCCCTCAATGCGGCTTGGCTTGCCAGGCTGCCTGCGATGAGCCGGTGACTGTACGCAAATCGTGGCTGACGCCACCGGCGTCGAGTGCAATCACGCGATCGACACTGGCGATCGTTTCCGGCCGGTGCGCCACGATCACGCGCGTCAGCTTCAGCTGACGCACCGCCTGGTTGACCAGGCGCTCGCGGTCCACGTCGAGCGCGCTGGTCGCCTCATCGAGGAACAGCACCTTCGGTCGCTTGTACAGGGCGCGCGCCAGCAGCACGCGCTGCTTCTGTCCGCCCGACAGGGTGGCGCCCATATCACCGATCAAGGTATGAAATCCCATCGGCAGTGCGGCGATCTCGTCGTGCACCGCCGCCAGGCGGGCGCATTCGACGATCCACTCGACGTCGGGACTCGGATCGAAGAAGCTGATGTTGTCGGCGATCGAGCCGGCGAATAGCGGCTCGTCCTGCATCACGGTGCCGACCATGGAGCGCCACGCCGTGGCGCCTAGCTGATCGAGCCGGCGGCCGCCGACGATCACCTCACCCTGCCGCGGCGAGAGGATCCCAAGCATCAGCTTCACCAGGGTGGTCTTGCCGCAGCCGGACGGGCCGATGATGGCCACCGACTCACCAGGTTCGATCTCCAGGCTCACACGCTGGAGGACGTCGGGCTCGTGGTCCGAATACCGAAAGCTCACGTCGTGCAACTCGATTCGCGGTGGCTGCAACGGTTCGGACGGCGCCGAGACGGGCTCCAAGCTCGCCGGCTCCGGTTCGGCCAGCACGATGTCGGCCAATCGTTCGCCCTGCACCTTGAGCATGCGCAGCGCCGCCCACTTGTCGATCAGCGCTGTGACGCGCGTGGAGAATTGCTCCTTGTAGGCAACGAACGCGAACAGCATGCCCACCGAGAACGCGTGATCGAGCACCAGCGAAGCACCAACCCAGATCACCGCCACCCGCTCGAGCCCGAACAGGGCGCGATTGGCAACCGCCAGCGTGACGTCGTAGCGGCGAACAACGATATCGGCGTTCATTGCATCGACCACCAGGTTCATGAAGCGCGACTGGCGGTCATGCTCGGCGCGGAATAGCTTGATGGCCATCACGCCGCGCAGCGATTCGAGAAAGTGGCTCGTCTTCTTGGCGTCGTGCACCAGCGCTTCCTCGGTCGCGCGTCGCATCGGCCCGAAGAGGGCCCAGCGCAGCAGCGCGTAGAGGCCGACGGCGACCAGCACCACCACCGTCAGCAGTGGGCTGTACACGAACATCATCGCCAGCGTAGCCACGACCAGCAGGCCGTCGAGCAGCACCTCGAGAAAGCTCGTTGTCAGCGTCTTCTGAATCTCCTGCACCGCGAAGAAGCGTGACCAGATGTCGCCCATGTGCCGCCGTTCGAACCAGCCGAGCGGCAGGCGCAGCAGATGCGAGAACACGTTGCCGAGCCACTGCAGGTTGAGCGTCGCCGACAGGTGCAGCACCGCCCAGGAACGAACCGCCGCGGCGGCGACCTGGATGATGACCAACAACGCGAAGCCGACGCCGAGCGTGACGAGCAGGTCGCGGTCCGCACTCACCAGCACGTCGTCGACCACCCACTGCATGAAGAACGGGCTCAGCAGAACAAAGAACTCCAGCACCAATGCCAGCGTGAGGATCTGCGTGACCGAGCGCTTCAGCCCGCTGACGCGCCCCAGCAGCTGGGCGAAGCTCACCTGCCGGCGTTCGCGCCCGGCGGCAAAGCCGGCATCGGGCACCAGCTCGAGCGCCGCGCCCGTGAAGTGCCGCGACAGTTCGTCCAGACGCACGCGGCGCTCGCCGCGCGCCGGATCGTGGATCACCGCCTCGCGGCCGTTGATGCTCACCAGGACGACGAAGTGATTGAACTCCCAGTGCAGGATCGCGGGCAGCGGCATCATGTCGAGCTGTTCTGGCTCGGCGCGCACCGCGCGCGGTTGCAGCCTCAGCGCACGCGCCGTCGCGGCCAGGTCCGCCAGCGTGGCGCCCTTCAGCGAGATCGCGAATCGCTGCCGCAGCGTGGGCAGGTCGACGTCCAGACCATGCGCGGCGGCCACCATCGCCAGGCAGGCCAGCCCGCACTCGGCCGCCTCGTTCTGCAGAATCACCGGTGTCCGCCGGCGGCCGAACCCGATGCGCAGTCTTCGCTCGGCCTTCATCGTCACACCCGCCCGGCCAGCCCGAGCACCGGCGCGAACAGCCACTCGACAAGGCGGCGCCGCTCGAGCATCACGTCGGCCTCGAGCTGCATGCCGGCCGACAGCGCCTGCGGCTGGCCGTAGGCCTGCACCTCCTGACGGTCCAGCGTCACCGTGATCCGGTACATCGGCTCGCCCGGCTTGACCGCCAGCGGCAGCGCTGCCAATTCACCCGCCTGCATCGGTGTACGCGCCACCTGCTGCACCCGGCCGCGCTGGTGGCCGAACTTCTGATAGGGGAACGCCGCCACGCGCAGCTGCACCGCCTGGTCGGCGCGCAGGAAGCCGAGCGCACTGGACGGGGCGTACAGATGCGCCTGCAGCCGCGAATCGGCTGATACCAGGCTGGCCAGGGCCGTGTCGGCGGGCACGATCTGCCCGGCTTCGGCCGCCACGGCGCTGACGGTGCCATCGGCGGGAGCACGTATCACCAGCTCGCGCAACGCGTCGCTCTCGGCCGACTCGCGCGACAGCGAGGCCAGCTCGCGCTCGAACTCGGCGGCTCGCGCGCGACTTTGCAGCGGCAGTTCGCGTCGCTGGCCCTCCAGCGTGGCCAGTTCACGTGCCAGCGCCGCGCGTTGCCGCTCCAGACCTTTCACCTGCGCCTGCAGGCCGAGCACCTCCTCGGCCTTCGACTGCAACTGGGCCGACGACACGAAGTTGTCGGAACGCAACGCTTCCAGGCGAGCCAGCGACTGCTGGGACAGGGCGAGCCGCTGCAGCTGCAGCTGCGTCTCGGCATCGATCTGTGTCATCTCGCCGGCCAGCGCCTGCAGTCGCTGGCGCAGCGCGGCGTCCTGCTCGACGAGCAGGCGTTGCTGCGCCTTCAGGCTGTCGTTCAGGCTGTCCTGGCGCGCGCTCACGCTGCGCTGCACCCGCTGTTGCGCCGCGCCCGACTGCGTCTGACGGTCCAGCGACAGTACGAACAGCACGTCGCCGGCTTTCACGGCCTGGCCCTCCTGTACGCGGCGCTCCATCACGGCCGCACCCTCCGGCGCCACCAGGCGGACCCAGCCTCGTTCGGGCACCAGCACGCCCACGACATGGGCCTTGCGTGTGTATTCGCCCATCACCAGCCAGGCACCCACGGCGATCGCCGCAGCCGCCAGCAGAACGACCAGCGCGCTCAGCGTGACCGGGCGCACCAGACGCACCTCGCCGAGCCATTGCTGGCGACGCGCCTCCAGGGCCTCGGTGCGATACAGCGGTGTCATCGATTCGCCGGCACAAACGGCAGAACGGCCCGGATGAACCGGGCCGCCGACACACCAGCCGGAGGGGGGAAAGCGCTGGTGTGCCGAAAAGGTGTCAGTGCCTGCTTACCAGGTGCCCTTCGGCGATTCGGTCGCACCACCGGCCACCTGACGCAATTGCTGCTCATCGAGCGGCGTCGGCGCCTTGCGCGAGCTCTGCTTCTTGGCAACCTGCTTCACGCCGAGGATGGACTTCAGGAACGAGGGCTTGCGCGTCTGTTGCATGTTCGAGTCTCCGTTGGGGCTGCGCCGCCCATTCGGCGCATGACGGAGATTTCAGCAGCACCGGGCGCGCCTGAACACTGTCAACTCTTACAGGGTGACTTCGGAGGTGATCCATGTCTAGCATCGGAGACGCACATGTCGTGCCGTCCGATCGTGAAGTCGACTAGTGAATCAAGCCCAGCCGCAAGGCCTTCAGAACCGCCTGATGCTTGTTGACGCAACCCAGCTTGCGCATGGCATTGTTCAGATGCGAGACCGCAGTGCGTTCGCTGATGCCGAGGATCGCGCCGACTTCCCACGCCGTCTTGCCGTCCATCGTCCAGCGCAGACCCTCGAGTTCGCGCGGTGTCAGCGCGGGCGCATCGTTAGCCTCGGGCAACGGGATCAGCACACGCATGGCGGCATCCAGCGCGTGCACCGCAAACAGCTGCAGGTCGGCAACCAGCCGCGTCAGCTCGCCGCGGTCCGACGGCAACGAACGATCACGGTCGACACCGAGCTGGAAGTGGCGGCCTTCGGGCAAGTGCAGCGCCATCGCGATGCCGGTGTGGTAGCCAAAGCGGGCCTGCTCCTCCCACAGCTCGCCCTGCCCATGCGAGGTATAGGTCTGCTGGTCCCAGATGATCGGCAGACTCTGCCGTCGGCAGTGCTGCATGACCGGGTCGAACCGGCCGACGCTGGGGTCGTGAAAGACCTGCAGGTACTCCGTCGGCGTGTTGTCGACGGTGATGAACTCGCTGCGCCCGATACCCCGGTCGATGACCGCCATCGCCGTCACGGTCTCGAAGCCGATCTCGCGCGCGAAGCGCACCACCTCGTCCCGGAACTCCTGGCGGTCCCGGGATTGAAGCACTGATGCGTAACCGCCTTGCAGCATGTGATCAATTCAACGGTCGTACGACCGGCGCCCGCAAACCTGAAAGGTCTTACAGGTGTTCATCGATCGCGATTTGCCGAACACTCGGCGGCACCACGTTCTCCGTCGCGCACCCATGATGCAACTGACGTCACACCCCTGCCCCCCCTGGACGCTTCGCGCCTGGCCGCCATTATTGTGGCAGGTTGAAATGCTCCGTCCGTCGCACTTGCGGCATTTGGGCACACGCGTCACGAGTCCTGGCGATCCGGTCAGCCGGCCCGCTGGACAGACGCTTTGGGCCTTGCCGGCAAACGACGGGCAGGCGGGTATGGCCTGGGATTGGGTGCAACTGTCGCGCGGTATCGTCACCATGGCCGACCCTCTGTCGGTCATCACCAACATCAGCCTCGTCAGTCCCGACGGCGACATCCTGCCACCGCTGGAGTCCTTGCGCCACCTCAACGAGGTGGTACATGCCCTGCCCTGGCAGGAGGAAGTCGAGCGCGTGTTGCAGGTCGGTGATCTCGCGGCCAGCTAACGCCGGCCAGCGTCAACGCAGCGCTGCGCTCTTCAGCTGGCGCGACACATAGGCGAGGCACGCGACCGTGACGATGGCCGCGACTGCCAGCGGCAGCAGCAGATCCGGCGCCGAGAAGGCTTCGCCCTTTAACACGCGCACCATCAGCGTCACCTGCGCCAGGGCGGGCGTCCACAGGTGCCAGGCCTGCTCGCCCTCCTGATTGAACAGGCTCACCAGTGGCAGCAGCGACACGGCAAGAATCACCAACGTGTTGTTGGCCTGCGCCTCCTTGAACGTCTTGCATCGGATCGCGACAGCCATCATCAGCGCCGACAGCATGCCCGCCAGCGGCATCAGCAGCGCCAGAAAGAGCCCAGCCTCGCGCACCCCGTACTGGAACATCGCCGCCAGGGTCTCGCTGCGCAGCAGCCACTGCGCCGGCAGGAAGCTCGAGCAGCTGAGCACCGCGATCAGCATGCCGACGCAGGCCACCGCTCCCCACTTGCCCCAGACGAGGGCATGGCGCGACGGTGGCGTCATCAGCAGCGGCTCGAGCGAGCCACGTTCGCGTTCGCCCGCGGTGGTGTCGAGTGCGGCATGGAGTGCACCGTAGAGCACGGCCATCAGCACGAAGAACGGCAGCATGCCGGTCAGTTGCGCCGACCGCGCCCGCGGATCGGCCAGATCACGCTCCTGGCTGCGCACGACATCGAGCACCGCGGGCGCCACGCCGCGATGCGTCAGGCGCAACAGCGCCACCTCCTGGTTGAAGCCGCCCAGCACCCGCTGCAACCGCCGCAGGCTGCCGGCAGCCCGGTTGTTCGCGCTCGAGCTCACCAGCTCGATCGTCGGTCGGTCGCCGGCCGCCAACTCCGCCTCGAACGACGACGGCAGCACCATCACCGCGTCACCGAAGCGTCGATCGATCAGCTGGCGTTCATAGTCGGCCGGTGCCGCCTTGACCACCAGCGTCTGCCGCTCGAGGTAGTTGCGCAGCGTCGGCGCGTGTTCCATGCCGACGGCCCAGATCTCGCGCGAATCGGCGCGCTCCTCCATGCCGCTGATCAAGGCCGACAGGGCGAACAGGATCACCGGTCCGATTGCCACGGACGACAGCACCACCATCAGCAGCGTACGCCGGTCGCGCAAGGCGTCGCGCAGCTCCTTGGCGAAGACGATCCACGCCGCACTCATTGGGCATCCTCCGTGCTGCGCACTCCGGTATTCGCCTTGGGAGCGGCCCTGCGGCTCATGCGCCAGTCGCCGGGCCGGATGCGGCATCGAACGCCAGCTGCACGAAACTCTCCTCGAAGTCGCGCTGCCCCGTGCGTTGCAGCAGCTCGGCCACGGTACCGTCGGCCACCGAGCGCCCATGCGCGACCACCACCACGTGGTCGCACAGGCGCTCGACCTCCTGCATGATGTGGGTCGAGAACACGATGCATTTGCCGTGTTCATCGCGCAGCCGGCGCAGCGCCTCGCGCAGGCCGCGCGTGGCCAGCACGTCGAGTCCGTTGGTCGGCTCGTCGAGGACGATGTTCGGCGGATCGTGCACCAGCGCCCGTGCGAGTGCCGTCTTCATGCGCTCGCCCTGGCTGAACCCTTCGGTGCGCCGGTCGAGCAAGGCGGTCATCTCCAGCATGGCAGCGAGCGCGTCGGCCCGCGCCTGCGCCGCCACTGGCGACATGCCGTGCAGGCGGCCGTAGTAGACGATGTTCTCGCGCGCCGTCAGCCGCGGATACAGGCCCCGCGCATCGGAGAGCACGCCCATGCGGGCGAGCGCCGTCTGCGGCCGCTCGGCCACGTCGATGCCATCGACCTTGACGCTGCCGGCGTCGGGCACGATCAGCCCTGCCGCGATGCGCAGGCTGGTCGTCTTGCCGGCGCCGTTGGGGCCGAGCAGCCCCGTGATGCACCCGTCGCGAGCCGTGAAGTCGAGTCCGCGCACCGCCTCGACGACGCGTCGTCCGCGGCCGCGCCCCTGCTCGAAGCGCTTGGCCAGCTGCTGCACCTCGATCATCGCGTCGACCCGGAAGGAGCCGACGCCGGCCCGGCCACGGGCACGAACAGCGGCGGGCGCGGCACCTGACCCGCACAGTCGAGAGCCAGCCCGAGCGCCGCGTCGTCGCTCGCCGCATCGACGAAGCGGTACACCGCCTCGCGCAGGCAGGGCAGCGCAGCCACGCCGTGCCCGGCGTGCGCGACGACCACGTGACGCGCCTTCGGGCCGAGCGTCGCGGCCACCCGCGCGGCGTGCCGCGGCGGCGTGGCCGGGTCGTCGCCGCCCGACAGCAGCAGCGTCGCCACCCTCGTCGGCGGCGTGCTGTAGAACGCCGCGTCGACGGCGCCGCGCGGCCAGCCCGCGCAGACCTGCTCGTACAGCCGCTCGAATGCGGTGCCGAAGTCGGCACCCGGTGGATCGGCGCCGCGCGAGCGCCGTGGCTCGTCCTCGGCGCAGACCACGGAGAAGTGCATGCCGGCATAGAGCTGCATCGTGGTCGACGACAAGGCGCTGGCCAGGCCGGTCATGGCGTCGAAGCGTCCGTCGGCGGCATCGGCAATGGCTTGCGGCAGCGCGGCGGCGAAGGCGGGCGCATAGAGCGCCGTGCGCACCATGCCCAGCAGCGCGTCACGCGTCAGCATCACGCGCTCCTGGCGACCGGTCAGCGGGTGCGCCATCACCACCTCGCGCGGCAGCGACGCCAGCAGCGTCGCCCACTGCTCTCCCAGCGCAGGATGCCGCTGGCGACAGGCCTTGTCCTGCGCGCACCAATGCAGCCAACCGTTGAGCGCCGCCTGGTTATCCGGGGAGAACGACAGCGGCAGCACCATGTCGGCCGGCGCGACGCCGTCGAGCACCACGCGGCGTACCGCCGACGGAAACAGCCGCTGGTACTCCAGTGCGGCCCGCGTGCCGTACGACACGCCGATCAGGTTGACACGCGGCGCGCCGAGCGCCTGCCGCACGGCGTCGGCATCGGCCATCGCCACCGTGGTGGTGTAGTGGCGCAGATCGCCGTGCGGCAGCTGGCCGAGGCGCTGCGCGCACGACAGCAGGCGCTGCACCTGGGCTTGCGCATTCACCGTCTCGGCCAGCGGCCGCATGGGCTCGTCCTTCTCGCCGCACGACAGCGGCGCGCTGCGGCCGGTGCCGCGTTGGTCGATCAGCACGATGTCGCGGCGGTTCGCAAAACGCGCCAGCTGCGCTGCGATCGGGCCGGCCAGCTCGACCGCGCTCTGCCCGGGGCCGCCGGCAAAGAAGAACACCGGATCGGGCAGTTTGTGGCGCGCCAGGGCCGGCAGCACCGCATAGTGCACCTCGATGCGCCGTCCGTCAGGTCGCTGCGGATCGAGCGGGCGCGACACCACGCCGCAGAAGGCCTCGTTGACCACGCCTTTCAGTCGGCATGGCTTCAGCTCTTGCGCAGCAGCAGGCACGGTCGGCCCCGCCAGCGCCGCCAGCATCACCAGCGCCACCCGGAGGGCTCGACATCGACCGTGCACCGGCATCATCGTGCCGCATTGTCGCGGCAGCGCCCGCGCGGTGAAGGCCAGCCGCCGGCGCGTCAGGCCAGCATCGATGTCAGCTCGCCGCTGCGAATCAGCCGCGCCAGGTCGTCGGCGCCGCCGATCAGCACGCCGCGCACGAACACCATCGGAAACGTCGGCCAGCCGGTCCACATCTTCAGCGCGGTGCGCGGCCGCCAGCGGCCGAGATAGCTGCCGTACGACAGGTAGTGGTAGGACGCACCGGCCGCATCGAGCAGGCGCCGCGCCTTGCGTGGGAACGGATTCACCGCCATGCCGACCACCAGCACCGGATGCGCGGCGGCGGCCGCCTGCACCTCGCGCACGATCGCCTCATGGTGGTGGGCGACCCGGTCGCGGATGGCGGGATGGATATGCGCTTCATCGAGTACCTGTCGTGGCATGCGGGCTCCGGCTGTGGCGGGCGCAGCGTAGCGCATCGGCCAGCCGGTCGCTCTGGCTACACTGCCGCGCCATGCAGACCCTCTTCACTCGGCGCAGCCTCGCGTTCAGCGCGGCGCTCTGGCTCTGCGTGCGCGGCGCGCGCGCCGGGGCGCCCGACCTGCGCGCTGCGCTGGCGCGCGCGCGGGCGTTGCGCGACGAGGCCGTGCACGCCGGCGACCAGCCCTATGGTGCCGTCGTCTGGCTCGATGGTCGCATTGTCGGCGAAGCGCCCAGTCGCGTGGTCACGCGTGGCGACGTCGATGCACACGCCGAACGCGAGGCGTTGCGCGATGCCCAGCAGCGCCTGCGGCGCCACGATCTGGCCGGTGCACTGCTGGTGTCGAGTTCGCGACCGTGCGCACTGTGCGAAAGCGCCGCCGCCCGTGCCGGCATCGCCCGCATGGTGTTCGGCGAGGGCCAGGATGGCGGGCCACCGCAGCCGCGCTGACCGGCGTGCCGCTTTGCGCATGGCGGCGGTGATGCTGTTGGCGGGCCGGGCCTATGGTGCCACCCCGGCGCTGGTCGAAGCCGCTGCCATTGGCGACACGCGGGCCGTGAAACGCCTGCTCGATGCCGGCACCGAGGTCAACGCCCGCGACGCGCGGGGTCGCAACGCGGTACTCGCCGCCACCCAGGGCCACCATGTGGAAACGGCGCGCCTGCTGATCGGTCGCGGCGCCGACGTCAGTGCGCAAGACACGATCGAGGACAGCGCCTTCCTGCTTGCCGGCGCAAGCGGCTTGCCGGCTCGGGTGGACGGCGCTGCTCGAAGCAGTGATCCTCGGTGACGGGAGCGCGCGCTACCTGCAGATCGTCGAGCTGCTGTTGCGGCACGGCGCCGATCCGAACCGCGCCGACGGGCAAGGCGTGACGCCGCTCGTGCATGCGCGCCGCCGTGGGCAGACGGCGGTCGCGGCCCTGCTGCGCGGCGCCGGCGCGCGATGACGCCGCAGCCCGGCGCCCAATCCCGAGCGCTATGCGCAGTCTTGCCGGCAGGCCTATGCTGGCGCCCCCGCAACCCCTCCAGGATCCTCGATGAAGCTCTACTACAGCCCCGGCGCCTGCTCGCTCAGCCCGCACATCGTGCTGCGCGAGACCGGCCTGCCCTTCGACCTGGTGATGGCCAGTACCAAGACCCACAAGCTGGCCGACGGTACCGACTACTACACGATCAACCCCAAGGGCTACGTGCCTTTGCTCGAACTCGACGATGGCCAGCGCCTGAGCGAGGGCCCGGCCATCGTGCAGTACCTGGCCGACAAGGCCCCGGCCAGCGGCCTGGCACCCGCGGCCGGCACGATGGCGCGCTACCGCCTGATCGAGTGGCTCAACTTCGTATCGACCGAGCTGCACAAGAGCTACTCGCCGCTGTTCAACCCGGCCATGCCCGAGGAAGGCAAGGCGGTCTACCGCGAGCGCCTGAAGGGCCGCTACAAGTACGTCAATGAGCAGCTCGAAGGCAAGCAGTTCCTGATGGGTGACGCGTTCAGCGTCGCCGATGCCTACCTGTTCACCGTGACGAGCTGGGCCAAGCACGTGGGCGTCGACATCGCCGGCCTGGCCAACGTGCAGGCCTTCATGGCCCGCGTCGGCGCGCGCCCGTCGGTGCAGGCGGCCCTCAAGGCCGAGGGGCTCAGCAAGTAGGCCGATTGGGTGAACGCCAGCGCATGCAGCGTGGGCCCGAAGGCGGCGCGACTAGGCGCTCGCCTTCGGCGCCCGGCGTAGCACGCCCTCGCAGGCGCCCCGTTGCGGGTCGCTGGCGTTGAGCTTGCCGCACACGCCGTCGAGCTGGCCCTTCAGCCGTGACACCACGGCGTCGTGCTTGCCGCCGGCGTTCCAGGCGGCCAGCTTGTCACCGATGCGCATGAGGGAGCGCACGCTGCGCCCGTCGAAGGCGCCGGCCTGCCCTGCGGCGTCGTGGAAGACCTGCGACACCGCCTTCTCCAGCCGCGCCTCGTCGTCGGGCGCCAGCTCGACCAGCGCGCTCACATAGGCGCCGCCCCACTGCAGCCGCGTGGCCGGCCCTTCGCTCTTGGCATAGGCTTGCTCGTACCAGCCGAGCGCCTCGCCTTTGCGACCGAGCTTGCGCGCATTGCTGCCGAGATGGCTCATCAGGTAGTACGGCGAGTGGCTCTTGTCCAGATTGGCCTTCAGCAGCGCGTCCGACTCGCCCCACAGCCCGGCCTGGCCGAGCAGATGCGCCGCGGTGCTAATGACCGCCTGGCGCTCGTAGCCGTCGGTGATCTCGCGGTCCACCCGCGCGCTCGCCTCGCGCACCTGTCGCAGCAGCGGCGAGGCGATCTTCGGATGACGCTCACCCTTGGGCATGTCGATGCGCGCCAACTCCACCCGGCCAAGCAATGCCGCCAGACGGTCGGCGCGTGACAGCGACCCGTCGTCGCCCAGGCGGCGCAGGGCCGCGTCGAGCTGAGACACCAACGCCTGGCGCGGCGCGCCGCCATCGGGCGCCAGTGCCTTGGTGATTTCCGGTGCGAAGTTGACCAACACGTCCATCTGCCGCCGCGTCAGCGCCGCATCGGCCAGCCAGCCGCGCACTTTGGCGCGCAGCGCCTTGTCGGGCTTGACGCCCTTGCCGTCGTCGCTGTCGGCCAGCGCCTTGAGCATCAGTCGCGTCGCGCTGTCCGCTTCACTGGCCGGGCAGCTGCGCGCCAACTCGGCCAGCAGGCCCGGCCGCTCGGCGGCACCGACCAGCTGTGCTTCGTCGGTATCCCATGAATAGAACGACAGCATGCGCCACTCGGCGCCTGACAGCGGCTTGCCGGCGCGCGCATCGGCCAGCACGGCCTTCACCGGCCGCCCGCCGGCCAGGCCCAGCTGCAGCACCTGCATCACCTGCGGCGCATCCACCTCGCCCGGCAGTCGCGTGATCTCGGCGCCGTCGGCGTTCATCAGCACCAGGGTCGGGTAGCCGCTCACCTTGAAGCGCGTGCCGAGCTTCTGCGCGCCGGGCAGATCGCCATCGATATTGACCGCGACGAAGTGGCGGCTGCGCTCGATGAAGTCCTGCCGATTGAACAGCGTGGCCTTCAGCTGGTTGCACGGCGGGCACCACTTGGCACCCCAGTACAACAGCAGCGGCTTCTTCTCGGCGCGCGCCTGCGTGAAGGCATGTTCGATGTCGGCGTCACCCGCAGCCGGCAACCAAGCCACATCGCCGGCCGCGTACGAGCCGGCGCTGGCCAGCGCCACAGCGACGACGAACGCCCAACGATGCAAGGCTCGATGCATAGGCCCTCCGCTTGCAGACAAACCACTCGGTAAGCCTATTGTGGCCGCTCGGCCTCATGGCTGCACGCCCCGGCAAGACGCGGGGTCATGCCGGCCCGACACGGCCGGCGCCGCCGACAATGCGCCCCTACCGCAGCCCAACCGCTCCACCAAGCATGCTCGAACTGCTGACCGACCCGCAAGCCTGGATCGCCTTCGCCACGCTGACCGCGCTGGAACTGGTGCTCGGCATCGACAACGTGATCTTCATCTCGATCCTGGTCGACAAGCTGCCACGCGAAAAACGTGAACTCGCCCGGCGCATCGGCCTGTTCATGGCCATGTTCATGCGCATCGGCCTGCTGCTGGTGCTGTCGTGGATCGTCGGCCTGGTGGCCCCGTTGTTCACGGTGCTCGGCCAGGCCATCTCGGGCCGCGACCTGATCCTGATCCTCGGCGGCTTGTTCCTGATCTGGAAGAGCACCGGCGAGATCCACCAGTCGCTCGAAGGCGAGGAAGGCTCGACCTCCGGCGCGGTGAAGGCCACCTTCGCCGCCGTGGTGCTGCAGATCATGGTGGTCGACCTGGTGTTCTCGCTCGACTCGATCATCACCGCCGTCGGCATGGTCGACGAGATCGCCGTGATGGTTGCCGCCGTGATCGCCTCGGTCGGCCTGATGCTGCTGTTCGCCGGCGCGATCGGCCGCTTCGTGTCGGACCATCCGACGATCAAGATGCTGGCGCTGTCGTTCCTGGTCGTCGTCGGCGTCGTGCTGATCGCCGAGGGTTTCGACCATCACGTGCCCAAGGGCTACGTCTACTTCGCGATGGCGTTCTCGGTCGGTGTGGAGATGCTCAACATTCGCATGCGCAAACGCTCGACGAAGCCCGCGCACCTGCACTCCCCGTACCGCGCCGAAGATGCGCCGACGAATCGGCCACCACCGAACTGACGTCGGCTGTCACGTCGCCTGTGCCAGCGCGGCACGCGTCGCCTCGTTGGCGGGAAAGAAGTGCTCGACGCGCAGCGACGCGGCCGTGACGTCGAGCGGCGCACCGAAGGTCGTGAAGGCAGAGAAGAACGCCAGCTCGCGCCCGTCCGTTGTGCGCAGCCTTGTCAGCAATAGCGGCGCACTGCCGCCATCGGCCGCCGGCTGAGTCCAGCGCCGCGGCATGGCCGGTCGCAATTCATCGACGATGGCCCGCAAGGCCGGGCAGGCCAGCGCCTCACGCTGCGCTCGCTGCCAGACCTCGGTCACCACCTCGTCGGCATTGATCAGTCGTCCGCCGAGGCCGCCCGGCGCGAGCATCGCGCGCAACAGATTCGGTGGCGCCTGCAAGGTCGCCAGCTCGAGCCCCAGTAGCTGCAGCAGGCGCGCGGTGCCGCGATTGGCTTGCAGCAGGTGCCAGGCCTCGTCGAGCACGAAGGCCGGCGCCGGGTCATGTGCGTCGAGCAGGCGTGTCAGCGCGTCGCGGATCGGCGCCATCTCGGCATCGGCCAGCGCCCGCTGCGCGAAGCGCGGCGCATAACCGGCGGCGAGCAGCGCCGCATTGCGTTCCGCCAGCGGCGCGTCGAGCGCGTCGAGCAGCGCCTGCAGCATCGCGCGGCTGGCCGCCGCGCGCCCGGTCTCGATGCACGATAGATGGCGCTGCGACACGCCAACGCGCAGCGACAGTTCGAGCTGACTGATCCGCCGGCCCTGGCGCAGGCGGCGCAACGAGGCGCCGGCAAGTGGTGCGGGATTCATGGCCCCGATGCTGCCGCAAGCGCGTTCACCCTGCCATGACCTGCGAGGTCATTGCAGCGCAGCGGACGGCTCCGCACACTGGCCGCACCCTTTCACCAACCAATGGAGTTGCCACCATGCGAACCTTGCTCATCGTCGTCACCGCCGTGTTCTGCGCCTTCACCGCCTGGATCGTCAGCCGTACCGGCCTGACCGGCTTCTATGCCCAGTTGGCCGACAGCCCGGCGGCCTGGCAGGTGCTGACCGACATCACGATTGCGCTCGGCCTCGTGCTGATCTGGATGTGGCGCGACGCACGCGCGCACGGCCGCGCGTTCTGGCCGTACGTGCCGTTGACACTGGTGCTCGGCTCGATCGGCCCGCTGTTGTACCTGCTGCTACGGCCGGACACATGGCCGGCGGTCGACGCCCAGCACACCTCAGTCGCCTGAGCCCTCGCCCGCGACGGGCGGCGCGCCCAGCCAGGCCTGCGCGTCGTCGTCCACCGGCTCGGGCGTGGCGCGCGCCAGCGCCATCCACACCGGGAACGGCAGGCGATAGCTCCGCACCGGCGCCGGCCGGGCCACCTCGAGAGCGCCCTCGCAGGCGAACATGACGCCGAAGCCCTCGGGGATCTCGTCGGCTCGGCCGATGCCGTCGCGCAGCACGTACCAGCACTGGCTGCACAGCTGCCGGTAGGCCTGTCCCTTCTCCACGCGGCGCAGGTCGGCCAGCAGATCGGCGCGGCGCACCTTGATCTCGTGCACCACCGGCTCGACGTAGTCTTCCACCGTGGTGTGGCGGATCGAGTAGACATCGGGCATCGCCATCGCCCACGCCGCCGCGTCGCCTTCGCCAACCCGCGCACGCAGCGACAAGCCGCGCCAGACCACGCGGCCGGCGCTCTGCATCTCGCGCGCCACGCGGGCCACCAGCGCCTCGTGCGCATCACGCGCGGCGCGGTTCTGATTCAGCGTGGCCGCCAGCACCGCCACGCCGGCGTCGGTGACGCGCAGCGTCTCACGTCCGTCGCCACTGCGCTGGCGCTCCAGCAGCCCCGCGGCGAGCAGCTCGACCTCGACCAGGTCCTGGCACGGCCAGCCGGCCGAACGCCAGATCTCGCGCAGGCGGCGGCGGTGCAAGGGCTTCAGCGCTTCGTGATTCACGACCCAGCCACAGACCCGGTGCGCCTGCTACCAGTGCTTGGGCAGCGACTTCTTCAACACGATGCGCTCGCGACTGACCTCGACATAGCCGCCGGCGGCCAGGTCCTGCAGGATGCGGTTGATCATGCTGCGCGAGGCGCCCACCCGGTCGGCGATCGCCTGCTGGCTGAGCGGACCGGGCACGACGCGCACGCCGGCCTGCTCGCGCGCCAACTCGTTGAACAGCTGCGCTACGCGGCCATAGACGTCCTTCGACACCAGACCCTGCACATTGCGGCTCAACGCCCGCACGCGCTGGATCAGGTGCTGGATGACGTGGAAGGCGATGTCGGGCCGCTGCACCAGCGTGCGCTCGAACTCGGCGCGCCCGATCATCGTCAGCCGCGCCGGTGTCAGTGCAATCACCGAGGCGCTGCGCGTCTGCCCGTCGAGCATCAGTTCGCCGAAGTACTCGCCCGGCCCCAGCAGGTTGAGCTCGACCTCGCGCCCCTCGTCGTCGGATACGTAGACACGCAGCCGGCCCTGCTGGATCACGTACATCGACAGCGCCGGCTCGCCCTCGGTGACGATGACCGCACCCTTGGCGAATTGCCGCGCAGGACCCAGGCGCACCAATTCCTCCAGCAGGCTCGGCGGCAGCGCCGCAGCCGTGCGCGCCGCCGCATGCGCCTGGGCCGGCGGCGAAGGTGCGGGGGGTCTGTCGTCCACGCTGCGCATCATGCCGCAGCAGCTGCGGTCAAGTGCGCACGGACCGCACCCGCGACGTCGCCACCGGCCGCTGCAGCCCCTTCAACACCAGCTCGCCGGCCGGCTCGATGACGAACTCGTCGTCGCCAAGGGCCGCCACCACGCGCGGCGCCAGCAGGATCTCGCCGCCGCGCGCTTCGCTGCACAGGCGTGCGGAAAGGTTGGTGACCGTGCCGATCGCGCCATAGTCGATGCGGCCCTCGAAGCCGATGCCGCCAATGGTGGCAAAGCCCATCGCCACGCCGATGCCGAGCTGCAGCTCGTAGCCGCGGCGCTTCCAGCCTTGCGCCAGCTGGCCGGTGCGCTGTTGCATCTGCAGGGCCATGCGCACCGCGCGCGCCGCCGGATCGGGCACCGGCGCCGGGTCGTTGAAGAACACCATGATGCCATCGCCGGTGAAGCGCTCCAGCGTGCCCTCGTGCGCGAGGATCAGCTCGCCCATCGCGGCGTGGTATTCACGCAGCACGCCCATCACCTCCTCCGGGTCCGACGTCTCGGTGAAGGCGGTGAAGCCGCGCAGGTCGAGGAACACCACCGCGATCTCGCGGCGGTGGCTCTTCAGCGGGTCGTCGGCGCCGCCGGTGAGGATGGCTTCGGCCAGCTGCGGCGAGAAGAAGCGCTTGAGTCGCTGCAGCCGCTCGAGCTGCTGCACACCGTCGCTGACGCGCTGCTCGAGCGTGCGGTTCCAGCTTTCCAGCTCGGTCTTCTGCGCCTGCACCTGGTCGTACAGCGCCTTGATGCGCAGCAGCGAGCGCACGCGCGCCAGCAGCTCGGCCTGGTTGACCGGCTTGGTCAGGAAGTCGTCGGCGCCAGCGTCCAGGCCCTTGATGCGCTCCTGTGCCGGGTCGAGCGCGGTCACCAGCACCACCGGCAGGATGCCGGTCCGGGGGTCGGCGCGGATCGCCTGGCAGACCTCGTAGCCGCTCATGCCGGGCATCATCACGTCGAGCAGCACCAGGTCGGGCATGTCGGCCGCGATGCGCTCGAGTGCCTCGGCGCCCGACGCCGCCGTGCTGGTGCGAAAACCCTTGGCCGCCAGCACATCGGCCAGCAGCTTGACGTTCTTGGCGATGTCGTCGACGACGAGGATGTGCGCGCTCATGATCCGGCCCCCAAGGCCCGTTGGGCCGGCCCGCCAAGGAAGCGCGAGCGCCTGCGGAGCAGCCGTGCGGCGCTCATCGCGCCCTGCCGTCCTTGAGAAAGCGCTCCACCGTGGCAATGAACGGCTTCAACGAGATCGGTTTCGTGAGATAGGCGTCGAAGCCCGAGCTGACGATCTGCTGCTGCTCGTCGGGCATCACCGAGGCCGACACCGCCAGCACCGGCATCGCGTCGAGCGCGGCATGCTCGCGGATGCGCCGCAGCGCCGTGATGCCGTCGATGTCGGGCAGCTGGATGTCCATCAGCACCAGCGCCGGCTTGTGCTCAAGCGCCAGGCGCACGCCCTCTTCGCCGGTGACGGCCTCCAATGTCTGCCAGCCTTTGTGACGCAGGATGTCGCGCACGAGCTTCATGTTCTTGGCGTTGTCCTCGACGATCAGGATGGTGTCGGTGAGGGTGGTCATTGCAGCGCCTCCAGCTCTCGCAGCGGCAGGGTCACGATGAAGGTCGAGCCGCGGCCCGGCTCGCTGAGCAACCGGATCGTGCCGCCATGCAACTCGACGAACCGCTTGCTCAGCGACAGGCCGAGCCCGGTGCCCTCGGCCTTGCGCAGGTAGTCGCCCCGGGCCTGGCGGAATTCCTCGAACACCAGCGCCTGGTCTTCGGCGGTGATGCCGACGCCCGTGTCGGCGACGCTGATCTCGGCCGTCGGCGCGGCGCCGTCGCCTGCGCGGCGGGCCTGCATCGACACACGCCCCCCGGTGGGCGTGAACTTCACCGCGTTGGTCAGCAGGTTGACGACCACCTGCTTGACCTTGCGGGCGTCGGCCACCCATTCCTCGAGGCCGTCGCCGACCTCGAGCGACACCGTGAGCCCGTGGCGCTGCGCGCGTTCGCGCACCAGCGTGATCGAGTTCTCCAGCAGCAGCCCGAGGTCGAAGCAGCTCAGGTCGAGCTCCATGCGGCCGGCTTCGATCTTCGACAGATCGAGCACGTCGTTGATCAGGCTCAGCAGATGCTCGCCGGAGGAGTGGATGTCGTGCAGGTATTCCATCTGCTTCTCGTTGACGTCGCCGAACATCTGCTCGGTCAGCACCTCGGAGAAGCCGATGATGGCGTTCAGCGGCGTGCGCAGCTCGTGGCTCATGTTGGCCAGGAACTCGCTCTTGTGGCGATTGGCCACCTCGAGCTGGCGGCTCTTGTCCTGGATCTCGTGGAACAGGCGCGCGTTCTGGATCGCGATCGCGGCCTGGTCGGCAAAGGTCTTCAGCAAGCCGATCTCCTTGTCGGAAAACGCCGCAACCGGCGCGCGGATCACGTACAGGTAGCCCACGCCCTTGCCCTCCCAGCTCATCGGCGCGAACACCTGCGTGTAGGTGCCAAGACCCAAGCGCTCGGCCACCCGTCGCGCGCGGCTGTCGGGTTCGGCGTCGCGCAGCACGTCGGGGTAGTGCAGCACCTGCGCGCGCGCCATTGCGCGCGTCAGCGGGTCGTCGCCCACCGGAGCGGGGAACATCGACTTCAGCGCGTCGCCGGCCGAACCTCGGTGCGCACCCAGCTGCAGCTGGCCGGCGCTGTCCAGCAGCACGATACCCTGTTCGGAACTGTCGAACAGCCGGCTGCAGCTGTGCAGGATCTTCTCGAACACCGGCCGCGTATCGGCCACCGAACTGCTGATCACCTGCAGCACCTCGGCCGTGGCGGTCTGCTGCTCCAGCGCCTCCTTGGTTTCGTTGAACAGGCGTGAGTTCTCGATCGCGATCACCGCCTGGTCGGCAAAGGTCTGCGCCAGCGTGATCTCCTTGTCGGTGAAGCCGCCACTGCCGCCGCGCAGGATGCCGATGCAGCCGATGCCGCTGCCCTCGCGCAGCAGCGGCACAAACAGGCCCGATCGCCAGCCGATGGAGCGTGCGAGCTCGGGCGTCAGCGGGTACTCGGTGGCCACCGACTCGGCATCCGACACGGCGATCACCTGGCCATGCAGCACGCAGGCCCCCGAGGCGCTGCGCACATCGAGTGGAAACTCACGCACGCCAACCCCGGCGCCGACCGGTCCCTCGGCGGCAACGGCGACGCGGCGCAGTTGCTCGCCCTGAGGCAGCAACAGGTTGACCGACATGCCGGCAAACAGGCGCTGGCAGCTGTGGACGATGGCATCGAACACCGGCTGCGCGTCGGACACAGAGCCGCTGATGACCTGCAGGATCTCCGCTGTCGCCGTCTGCTGTTCGAGCGCCTCGCTCAGCTCCGAGGTACGTTGCTCGACCTTGCGTTCCAGCCCGGTGTACGACTCCTTCAATTGCGCGGACATGCGGTTGAACTGCTCGGCCAGGCCCTCGAGCTCGTCGTTCGTGCGGATCACGATCTGCTGGTCGAGATTGCCCTGGCCGATGCGCCGCGCGCCTTCGTCGAGCGTGCGGATCGGCTGCACCATGCTGCGCGCCAGCACCGACGCGCCGAGCGCCGAGATCACCAGGCCGCCGAGCAGCAGCAGCACCGTACGCACGATCGACGCGTTGAGCTTGGCATACACCTCGGCCACCGGTTGCTCGACGAACACCTTCCAGTCGAGCGCCGCGATCGGCGCCATCGAAGTCAGCACGCGGGTGCCCAGCAGGTCGCGCGACACCATCGCCGGCTCGTCGTCGGCCTTCACCGCGCGCGCCGCCTTCACGTGGGGCAGCTCGGCCACGCTGGTCTTGCGCAGCACCAGGCCGATGTCGGGGTCGGCCACCAGGTGATCGCTGGTGTCCACCACATAGGCCTTGCCCTTGTCGCCGATCTTGATGCGCGACACCACGTCCCAGATGAACTTGAGGTTCACCTCGGCCACGGTCACCGGCCCGCGCTCGCCGCCGGAGCGGATGGCCACCGTCATGTACGGCTCGGTCTCCTTGCGGAAGTACACCGGGCTGAACCAGGTCTGCCCCGGCTTGGCGCCCTTGTAGGCCGGCTCCTGCGAGCGGTCGCGATTCGAGCCGGCGATGTTCATGGACAGGCGCGACACCGCGAGCTGCTCGTTGCCTTTGGCGTCGATCTGCGCGATGTCGGTCACCTCGGAGGCCATGCGCAGCAGCTTGTCGAACTCCAGGCGTCGCTGCACGCTCGCCCAGAACGCCTGGGATTCCTTGGGGGCTCCAAACTCGTGCGACGAAATGAAGGCATCAACCCACCGGTCAAGTCCGGCGACCGCTTTCTTGATTTCGAGGGTGTGTGCGTGGGCATTGGTGAGAACGACCACTGGCTTGCCCGTCGCCTGCAGTTCCTGAAGAAAACTGATGGCGCCCGGCAAGTACCGCACCCGATGACTGCTGGCATTCTTCAGCGCCCGCAGATCGAGGGACAGCTGGGCCGTCCAGTAATCCAGGCAGTACCACTCAAGCCGGCCCTGCACTCGCGCAAACTCAGCGTAGAGGTCTGTCTTGATGTCGATCAGACTGGCATTGCGTTGCCGGGCGAGACACCGGGGCACCAACTCCCGCCAGAAATAGTTGTCGTAGGCAAGATCGAGAATCGTCCCGTCCATGTCGAGAAGGATCGTGTCGAATTTTCGCCAGTCGCGCATGGGGAAATATTGTAGCGTTCATGACCATGCCAGGCATTGCCGA
>CALMQI010000077.1 GCA_937871935.1 uncultured Burkholderiales bacterium
CTGTTCGGCCAGCGGCTCGGCAGCGATCAGACGCTGACGTTCAACGTCACCGACGCGCGGCCGACGTTCTTCGGCCCGAGCGGGATGGTCGTGCTCGATCCCGCGGCGAAGGCGCCGGTGCTCGCGGCCCTGATCGAGGGATTGAGCTGCGCGAAGTAGCGCTGGTAGGCGATCTGCCACTCCGGGTCGGTATTGTGCTGGATGTGGACCGTGCCGCTCTTCTGCTGGAAGCGGAGGGAATGCAGCACGCCGGCCTTGGCACCCGTCGTCATCAACGACTGGAAGAAAGCCAGGTCTTCCCGCAGCGCGGCGTTCTCCTCGCTCACGCGGATCGCTTCCGCGTCATTGTCAAACCCCACGATCGGGCCGAAGCCCAACTTCGCCGCCGACAGCGCTCAATATCGTCATCAACGCGCGGCCCACTGACATCACCGGTGCGCTCAGCGTCAGCGAAAATGCCGCCAATGGAACGTTGGCTGGCAATTTGGCCCGCGCTGACGCTGATGCCGGCGATGAGGTCGAGGAATGCGCTCATCGGGTCGTCCGCCGCAGGCACGGCGCCGGCGTTCTCGAACACGCCCTTTAGATCGGCACCGGCGCAGAAGGCGCGGCCGGCGCCGGTGAGCACCAGCACGCGAATGCCCGCGTCATGCTCGACCTGTGCGATGGCGGCGAGCAATTCGCTGCACAACGTCTCGGACAGGGCATTCATCGCCTCGGGCCGGTCCAGCGTGATCCACGCCGTGGCGCGTCGCCGCTCGAACCGCAGGGCAGTCGTCGCTTGCATCTTTCTCCATCCCAATGGGTTCAGGGCCGCGGCCTGCGCGGTGCCGCGCTGCCTGTGGTGGTCAGCCCTTGAGCAATTCCTCGGCGATGATCATCTTGCGCACTTCCGAGGTGCCGGCGCCGATCTCGAGGATCTTGATGCAGCGGAACAGCCGGTTGATCTCGGACTCCCAGATGTAGCCGCTGCCGCCGTGCACCTGCACGGCCTTGTTGAGCACCCGGTTGCAGGCCTCGCCGGCGAAGAGGATGGACGCGGCCGTGAGCTTGTGCGCCTGGCCGCGGCCGCCGCCGCCGATCTCGAGATCGTTGACATCAGCCAGCGTGCGCCACACCAGCGACTTCATGGCCTCGGTGTCGGTGTACATCTCGGCCAGCAGCGCCTGCACCATCTGGAAGCTGCCGATCGGCTTGCCGAACTGCTGGCGCGTGCCGGCGTAGGCCACGCTCAGTTCGAGCGCGCGCTCGGCGATGCCCACGCACAGCGAGGCGACCAGTGCGCGTTCCAGGTCCAGGCCGCTCATCACGATCTTCACGCCGTCGTTCTCGGGCCCCACCAGGTTGGTGACCGGCACGCGGCAGTCCTCGAACACCAGCTCACCCGTCTGGCTGCCGCGAAAGCCCATCTTGATGAGCTTCTGCGCGACGCGAAAACCCGGGAAGCCCTTCTCGACGATGAAGGCCGATATGCCCTTGGCGCCACGCTCGGGCGCGGTCTTGGCGTAGACCAGCAGCACGTCGGCCACCGGGCCGTTGGTGATGTAGATCTTGGTGCCGTTGAGCACGTAGTGCTCGCCGTCGCGTCGCGCCGTGGTGCGCATGCCGGCCAGTGCGTCGGAGCCGGCGCCGGGCTCGGTCAGGCCCAGGGCGCCGATCTGGCTGCCGTTGCACAGGCCGGGCAGGTAACGGCGCCGCTGAACCTCGCTGGCGTTGCGGAAGATGTTGTTGACGCACAGGTTGTCGTGCGCCGCCCACGACAGGGCCAAGGCCGGGTTCCAGCGCGCGAAGGCCTGGCACACCAGTCCGGACGAGAACAGGTCCATGCCGGCGCCGCCGTAGTCGCTGGGCACGGTGGCGCCCATGAAGCCGGCCGCGCCGATCTGCGGGAAGGCCTCGGGCGGCCACCATTCCTCGTTGTCCATGCGGCCCGACAACGGCGCCAGCATCTTGCGCGCGAACTTGTCGGCAGCCTCGAGCACGGCCTGGTCGTCGGCATGCAGGGCAAATTGCGAGGAGCGTGGGGTGGTCATGTCTGTGGTACTGCGGATTGCGGAAGGTGGCCTCCCGCCGTCGTGGACGGTGGCGCTGCAGGACAGCGCAGCGGTGCAGGCTAAATGGGTGTTGTTAAACTGTCAAGCGTTAGGTAGGATGGCCGTCCTCGTTGCACGCCGGGTTCGGCGGCTGCGTGACTGAACCCCACACCGAACCGCACACATGCCCGAGATGGCGAAGACCGAGACTGCTGCATATGCCCTGACGGTGGCAGACCTGCTGCGCAAGCAGGCTGGCACGCGGGCGCATGCCGTGGCGTTGCAAGATGCGCGCGGGGTGCTGAGCTACGTCGAACTCGACCGAGCGGCCAGCCGTCTGGCGCAGGCCCTGCTTGTGCGCGGCCTGCGCGCGGGCGATCGCGTTGCGGTGTTGTCCGAAAACTGCCGCGAGTACCTTCAGTTGCAGCTCGCGGCGGCGAAGATCGGTGTCGTCGTGGCCTGCCTGAACTGGCGCCTGGCCGATGCCGAGATCACGCATTGCCTGCGCCTGGTCTCGCCGTGCATGGTCTTCGTTTCCTTGCGGCACGCACCGACGCTGGCGAGGGTCGAGCACGGCGTGCCGCAGGTCATCCTGATCGAAACGCAGTTCGACACCTTCCTGTCCGGCGTGCTGGAAGACGATCCGCTGATCGACGTCGACCCCGAGCAAGGCCTGGTCATCCTATACACCAGCGGGACCACCGGCCTGCCCAAAGGCGCGGTGATCAGCCAGCGTGCGATGGTGGCGCGAGCGATGTGCTTCGCTGGCGAGTACGGCATCACCGCCGAGCACACCTACGTCGCCTGGTCGCCGCTGTTCCACATGGCCGCCACCGACTTCAGCCTGGCCACGCTGATGATCGGCGGCAAGGTCGTGGTCCAGGACGGGCTGGACGTCGACCGCCTGTGCGCGACCATCGCCGCCGAGCCCATCGGCTGGCTGGTGGCCATGCCAGGCATGATCGACGTGCTGATCGACGGGCTGCGCCGCAACGCCACCCGGCCGCGCGGCGTGTGTGTGGTCGGGGCCATGGCCGACCTGGTGCCGCTGCAGCAGATCGCCGATCTCACCGGCCTGCTGAACGCGCCCTACATCAACAGCTTCGGCGCCACCGAAACCGGCCTGGCGCCGGCTTCGGGGGCACTGCTGGCACCCGGGGTGGTGCCCACCAGCCTGGCCAAGCGCGAGTCGGCGTTCTGCAGCCTGCGCCTGGTCGATGCCGACGACCGCGACGTGCCGCTGGGCACGCCGGGCGAAGCGGCGCTGCGCGGGCCGACGCTGTTCTCGGGCTACTGGAACGCGCCCGAGACCAACGCGCACGACTTCCGCGGCGGCTGGTTCCACATGGGCGACCTGTTCGTGCGCCGCGCCGACGGCACGCTGGACTTCGTCGATCGCGCCAAGTACCTGATCAAGTCGGGCGGCGAGAACATCTACCCGGCCGAGATCGAACGTGTGCTGCTGGCCGAGGCCGCGGTGGCCGACGCCGCCGTGGTGCGCCAGCGCGATGAACGCTGGGGCGAGGTGCCGGTGGCCTTCGTCGCCTTCAAGCCCGGCGCCGCTGCCGACACCCAGGCGCTCGAGGCGCGCTGCCGCGAGCAACTGGCCGGCTACAAGATTCCCAAGGCATTCCGCGTCGTGGAGCTGGCGGCCTTTCCGCGCAGCAGCACCGGCAAGATCCAGCGCCACGAGATCGAGCGCCTGTGGCTCGCGCCGCCGTCCTGAGCCCGCTGGCCGCAGCAACCTGCCCGGCCTCCGATTCCTTCCACCCCGTTTCGCTGTCCCATCCGCTTCAACTGGAGTCACCATGAACCACACTGTCATCGTCGCCGGCGTCGGCATGATCCCGTTCGCCAAGCCGGGCGCGAGCGAGCCCTATCACGTGATGGGCGAGAAGGCCACGCGCCTGGCGCTCGCGGATGCGGGCGTCGACTACAAGGCGATCCAGCAGGCCTTCGTCGGCTACGTCTACGGCGACTCCACCTGCGGCCAGCGCGCGCTGTACCCGGTGGGCATGACCGGCATCCCGGTGCTCAACGTCAACAACAACTGCTCGACCGGCTCGTCGGCGCTGTTCCTGGCACGCCAGGCGGTGCAATCGGGCGCGGCCGACTGCGTGCTGGCGCTCGGCTTCGAGCAGATGCAGCCGGGCGCCATCAAGGCGGCCTTCACCGACCGCCCGACGCCGTTTGAAGAGTTCGACCAGGCCACCGACGCGCTCGTCGGCCATCCCGAGATCCCGCTCGCGCTGCGCTACTTCGGCGGCGCCGGCAAGGCCCACATGGACAAGTACGGCACCAAGCTGGAAACCTTCGCAGCCATCCGCGCCAAGGCCAGCCGCCATGCCGTCAACAACCCGCTGGCGCTGTTCCGCAAGGAAGTCAGCACCGAGGACGTGATGGCCTCGCCGATGCTCTGGGAAGGCGTGATGACGCGCCTGATGGCCTGCCCGCCGACCTGCGGCGCCGCCGCCGCGGTGGTCTGCTCTGAGGCCTATGCCAAGAAGCATGGGCTGAACACCCAGGTCAGCATCGCCGCGCAGGCAATGTCGACCGACTTTGCCAGCACCTTCGAGTCGAAGGACATGATGCGCGTGGTCGGCTACGACATGGCGCGCGATGCCGCTCGCCAGGTCTACGAGCAGGCCGGCATCGGCCCCGGCGACGTCGACGTGGTCGAACTGCACGACTGCTTCGCGCAGAACGAGCTGATCACCTACGAGGGCCTGGGCCTGTGCCCGGAAGGCGGCGCCGAGAAGTTCGTGCGCGACGGCGACAACACCTACGGCGGCAAGGTCGTCACCAACCCGTCGGGCGGGCTGTTGTCCAAGGGCCATCCGCTCGGCGCCACCGGCCTGGCGCAGTGCTACGAGTTGACGCACCAGTTGCGTGGCACCGCCGACCAGCGCCAGGTGAAGGGCGCGCGGGTGGCGCTGCAGCACAACCTGGGGCTCGGTGGCGCCTGCGTCGTGACCCTCTACAAGGCCGCCTGAAGCGCAACGCCGAGGACCCAATGCCATGATCGACAAGAAACACATCGGCTACGCGCCGCCCCCCATCCTGTGGGACGTGGAGAAGGGCCGCATCGCCTTCTTCGCCAAGGTGATCGGCCTCACCGGCCCGATCCACACCGACGAGGCGGCAGCCAAGGCGGCCGGCTACCGCGGCATCGTCGCGCCGCCGACCTTCATCTTCGGCGCGCCGGGCGACTCGGGTGAGACCATGAAGCTGATCGAGACGCTCGAGATCGACCTCGGCAAGGTGCTGCACGGCGAGCAGCGTTTCGACTACCACGCGCCGGTGTGCGCCGGCGACACGCTGCGCTTCGAGTCGAAGGTCAGCGACATCTACGACAAGAAGGCCGGCGCGCTCGAATTCGTCGTCAACGGCACGAAGGTGACCAACCAGCTCGGCGAGCATGTCGCCGACCTGCATTCGGTCATCGTCGTCCGCCACGGCTGAAGGGACCGACCATGACATTCAACGTTCAGAAGGTCGCCGTTGGCGATGCCATGCCGGTGCTGCAGCTGGCACCCATCAGCCGCACCACGCTGGCGCTGTTCGCCGGCGCCTCGGGTGACCACAACCCGATCCACATCGACATCGACTTCGCGCAGAAGGCCGGCATGAAGGACGTCTTCGCGCACGGCATGTTGTCGATGGCCTACCTGGCGCGCGCGCTCGCCGAATGGGTGCCGCAGCAGCGCATCCTGCGCTACGGCGTGCGCTTCGCCGCCATCACCCAGCTTGGCGATCGCATCCAGTGCAGCGGCAAGGTGGTGGAGAAGCTGACCCACGCGGGGCGCCCCTGTGCGCGCATCGAGCTCACCGCCGCCAAGCGCAGCGGCGAAGTGACGCTTGCCGGCGAAGCGCTGGTGGCACTGGACTGACGTATTTTCCAACCGACAACGAGGACACACCCATGAAGAAGCTCGAAGGCAAGGTCGCCATCGTCTCCGGCTCCGGCCGCGGCATCGGCCGCGCCATCGCGATGAAGCTCGCCAGCGAGGGCGCCAAGGTCGTCGTCAATGACCTCGACCCGGCACCGGCTGAGCAGACCGTCGCCGACATCAAGGCCGCCGGCGGCCAGGCGCTGGCCTGTGCCGGCAGCGTCACCGCCGACGGCTTTGCCGAGAAGTTCGTCAAGACCGCGATCGACGGTTTCGGCGGCCTCGACATCATCATCAACAACGCCGGCTACACCTGGGACAACGTGATCCAGAAGATGACCGACGAGCAGTGGCACTCGATCCTCGACGTGCACCTGACGGCACCGTTCAAGATCCTGCGCGCTGCCGCCGACTACTTCCGCCACCAGTCCAAGGTCGAGGCCGAGGCCGGCAAGGAAGTGTTCCGCAAGGTCGTCAACATCTCGTCGATCGCCGGCACCGGCGGCAACGCCGGCCAGGCCAACTACTCGGCCGGCAAGGCCGGCATCATCGGCCTGACCAAGGCGCTGTCGAAGGAATGGGGGCGCTACAAGGTCAACGTCAACGCGGTCGCGTTCGGCATGATCAAGACGCGCCTGACCGAAGCGACGGCCGGCGGCAACGCCTCGATCGACGTCGAGGGCCGCAAGATCAAGGTCGGCGTCAACCCGGACCTGCTGGCGATGATGGAGCGCAGCATTCCGCTCGGCCGCGGCGGCACGCCCGAAGAGGCTGCCGGCTCGGTGTACCTGCTGTGCACGCCCGAGTCGAACTACATCAGCGGCCAGACGCTGATCTGCGGCGGCGGCATTTCCATCTGATCGTTGCCAGCGGAGCCGGCCATGGACCTTTCCTTCAGCGACAGCGAGCGTGCCTTCCAGGGCGAGGTGCGCGCCTGGTTCGCCGCGAACACGCCCGCGCACCTGCGGCGCAAGGTGGTGACCGGCCAGATGCTGAACAAGGACGACATCGTCCGTTGGCAGCGCCGACTCGACGAGCAGGGCTACCTGGTCGTCGGCTGGCCGAAGGAACATGGCGGGCCCGGCTGGACGCCGACGCAGCGTTACCTGTTCGACCTGGAGCGCGCCGCGGCCAATGCGCCCGTGGGCCTGTCGATGGGCGTCATCATGCTCGGGCCGGTGCTGATGGCTTTCGGCACCGAAGCGCAGAAGGCGCGCTACCTGCCGCGCATCAGGCGCTGCGAGGACTGGTGGTGCCAGGGCTATTCCGAGCCCGGCGCGGGCTCCGACCTGGCCAGCCTGAAGACCAGCGCGGTGGCCGATGGCGACGACTACGTCATCAACGGCTCGAAGATCTGGACGACCTACGCGCACTGGGCGAACCTGATGTTCTGCCTGGTGCGCACGGCCAACACCGGCAAGAAGCAGGAGGGCATCTCCTTCCTGCTGATCGAGATGGACCGCCCCGGCATCGAGGTGCGGCCCATCGTCTCGATCGACGGCGAGCACCATCTGAACCAGGTCTTCTTCACCGACCTGCGCGTGCCCAGATCCAACCTCGTGGGCCGCGAAGGGCAGGGCTGGGAGATCGCCAAGTACCTGTTGACGCACGAGCGCACCAGCATCGCCGGCGTGGCCGACAGCAAGGCCGCACTGGCCAACCTGTACGCCGAAGCAGCTCAGCGGCGCGCGGGCGGCAGGCCGCTGCTCGACGACCCGGCGGTGCGCATCAAGCTGGCGCGCGCCGAGATCGACCTGATGGCGCTGGAATACACCAACCTGCGCGTGCTCTCGTCCACCGCGGCCGGCAAGGCGCCGGGGCCGGAATCGTCGCTGCTGAAGATCATGGGCACGGCGGTGCAGCAGACGCTGTCGGAGCTGAGCGTGGAGTTCGGCGCCGAACAGGCCTGGCCCTGGCATGCACCGGGGGCGCTGGGCGAAACCGACCACGCGCATGCGATGGAGCGTTACGCCTTCCTGCGCGCGGCCACCATCTACGGTGGCAGCGACGAGGTGCAGAAGACCGTGCTGGCCAAGTCCCTGCTGGGCAAGACCGCCGCCTGACACCGATACGACGACAGCTTGCGATGGACCTGACGCCCACCCCCGAACAGAAGATGTTGCGCGATGCCGCGCACAAGTACCTGCGCGCCGAATACGCCTTCGACGCGCGCCGCCAGCTGCTGGCCACCGACACCGGCATGAGCGCCGCGCACTGGCGCCGCTTTGCCGAGTTCGGCTGGCTCGGCCTGGGCCTGCCCGAAGCCCATGGCGGCTTCGGCGGCATGCCTGATGTCGTGCAGGTGGCCGAAGCCCTGGGCGCGGCACTGGTGGTCGAGCCCTGTCTCGCCAGCACCGTGCTGGCCGGGCAGGCGATCGTCGCCGCCGGCAACCCGACCCAAAACGCGGCCCTGCTGCCGCCGCTGGTGAGCGGCGGCAAGATCTACACCCTGGCCCACACCGAAGCCGACGCCGGCGCCGACATGGCCTGGGTGACGAGCAGCGCGCGCCTGCAGGGCGGCCGCTGGCTGCTGTCGGGTCGAAAGACGGGCGTGCCGGCGGCGCCCTGGGCCGACGCCTTCGTGGTCGCGGCGCGCACCGCAGGCGCGGCGGGCGAGCGTGACGGCATCGGCCTGTTCGTGGTGCCGGCCGGCGCACCGGGCGTGCGCGTCGACGCCTACCTGCGCTACGACGGGGCCCGCGCCGGAGAGTTGCAGCTCGACGCCGTGGCGGTGGACGCGGACGCCGCGCTGGGTGACCCGGCCGCCGGCCTGGCCGCGCTGGAACGCGCCGTCGATATGGCCACCGTCGCCGCCTGCGCCGACGCGCTGGGCGCGATGACGGCCGTGCTGTCCAAGACCGGCGAGTACCTTGCCACGCGGCGGCAGTTCGACGCCCCTCTGGCCAGCTTCCAGGTGCTGCAGCACCGGCTGGTGGACATGTTCGCGGCCGTCGAGGCCAGCCGCTCGATGCTGCTGCTGGCGGCGCTGCAGGCCGACAACCCGGTGCCCGCTGAACGCGCGCGGGCGGTGTCTGCGGCCAAGGTGGCGATCGGCGAGCGCGCGCGCTATGTGGCGCAGCAGGGCGTGCAACTGCACGGCGGTGTGGGCATGACCGAGGAGCTGGACATCGGCCACTACTTTCGCCGCCTGACGCTGTTTCAGCATGCCTTCGGTGGCAGCGACCATCACCTGCAGCGCTTTGCCACCTTGCGTGATGCCTGACGCGTGCTGCGTGACGGCCGTGCCATGCACCGCCGCGGCCGGCCCGCACCTGTTGTGAAAGCCCCTGCATGACCTTGATGACTTCCACCGTGTCGCCCGGCAGCCAAGACTTCGCACGCAACCGCGACGCCTACCTGGCGCGCATCGCCGACCTGCATGCGCGCCGCGCGCGGGCCCTGGTCGGCGGCCCCGAGAAGGCGCGCCGCCTGCACAAGGAACGTGGCCAGCTGCTGCCGCGCGAACGGCTGGCCGCGGTGCTCGACCCCGGCTCGCCCTTCCTCGAGTTCGGCCAGCTCGCCGGCGAGGGCCTGTACGACGGCGTGCCCCCGGGCGGCAGCATCATCACCGGCGTCGGCCTGGTCAGCGGCCGGCCGTGCATGCTGATGATCCACGACGCCACGGTGAAGGGCGGCACCTACTACGGCATCACCTCGAAGAAGCATGTGCGGGCGCAGATGTTCGCCTGGCAGCACCGGCTGCCGTGCATCACCATGGTCCAGTCGGGCGGCGCCAACCTGCCTGAGCAGGCCTTCATCTTTCCTGATGACGGGCAGTTCGGCTCGATCTTCTACAACCAGATCCGCATGTCGGGCGAAGGCATCACGCAGATCGCGACCGTGCACGGCCCGTCCACGGCCGGCGGCGCCTACCTGCCAGCGCTGTGCGACGAGGCGGTGATCGTGCGCAACCAGGGTGCGATGTTCCTCGGCGGGCCGCAGCTGGTGTATGCGGCGACCAAGGAAGTGGTCGATGTCGAAACGCTGGGCGGCGGCGACATGCACAGCCGCGTCAGCGGCGTCACCGACCACCTGGCCGAGAGCGACAGCCATGCCATCGCCATCGTGCGCGGCATCGTCGCCAACCTGGGCACCGGCCCCAAGCAGCGCTGGGACGTGGCCGCACCCAAGCCGCCGCGCTTCGACGCGCGCGAGATCTACGGCATCGTCAGCGCCGACAACCGCCACCCCACCGACAACCGCGAGGTGCTGGCGCGGCTGGTCGACGACAGCGACCTGCAGGAATTCAAGCCGCTGTACGGCAGCTCGATGATCTGCGGCTTCGCCCGCATCAAGGGCTTCCAGGTCGCCATCCTGGCCAACAACGGCGTCATCTTTTCCGAGAGCGCACTGAAGGGCGCGCACTTCATCGAGCTGGCCTGCCAGCGCGACATCCCGCTGCTGTTCATCGCCGACGTGTCGGGCTTCATGGTCGGCCAGGCGGTCGAGCGCGAAGGCATCGCCAAGCACGGCGCCAAGTTCATGACCGCGATGGCCTCGGCCAACGTGCCGCGCTACACGCTCATCACCGGCGGCTCGTATGCCGCCGCCTACCTGGCGATGTGCGGCCGGCCGTTCAAGCCGCACGTGATGATGATGTGGCCCACCGGCCGCGCCGCGCTGATGGGCCCGGAACAGGCGGCGACGACGATGACGATGGTGCGCGACAACATCCACGAGCGCGAGGGCACGAGCTGGACCGAGGACGAGAAGGAACGCTTCAAGCAGCCGATCCGCGAGCAGTTCGAGGCCTTCGCCAGCCCCTACAACTTCGCCGCCAACATGTGGTGCGACATGGTCATCGACCCGCTGGAAACGCGCGACACGATGGCCCTGCTGTTCGAGATGGCGGGCCGTCAGCCGCAGCGCGAAACGCATTTCGGCGTGTTCCGCATGTAGGGTCGCGGGCCGCACACCACCCATGCTCGAAAACATCCTCCAGGGCTGCCGCGTCATCGACCTGACGCAGAACGTGGCCGGCCCGTTCTGCACCCAGACCCTCGGCGACCTCGGCGCCGAAGTCATCAAGATCGAACGCCCGGGCAGCGGCGACGATGCGCGCCAGTGGAAGCCGCCCGAAGTGGCCGGCGTCTCGACCGGCTTCGCGGCGCTGAACCGCAACAAGCAGAGCGTCTGCATCGACCTCGACAGCGCGGCCGGCCAGCAAATGGTCGCGCGCCTGGCGGCCGGTGCCGACGTGCTGGTGCATTCGCTCAAGCCCGGCAGCGCCGAGGCGCGCGGCCTCGGCGACGAACACCTGCGGCCGGCCAATGCGCGCCTGGTGTACTGCGCGATCAGCGCCTTCGGCGAAGTCGGCCCGATGCGCGCGCTGCCCGGCTACGACCCGCTGATGCAGGCCTTCACCGGCATCATGAGCGTCAGCGGCCACGAAGGCGACGAGCCGGCGCGCGTCGGCGTATCGCTGATCGACATGGGCACCGGCATGTGGGCCACGATGGCGATCCTGGCCGCGCTGCTGCGCCGCGCGACCACGGGCGAAGGCATGCGCGTGCATGCCAGCCTGCTCGAGACCGGTCTGTCGTGGATGACGG
The DNA here is from genome assembly GCA_937871935.1 of uncultured Burkholderiales bacterium. GTDB lineage: Bacteria > Pseudomonadota > Gammaproteobacteria > Burkholderiales > Burkholderiaceae_C > JAEUPI01. Next base: position 11,476 of record CALMQI010000077.1, read on the forward strand.
TGCCGGTGGCGAACTACCTGGCCACCCAACGGCTGCCGCGCAAGATGGGATCGGCAATGGCGATGATGGCGCCCTACGAGCTCTTCGACAGCGCCGACGGCAAGGTCTTCATCGCCGCCGCCAACGACCGCCTGTTCGGCCGCATCTGCAGCGCGCTGGGCTGCCCCGGGCTGGCGCAGGACCCGCGCTTCATCGACATGTCGGCGCGCATCGGCCACCGCGAGGCGCTGCACGCCGAGCTCGAAGCGCGCACCCGGCAGCGCAGCACCGCCGACTGCGTGGCGGCGCTGCGCGCGGCCGGTGCGCCCTGCAGCGAGATGCACGACGTGGCCCAGATGCTGGCGCACGAACAGGTGCAGGCGGTGGGCATGCTGGGCGCGCTGCCGCTGCCGGGCGCGCCGCAACACCAGGCCATGGGCCTGCCCTTCAGTTCGCAGGGCCGGCGCGGGCGCAGCGGCCAGCCGCCGCCCGTGCTGGGCGCGAACACCGACGCGGTGTTGACGGCGCTGGGCCTGCATGCCGATGAACTGGCGGCGCTGCGACAGCAAGGCGTCGTCGATTGACACAGACAAGGCCAAGATCCCCATGAACTTCGACTACACCGAGACCCAAGGCCAGATCCGCGCCGCCGTCAAGGAGCTGTGCAAGGGCTTCGGCCCCGAATACTGGCGCCAGTGCGCGCAGGACGGCGCCTATCCGGAAGCCTTCGTCGACGCGATGGCCAAGGCCGGCTGGCTGGCCGCGCTGATTCCCGAGGAATACGGCGGCGCCGGGCTGCCGCTGCTCGACGCCTGCCTGATCCTGCAGGAGATCAACCAGAACGGCGGCAGCGCGGTGCACTGCCATGCGCAGATGTACACGATGGCGTCGATCATGCGCCACGGCTCCGAGGCACAGAAGCGCCGCACGCTGCCGCGCATCGCCGACGGCAGCCTGCGGCTGCAGGCCTTCGGCGTGACCGAGCCCGACGCCGGCTCCAACACGCTGGCGATCAAGACCTTCGCGCGCAAGGTGCCGGGCGGCTACGTCGTCAACGGCCAGAAGATCTGGACCTCGCGCTACAGCCACTCGCACATGTACCTGCTGATCGCGCGCACCACGCCGATCGACGCGGTGAAGAAGAAGACCGACGGCCTGAGCCTGTTCCTGATCGACATCAAGAAGGCCGGCGCGTCGCTCAAGGCCACGCCGATCCGCACGATGATCAACCACCACACCTTCCAGGTCTTCATCGACAACCTCGAGCTCACCGACGACGACCGCATCGGTGAGGAAGGCAAGGGCTTCCACTACCTGCTGGATTCGCTGCATTCCGAGCGTCTGCTGGTGGCCAGCGAGGCCATCGGCGACGGCCACTGGTTCGTCGGCAAGGCCGCGCGCTACGGCAGCGAGCGCGTCGTCTTCGACCGCCCGATCGGCGCCAACCAGGGCGTGCAGTTTCCGATCGCACGCGCCCACATGAACATCGAGGCCGCCGAACTGATGCGCAACAAGGCCGCGACGCTGTTCGACGCCGGCCTGCCCTGCGGGCGCGAGGCGACGATGGTCAAGTACCTGGCCAGCGAAGCGGCCTGGGAGGCCGCCGAGGCGGCGATGACCACTTTCGGCGGCTACGGCGTGGCCTGCGAATACGACATCGAGCGCAAGTGGAAGGAGAGCCGGCTGTTCCGCACCGCGCCGATCTCCAACAACCTGGTGCTGGCGCAGGTGGCCGAGCACCTGCTGGGCATGCCGCGTTCGTATTGAGAGCCCGATGGACTACGAAACCCTGCTGATCCAGCCCGCACCGGCCACCGCACCCGAGGACGGCATCCGCTGCCTGGTGCTGAACCGGCCCGACGTGATGAACGCGATGAACACGCAGATGTTCGTCGACCTGCGCAATGCGCTGCACGAACTGGCCTTCGACGACAGCCTGCGCGTGCTGATCTTCAGCGGCGCCGGCGACCGCGCCTTCTGCACCGGCGGTGACCTGAAGCAGCGCAACGGCATGACCGACGCCGCCTGGCGCAAGCAGCACCAGCTCGCCGAAGAAGTGCTGCTGGTGGTGAAGGACTTCCCGCGCCCGGTGATCGCCGCGGTCGAGGGCCATGCCCACGGCGGCGGGTGCGAGCTGGCGCTGATGTGCGACTGGATCGTGGCGGCACGAACGGCGGTGTTCTCGCTGCCCGAAGTGCGGCGCGGCATCATGCCCGGCGGTGGCGGCATCCAGAACCTGGTGCGCGCCGTCGGCGCGCGGCGCGCCAAGCAGCTTCTTCTGACGGCGCGGCGCTTCTCGGCCGAGCAGGCGGCGCAATGGGACATGGTGACCACGCTGGTCGAGACCGGCCAGGCGCTGGCCGTGGCCGTGGCCGAGGCGCGCGAGATCGTGCTCGCCGCGCCGATGGCGGTGCACTACGCCAAGCTCGCCGCCTCGCGCGGCGGCGAGGTCGACTTCCACACCGGCTACGCGCTCGACATCGCCGCCTACAACGTGCTTGTGTCTTCGGACGACCGGCTCGAAGGTGTCAAGGCCTTCAACGAAAAGCGCCCTCCGCGCTGGAGCGGACGCTGAGATGTTCAAAAAAATCCTGATCGCCAACCGCGGCGAGATCGCCTGCCGCATCGCCCGCACCTGCCAGCGCCTGGGCATCGCCGTGGCCGGCGTGCATTCCAGCGCCGACCGCGATGCGCTGCACACGGCCGTGATCGGCGAATCGATCGGCCTGGGCGGCGGCAGCGCCACCGAGAGCTACCTGCGCATCGATGCGGTCATCGCCGCGGCGCTGCGCTGCGGTGCGCAGGCCATCCACCCCGGCTACGGCTTTCTGGCCGAGAACCCGGAATTCGCGCGCGCCGTCGAGGCCGCCGGGCTGGTGTTCATCGGCCCCACGCCCGAGGTCATCGAAAGGCTGGGCAACAAGGCATCGGCCAAGGCCGAGGCGCGCGCCGCCGGCGTGGCGGTGCTGGGCGGCGGTGAGCAGGCCAGCGCCGATGCCGAGGTGGTGGCCGCCTGGGCGCGCGCCCTGCCGCTGCCGGTGCTGCTCAAGCCGGCGGCCGGCGGCGGCGGCAAGGGCATGCACGTGGTGCGGCAGACCGCTGCGCTGGCCGACTCCATCGCCACCGCGATGCGCGAGGCCCGCAGCGCCTTCGGCGACCCCTCGCTGATCGTCGAGCCTTACGTCGAGCGTGGCCGCCACGTCGAGGTCCAGATCGCCGGCGACGGGCAGGGCAGCGTCATCCACCTGTTCGAGCGCGAGTGCACGCTGCAGCGGCGCCACCAGAAGCTGATCGAGGAAGCCCCCGCCGCGCCGCTGCCCGCAGGGCTGCGCGAGCAGATGCTGGCCGACGCCGTGCGCCTGGCGCAGCGGCTGCGCTACCGCGGCGTCGGCACGGTGGAGTTCCTGGTCGCGGGCGACCGGCACTGGTTCCTGGAGGTCAACCCGCGGCTGCAGGTCGAGCACCCGGTGACGGAGGAGGTGACCGGGATCGACATCGTCGAGCTGATGCTGCGTGTGGCGGCGGGCGAGGGCCTGGCGCTGACCCAGGCCGACGTGCGGCTGCGCGGCCATGCCGTCGAAGCCCGCCTGTGCGCCGAAGACGCCGAGCACGACTTCCTGCCGTCCACCGGCGAGATCGTCGCGGTGCGCTTCCCGGGCCCCGGGGTGCGCGTCGAGACCGGCGTGCGCGCCGGCTCGGTGGTCACGCCGTACTACGACTCGATGCTGGCCAAGCTGATCGTCCACGCCGATGATCGCGATGCCGCGCTCGACCGCCTGTCGCTGGCCCTGGCCGAAACCCAGGTGCTGGGCGTGACCACCAACGGCGGCTTCCTGCAGCAGCTGATCGCCCTGCCGCAGACGCGCGACGCCAGCTTCCACACCCGCAGCGTCGACGAAGTTCTCGCTGTGCGGTCCGGCGCCGAGGCAGCGCCGCTGCGCTGGCTGGCCGCGGCGGCGGCCTGGTGGCTGCTCGATGCACGCCGGGGCGCAGGCTACGGGGCGTGGTCAGCACCCGACGTCACCGGCTGGCAGATGCACGCCGGCGACGACCCGGTGTCGGCCGTGCCGAGCCTGCTGCTGCGCGAAGGCAAGCGGGTGCACGAGGTCCGCTTCGGCGCGCCGCAGCCGGACGGCCAGCTGCTGGTGCAGGTGGACGGGGAGCGCGTGCGCCTGGGCCTGCGCGCCGAAGGCGAGGGCTGGCAGCTGAGCATCGGCCCTTCGGTCGAGTTGCTGGCCATCGCGCGCCGCGACGGCAACCTGTTCCTGCAGGCGCAGGGCCTGGCCTTCGCTGTCGAGGCCATCGACTACCTGGCACAGGCCGCCGCGGCCCACGTCACATCGGGCGAACTGCGCACGCCGCTGATGGGCACCATCCTCAAGACCCACGCCGCCGTCGGCGACACGCTGCGCGCCGGCGACGTGGTGGTGACCATGGAGTCGATGAAGATGGAAATGAAGATCTGCGCCGAGCACGACGGCGTGCTGCGCAGCCTGGGCGTCGTGGCCGGGCAGATGGTCGAACGCGGCCTGCTCGTCGGCCTCGTCGAAGCTGCTGCGTGACTGAGGAGACCGCGTTGAACTACGAATCGATCAAGCTGACGCTGGACGGCGAGCACGTCGCCCGGCTGACGCTCGCCCGCCCCGACATCCAGAACGCGATGAGCATGAAGCTGGTGCAGGAACTGCGCCATGCGCTGCGCGTCATCGCCGCCAACGACAAGCTGCGCGCGGTGGTGCTGACGGGAGAGGGCAAGTCCTTCTGCGCCGGTGGCGACCTGAACTGGATGCAGAGCGTGCTCAAGCAGAGCCGCGCCGAACGCATCGCCGAATCCAGGGTGCTGGCCGAGCTGTTCTACGAGTTCGACACCCTGCCCAAGGTGCTGGTCGGCCGCATCAACGGTGCGGCCACCGGCGGCGGCTTCGGCATGACCTGCATCTGCGACGTGACCGTGGCCTCCAGCGCAGCGCGCTTCTCTCTCACCGAAGCCAAGCTCGGCCTGCTGCCGGCCAACATCGGCCCCTATGTGGCGCGCCGTCTGGGGCTGGCGCGGGCGCGCCGCTACGGCCTGACGGCGAAGTTCATCGACGCGGCGCAGGCCGAGCGCATCGGCCTCGTCGACCGCGTCGTCGAGCCCGACGAACTGGACAGCGCGGTGGAAGAAGAACTGGCGCTGATCCTGGCCCTTCCGGCCGCCTCGATCGCCTCGACCAAGAAGCTGTTCAACGACGTGATCGGCCGCCCGCCGCGCGACTGCATGGACTACACCGCGGCAGCGCTGGCCGACGCCTGGGAGACCGAGAACGCCAGCGAAGGCATCGCCGCCTTCCTGGGCAAGCGCTCGCCGTCCTGGAAGGTCAAGCGCCGCTGAAGCGCGCGCCGCCGCCAACCCCTGCAACCCCCACGCTGCCGATCAAATGACCACCTTCGAAACCATCCGGCTCGACATCGATGCCGCCGGCGTCGCCCGCCTGACGCTGGCCCGTGCCGACGTGCACAACGCCCTGAACCCCACCATGTTCGCCGAGATCGACCAGGCGCTCGACCTCATTGAGGCCAACCCCGCAGTGCGCGTCGTGGTGCTGAGCGGCGATGGCGAGAACTTCTGCGCCGGCGGCGACTTCCGCTGGCAGCAGAGCCAGGGCGACCAGGACCGTGCCAGCCGCATCCGCAGCGGTGTGCCGCTGGCCAAGATCCTGGCGCGCCTGGACACCTTCGGCCGCCCCATCATCGGCCGCATCAACGGCTCGGCCTACGGCGGCGGCGTCGGCCTGATCGCCATCTGCGACGTCGTGGTGGCGGTGGACAGCGCGCGCATCTCGCTCAGCGAGGTCCGCCTGGGCCTGGTGCCGGCGACGATCTCGCCCTATGTCGCGGCCAAGCTGGGGCCGAGCTACGCGCGGCGCGTGTTCCTCAACGGCAAGATCATGACGGCCGCCGAGGCGCAACGTTACGGCCTGGTGCACGAAGTGGTCGGCGCGGCCGAACTCGACCGTGCCGTGAATGCCGAGATCGACCTGGCACTGGCCTGCGCGCCGGGCGCGGTGCAGATGACCAAGAAGCTGGTGCAGTTCGTCCTCGCCCACGACCCCGCGGACAACCTCATCTACACCGTCGACCGCCTGGCCGATTTCTGGGAGACCGAAGAAGCGCGCGAAGGCCTGAAGAGCTTCTTCGAGAAGCGGGCGCCGGCCTGGCGCCGCAAGCACGTGCCGACCACATGAATCAAACTTCGCGACAGAAAGACATCACCATGAACGACGCAAACACCGTGATCTACGAGGTGCGCGACGGCATCGCCACCGTCAAGATCAACCGCCCCGAAATCCGCAACGCGCTGTCGCCCGCGGCAGCCAACCGCCTGCATGACTGCTGGGGCGAGGTCGACGCCGACAAGAACGTGCGCGTGGCCATCCTGACCTCGGCCGATTGCGGCACCTTCTGCGCCGGGCTGGACCTGCGCGAAGCGGCGCGTGTGAAGAAGGAGGAGGGCGTCGACATCCTGACCAAGATGAAGGACCCCTTCCACGGCCGCCAGCGCCGTGTCGCCAAGCCGATCATCGCCGCGATGACCGGGCACCTGATCGCCGGCGGCATGATGCTGAGCCTGAACTCCGACCTGCGCGTGGGCCTGAAGGGCACGCAGGTCGGCATCACCGAAACGCGCATCGCCGGGCGCGGCAGCCCGTGGGCCATTCCGCTGCTGTGGATGCTGCCGCAGCCGCTGCTGATGGAGATGGTGCTGACCGGCGACCTGTACCCCATCGACACCTTCCACCAGCTCGGCTTCATCAACTACCTCGAAGACACGCCCGACGCCGTGCGCGCCCGTGCCCAGTCGCTGGCAGAACGCATCCGCGACAACGCGCCGCTGTCGGTGATGGCCGGCAAGGAATCGATCATGACGGCGATGAGCGCCGGCTGCGACGCCGGCATGGCGCTGGCGCAGAACATCTACCGCGCCGCCTACGCCAGCGAGGACGCGCAGGAAGGCCCGCGCGCCTTTGCCGAGAAGCGCAAGCCGGTGTGGAAGGGGCGCTGACGCGCCGTGCCCTGACGTGCCGAGCGCATCCATGAACCAGGCCGAACTGCCGCCCGGCGTGCAGGTGCTCGAGCGCGGCTGGTTGTCCAGCAACAACGTGCTGTTTCTCGGCGCGCAGTCCACGGCCCTGGTCGACAGCGGCTATTGCGCGCACGCCGACCAGACGCTGGCCCTGGTGGTGGCGGCCCTGCACGGGCGTCCGCTCGACCGCCTCGTCAACACCCATCTGCACAGCGACCACTGCGGCGGCAACGCCGCGCTGCAAGGCCGCTGGCCGGCGCTGCAGACGCTGATCCCGCCTGGCCTGGCGCAGCAGGTGGCGCAGTGGGACCCGGTGGCCCTGGGCTATGAGCCCAGCGGCCAGCGCTGCCCGCGCTTCCACCACGACGCCCTGGTGCTGCCGGGCACCGAAATCGAGCTTGCCGACAGGGCATGGCAGGTCCATGCCGCGCCGGGCCACGACCCCGATTCGGTGATCCTGTTCGAGCCCCTCTCGCGCACCCTGATCTCGGCCGACGCGCTGTGGGAGAACGGCTTCGGCGTCGTGTTTCCGGAGCTGGACGAGCGCGACGCCTTCGACGAGGTCGGAGCCACCTTCGACCTGATCGAGCGGCTCGGCCCGCGCTGGGTCATCCCTGGTCATGGCCCCGTGTTCCGTTTCGAGGCCGCGGTGCTGGCCCGGGCCCGCAGCCGCCTGGAGGCCTTCGTGCGCAACCCGGCCCGCCACGCCCACCACGCGGCCAAGGTGCTGCTCAAGTTCAAGCTGCTGGAATGCCGGCAGATGCTGTTCGTCGACTACGTCCAGTGGGCCGCCGGCACGCCGCACTTCCAGGGCATCCACCGCCGGTTCGCGCCTGCGGTGGGTATCGGCGACTGGATCGATCAGTTGACGCAGGAGCTGGTGCATTCGCAGGTGGTGAGACGGGTGGGCGAGTCGGTCCACGATGCCTGAGGAGTCGGGCCGGCTGAGCACGGCAAGGACGGCGGAGGCGACGGGGGTCTTCGGGCGTGCCACGCTTGGAAGACCACCGCACGATTCGACGCTCAAGGAGCAAACCGATGACCCCTGCACTGCTCAGCCCGCTGCGGCTGCGCGAACTCGAATTGCCCAACCGCATCGTCGTGTCACCGATGTGCCAGTACAGCGCGGTCGACGGCTGTGCCACCAACTGGCATCTGGTGCACCTCGGGCAGTACGCGGTGTCGGGCGCCGGGCTGGTGATCCTGGAGGCCACGCATGTCGAGCGCCGCGGCCGCATCACCCACGGTTGCCTGGGGCTGTACTCCGACGAGAACGAGGCGGCGCTGGTGCGCGTGGTCGATTTCTTTCGCCGTCACGGCCATGCGCGGCTGGGCATCCAGATTTCGCACTCGGGCCGCAAGGGCTCGGCGCGCCGGCCCTGGGAAGGCCGTGGCGAAGCACTGACGGCGGGCGAAGACGCCTGGGGCACGGTGAGCGCGTCCGATCTACCCTTCGACGAGGGCTGGCCGCAGCCTGCGGTGCTCGATGCCGACGGCATGGCGGCGGTGCGCGAGGCCTTCGCCCAATCGACGCGGCGCGCGGCGCGCCTGGGCTTCGACCTGGTGGAAATCCACATCGCCCATGGCTACCTGCTGCATGGTTTCCTGTCGCCGCTGTGCAACCGCCGCGGCGACGCCTACGGCGGCAGCCTCGAGAACCGGATGCGTTTTCCGCTCGAGGTCTTCGACGGGATGCGCGCCGAGTGGCCGCAGCACAGGCCGCTGGGCGTGCGCATCTCGGCCACCGATTGGGTCGATGGCGGCTGGACGCTCGAAGACGCCTGCGAGTTTGCCCGCCGGCTGAAGGCGCGCGGCTGCGACTTCATCACCGTCTCCAGCGGCGGCACCTCGCTGAAGCAGAAGATCACGCTCGGCGAAGGCTTTCAACTGCCGCTGGCGGCCGCCGTGCGCCAGGCCGCCGACCTGCCGGTGATGGGCGTGGGCATGCTGTTCGACCCGGTGCATGCCAACCGCGTCATCGCCGAGGGCCAGTGCGACCTGGCGGCCATCGCGCGCGGCATGCTGCACGACCCGCACTGGGCCTGGCGCGCCGCCGCCGCGCTGGGCGGCGAGGTGAGCCATCCGCCGCAATACATCCGCGGCTACCTCTCGTCGTGGCTGCGCGCGCAGCGCGCGGGCCATGGCGGCGCATAGTCCGCTCACCTCACCGACAGGCTTCGCGATGACCGGCACCACCCGCTATCCCCATGTCTTCGCCCCGCTCGACCTCGGCTTCACGCGGCTGAAGAACCGCATCCTGATGGGCTCGATGCACACCGGGCTGGAAGAAGCGCCCGATGGCTTTCCGCGCATGGCCGAGTACTTTGCAGAGCGCGCGCGCGGCGGCGTCGGCATGATCATCACCGGCGGCTTTTCGCCCAATGACGTGGGCGGCGCGAGCGGCGCGGACGGCCAGCTGGCCACCGCGGCCGATGCCCAGCAGCACCGGCTCATCACCCAGGCCGTGCATGCGGCCGACCCCGAGGTGAAGATCTGCCTGCAGATCTTGCACACCGGGGCGCTGGCGCCGACGCCGGATTGCGTCGCGCCATCGGCCATCAAGTCGCGCATCGGCCGCTACACGCCCAAGGCGCTGGACGAAGCCGGCATCGAGAAGCAGCTCGCCGACTTCGCCAACTGCGCCGCGCTGGCGCAGGCCGCCGGCTACGACGGCGTGGAGATCATCGGCTCGGCCGGCTACCTGCTCAGTGCCTTCATGGTGCGCAAGACCAACCTGCGCACCGACCAGTGGGGCGGGCCCTGGGAAAACCGCATGCGCTTCGCGGTCGAGGTGGTGCGCCGGGTGCGCGCCGCGGTGGGCGAGCGCTTCATCGTGATCTTCCGTGTGCCCGCGATGGACATGCTCGACGGCGGCCTGGCCTGGGACGAGATCACCTCGCTCGCGCAGGCCCTGCAAGCCGCCGGCGTCAGCATCATCAGCACCCATTTCTGCTGGCATGAGGCACCGGTGCCGACCATCGCCACGATGGTGCCGCGCGCGGCGTTCTCGCAGGTCACGGGCCGGCTGCGCCAGGCCGTCAGCGTGCCCGTCATCACCAGCAACCGCATCAACATGCCTGACGTGGCCGAAGCCGTGCTGGCGCGCGGCGACGCCGATCTGGTGTCGATGGCGCGGCCGATGCTGGCCGACTCGCAGTTCGTGCTGAAGGCCGCGCAGGGCCGCGAGGACGAGATCAACACCTGCATCGCCTGCAACCAGGCCTGCCTGGACCATTACTTCGACGGCCGCCAGCAGGTGACCTGCCTGGTCAACCCGCGCGCCTGCTACGAGACGCAGCTGCACTATCGGCCAGTGGCGGTGGCCAAGCGCATCGCGGTGATCGGTGCCGGGCCGGCCGGCCTGGCCGCCGCCACCGTGGCCGCGGAACGCGGCCACCGCGTGACGCTGTTCGAGGCCGGCGCCGAGATCGGCGGCCAGTTCAACCTGGCCCGCCGCATCCCCGGCAAGGAAGAGTTCCACGAGACCCTGCGTTACTACCGCCGCATGATCGACAAGCTCGGCATCACGCTGCGCCTGAACACCGCCGCCGACGCCGCACTGCTGGCCGCCGAGGGCTTCGACGAGGTGGTGGTGGCCACCGGCATCGAGCCGCGCCGGCCCGAGATTCCCGGCATCGAGCACCCCAAGGTGCTGTCCTACATCGACGTGATCCTGGGCCGCAAGGCGGTCGGCCGGCGCGTGGCCATCATTGGCGCCGGCGGCATCGGCTTCGACGTTGCCGCACTGGTGTCGCAGGTCGGCCCGTCGGCCGCGCTCGACATCGCGGTGTTCGCGCGCGAATGGGGCATCGACTTCGAGAACCACCCGCGCGGCGGCGTCACCGGCGTGCTGCCGCAGGTGGAGAAGTCCGAGCGCTCGGTGACGCTGCTGCAGCGCAAGGCCGACGCGCTGGGCAAGAACCTGGGCCGCACCACCGGCTGGACGCACCGCATGACGCTGACCCGCCGCGGCGTGCAGATGGTCGGCGGCGTCGAGTACGTGCGCATCGACGACGCCGGCCTGCACACGCGCGTCAACGGCGAGCCGCGGCTGTTCGAGGCCGACAGCGTCATCGTCTGCGCCGGGCAGTTGCCGCTGCGCAGCGTCTACGACGCGCTGCTGGCCAGCGGCCTGAAAGCCCATCTGATCGGCGGCGCCTTCGAGGCGGTCGAACTCGATGCCAAGCGCGCCATCGACCAGGCCAGCCGCCTGGCAGCCGGGCTCTGAACGTGCCGGCCGCCACCACAGGCGACGCCGCCGAGCCCCGGCTGCGCCACAGCCTGGCCAACGGCGTCAGCCACGCCCACTTCGAGTGGCGGCCCGAACGGCGCGGCCTGGCGCAGAGCCTGTGCATGGTGCACGCCACCGGCTTCCACGGCCGCGTCTGGGACCAGGTCATCCACCACCTGCCCGGCCGCCACGTCTTTGCGATCGAGCAACGCGGCCACGGCCGCAGCCAGACGGTCGATTTCGATGGCTGGGCCGACTTCGGGCACGACCTGGCCGCGCTGGCGGTGGCGCTCGATCTCCGGGGCGCGGTGGGCATCGGGCACAGCATGGGCGCGCATGCGCTGGTGCAGGCCGCCGCCTACCAGCCCGGCCGCTTCTCGCAACTGGTGCTGATCGACCCGACGATCTTCGCCCCGGCCGACTACCACCAGCCGCCGCCACCGCCCGGCACGCTGCACCCGGCGGCCGCGCGCAAGAACCACTTCGCGTCCGCGCAAGCCATGTTCGAGCGCTTCGCCGTGCGTGCCCCGTACAACGTGTTCCAGCGCCAGGCCCTGCTGGACTATTGCCGGCACGGCCTGCGCCCGGCCGATGGCGGCGGCAGCGGCTTCCAGCTCGCCTGCGACCCCACCTTCGAGGGCAAGATCTACCCGTTGGCGCGGCAGAACCTGGGCATCTTCGCCAGCATCCGCGCGTTGCAGATTCCCGTGCTCGTGCTGCGGGCGCGGCCCGGCGACCCGGCGATCCTGCCCTGGGACCCGCTGGGCTCGCCGACCTGGCCGGGCCTGGCGCAGGAGTTCCAACTCGGGCGCGACATGCTGCTGCCGGACAAGACCCACATGCTGCCGATGGAAGATCCGGCGTTGGTGGCGCGGCTGATCAATGAGACGATCGGCTGATACCGAGCGCTGGCTTGAGAGCGAACGTTCGCGGTGCCCGCCACCGCGTCACTCGGTGCCCCATACCGGCCTGCGCCTGGCGGCGAATGCGTCCAGCCCTTCGCGGCAGTCGTCGGTGCCGAAGACGGTGGACAAAAGATCGACCGCGCTGGCCGCTCCCTGGCGGTAGCCGTTGTCGGTGGCGCGCGTGAAGGCAGCCTTGCCCAGTTTCATCAAAGCCGGCGACTTGCCGGCGAAGACCTGGGCCAGTCGGTGGGCTTCATTCAGCACCTGCGCTGCGGGCGCGGTGCGGCTGACGAGCCCCAAAGCCATGGCCTCTCGGGCATCGAAGACGCGGCCGGTGAACAGCAGATCGAAGGCGCGGTAGCGGCCGACGATGCGCGGCAGGTGGGTGTAGTGGATGGCGGGCAGCAGCCCGACCTCCATCTCCGGGTAGCCGAAGCTGGCATCGTCGGCGGCAACCAGCATGTCGCAGGTGATGGCGATCGACATGCCGCCACCGCGCACGGCACCGCCGATGGCCGCGATCGTCGGCTTGGGCAGGCCGGCTTGCAGTTCGAACAGTTGCGAGTACAGCCGGCCCACGCTGGCATGCACTTCGGCGGGTGAACTGTCCTTGAAGCGGGGCAGGTCGAGCCCGGCGCAGAAGCGGCCCGGCACGGCGCTGCCCAGCACGATGGCGCGCACGCGCGGGTCGCTGCCGGCCTCGCACAGGGCTGCCATCAGCGCGTCCATCAAGGCATCGGAGATGGCATTGACGGGCGGGTTGTCCAGCAGGATCTCGGCCACGCCGTCGCTCGCGTCGAATCTGATCATCGTGTCTCGCTTTCTGCGCAGCAGGCGGCTCAGGCGGGCTTGACGAGGTCGGCCAGTGTGCCGGTGTCGGCGGCGTTGTCCAGCGCAGGCCGTCGAACTTGTGCGCCAGCGCACCGTCGCTGGTCGGATTGGCCGGCGATCCGTAGCCGTCATCGACCAGGCGCTCGTGCACCTGTCGCGGTGAGCGCACCTACCGAGTTATTGGCGGCGCCAGCAGTTTGCGCAGGTCCGTGCCGGGATCGGCGAGCGCGGCGCGATCCGGCAGCGTCACACTGCCTAGCAGCCGCTTGAGCGACGAGAATTCACGCACGTTGTGCATGCAAGTCATGCCGACCGCGCGACCCCGATGCAACTGAATCAGTGAAAACTTCGAGCCGGGCGCTGCTTCGCCGCGCACGAATCGGACCCGGTGCTGTGGTCGATCAGCCGAGCCGAAAGCCTGCGTAGCCCTGCTGCGCCACCTCGGCCAAGCGCTGGCGGTAGCGGGGCGCGCCGCCGTTGTAGATCATGTAGCGGATCTTGTCGTGTCCTTCGACATTGGAGTTGTAGCCAGTGAACCAGGACTTGGCCTTGCGCAGCAGCAGGCCCTGGTACATCTCCTTGACATGCGCGGTCCACTCCGCCTGTGCTTCGGGCGTCGGCTCGATACGGTGGATGCCGTGTTGCACGGCGTGCTCGAACAGCCCGCTCGCCCAGTCCACCACGGTCTCGATGCCCCGGGGAAAATTGGTCGACAGCGAGGCGCTCTGCGGACCTGCCAGCATGAACATGTTCGGGAAGCCGGCCACCTGAAGACCCAGGTAGGTGAGCGGCCCGTCGCGCCAGCAGTCGCGCAGGCGCTGGCCATCGGTGCCGACGAAGTCGATCTCGTCAAAGGCGCCGGTGACGGCGTCGAAGCCCGTGGCGTAGATGATGAGGTCGAACTCGTAGTCGCGCTCGCTGGTGCGGATGCCGGTGGGCGTGATGCACTCGATCGGCGTCTCGCCGATGCTGACCAGGTGCACGTTGCTGCGGTTGTAGGCTTCGTAGTAGCGCGTCTCCATCGGCACGCGCTGCACGCCGAAGCCGTGGTCTTTGGGGATCAGCTTCTCGGCCAGCACCGGGTCCTTGACACGCTCGCGAATCTTGTCTGCCACGAAGGCCGAGAACTCGGCGTTGGCGGCCTCGTCCATCAGCACGTCGCGGAAGTTGCCCAGCCAGATGGCAAAGCCGGGTGTGGCGTAGAGCCGCTCCCAGACGGCCAACCGCTCCCCGCGCGGCACCTCGGCCACACGGCGCCGGTCTGGTCCGTGGATGAAGCCGCCCGGCGTGTTGTCGCACTTCTTGAAGATCGCGGCGTAGTCGGCCCGGATCGAGGCCATCTCTGCCGCAGAGATCGGGGCGTTGTGCAGCGGTGCGCACCAGTTGGGCCGGCGTTGGAAGACGGTGAGTTGGCCCACCTTGTCGGCGATGGCACCGATCAACTGCACGCCGGTGGCCCCGGTGCCGATCACGGCCACGCGTTTGCCGGCCAGTTCCACCGGCTCCCTGGGCCAGTGGTACGTGTGGAAAGAAGGACCGCGGAAGCTGTCCATGCCCGTCAAGCGGGGCATCGTCGGTGCCGACAGCAGGCCGATGGCGGTGAGCAGGTAGCGGCAAGTCAGCGTGCGGCCTTCTGCCAGTTCGAGCGTCCAGATGTGGTGCTCGTCGTCCCAGACGGCGCGCTTCAGGTTGCAGCCGAACTGGACGTGCTTGCGCAGATCGAACTTGTCGACCACGTGGTTCACATAGCGCAGGTTCTCGGGCTGCGGCGAGAAGTGCTCGGTCCAGTCCCACTCGGCCAGCAGTTCCTTCGAGAATGAGTAGCCATAGGTGTAGCTCTCGGAATCGAAACGGCAGCCGGGGTAGCGGTTCCAGTACCAGGTGCCACCGACGTCGTCGCCGCGCTCCAGCACCGTGACGTCGGCGCCCATGTCCAGCAGCTTGTGCAACTGGTACAGGCCGCACATGCCGGCGCCGATGATCACGAACTGGCGTTCGGGGGCCTGCGCCCGGGGCCTCGCGGTTGGATCTGTTTTGACCAAGACTCATCTCCGTACTCTTCAGTCCGCGCCGGGGGAGGTCCGCTGCCTGCGCTGCGGCGCTGCTCTCGCCGGTCTGCACTGACGATACAACCAAACGTTTGTTCGATATGATGCCTGAAAGCTCGCCTCTTCGGGCTCGCAGGTTCATCCTTCCAGCCATCGACCGAAGGTCTCCGCATGTGCAGCATCGAGTCCTTGTTCCATAACAACCGCGCCTGGTCGGCCCGCTGCGTGGCGGAGGATCCAAGCTACTTCTGGCGGCTTGCCCAACAGCAGGCGCCGCGCTACCTGTGGATTGGTTGCTCCGACAGCCGCGTTCCGGCCAACGAGATCCTGGGACTGCGACCGGGCGAGGTCTTCGTGCACCGCAACGTCGGCAACCTGGTGGTGCACTCCGACCTCAATTGCCTGACCGCGCTGCAATACGCCGTCGAGGTCTTGAAAGTCGAGCATGTGCTCGTGGTCGGGCACTACGGCTGCGGTGGGGTGCAGGCGGTGGTCGAGCAGCGCCGCACGGGCCTGGCCGAGAACTGGCTGCGGCACCTGGAGGACGTGGCACGCAAACATGCCAACCGACTTGACGACATTGGCGACCTTGGCCATCGGGCTTCCCGCCTGTGCGAGCTCAACGTGATCGAACAGGTCAGCAACGTGTGCCGCACGACAACGGTGCGACGGGCCTGGGAACGGGGCCAGCGTGTCGAAGTGCACGGGCTGGTGTATGGCCTCGGCGACGGGCTGCTGCGTCGCGTGGGTGCCAGCGTGGGCGGCCTCGAGGCACGCGATTCCGGCTACGTCGAAGCATTGTCCGCGCTCGGCGTGCCCTGAGCAGGCGCATCGAGGTCGGCTGTTCAGGCGCCGAGCCTGGCCTGCAACTCGGCCACCGCCTCCGGGTTGACCAGCGACGACAGGTCGCCCGGACTTTCGCCCTTGTAGACCGCACGCACCACGCGGCGCATGATCTTCATGTTGCGCGTCTTCGGCAGGTCGCTCACCAAAATCACCTGGCGCGGACGGTAGGACGTGCCCATGCCCTTCACCACCGCGCTTGACAGTTCATTTTCCAACGCCGCGTCCGCCGCCACGCCGGGCATGGCGACGCAGACGCAGACGATGGCCGAGCCCTTGAGCTCGTCGGGCACGCCGATCACGGCGGCCTCCGACACCTTGCCGGTGCCGGTGAGCAGGGTTTCGATTTCCGACGGCCCGGTGCGCTTGCCCGAGATCTTGATGGTGTCGTCGCTGCGGCCCAGGATGTAGATCAGGCCCTCGGCATCGCGCATCGCGAAGTCGCCATGCACCCAGATGCCCGGCAGGGTGCGCCAGTAGCTGTCGAGGTAGCGCTCGTCGTCGCGCCACAGGCTCTTGGTGAAGCCGATGTTGGGGTTGCGCAGCACCAGTTCACCGACCTGGCCGGCCGCGACCGGCTTGCCGGCGTCATCGACGATGTCGGCGCCGACGCCCAGCCCGCCCATGCCGAAGGAACCCGGCCGCAGCGGATGCAGCACGGTGCCGGTGAAGTTGCAGCCGCCGACTTCAGTGCCGCCGACGATGTTCAGGAAGGGCAGCTTGTTCTTGCAGATGTGCTCGAAGAACCAGCGCCAGGGCGCTTCCGTCCAGGCTTCGCCGCCGGACACCGTGACGCGCAGCGACGACAGGTCGAAGCCCTCGACCTCGGCGTCGCCGTAGCGCATGAGGCCGCGGATCAGCGTCGGCGCCACGCCCAGATAGGTGACCTTGTGGTCCTGCAGCAGGCGCCAGAAGCGGCCCGTGTCAGGAAAGTCGGGTGTGCCTTCGGCGACGAGCAGGCTGCCGCCGAAATAGCTCGGGATGCAGGCGCACATGGCGCCGACCATCCAGCCCATGTCGCTCATGAAGAAGAAGCGGTCGCTGGCCTTGAAGTCGGCGCAGATGTGCATGTCGCGCATGACCATCGAGCCCAGGAAGCTCACATGGGTCCACACCGCGCCCTTGGGCTTGCCGGTGGTGCCCGAGGTGTACAGCAGCACGGCGGGGTCGTCAGCGGCCATCTCGGCGGTGGCCAACTCGGCCGGCTGGCGCGCCACGGCGGCGGCCCAGTCGTGGTCGCGCCCTGCTGTCATGGGGCAGGCGGGCAGGGCGTCACCCAGGTGCCGCAGCACCAGCACATGCTGCACGCTGGGCACCGACAGCAGCGCCTCGTCGAGCACCGCCTTCATCGCGCCCGGCGTGCCGCGGCGCCAGGTGCCGTCGACCGTGAGTACGACCTTGGCCTCGCCGTCGTTCAGGCGCGAGACGATGGGTTGCGGGCCGAAGCCCGAGAACAGCGGCATGACGACGGCGCCGATCTTCATCGCCGCGAAAAAGGCGATGAAGGTCTCGGGCAGGTTGGGCATGTACAGGCCGACGCGGTCACCGCGCTGCACGCCCAGGGCCTGCAAAGCGCCGGCCAGGCGGCAGACCTCGGCGTCGAAGTCGCGGTAGCTCAAGCTGCGCTGGGCACGGCGGTCTTCGCCCTCCCAGACCAGAAACGGGCGCTCCCAGGCCGGCGTATCGCGATGGCGGTCGATGCAGTTGAGCACGACGTTGGTCGTGCCGCCAACGCACCAGCGGGCCCATTCGATGCCGCGCGAGGTGTCGAGCATCTGCTGCGGCGGCGTGTAGAAGCGGAAGTCGCAGAACTCGAAAACCTGCTGCATCAGCCAGGCCGGGTCGGCGTCGGCGCGCCGGGACAGCGCCGCCAGGTCGGCCTCGCCGGTCTTGCGGATGAAGGCAGTGAGATTGGAGTTCGCCACGATCTCGGGCGTGGGCACCCAATCGAACGGCCGTTTGGTAGAATTCATATGTCGAGATTAGCCCAAGCCTCGGGCGTCGTCCAGTGCTGGCAGCCCGACCGGCATGGCCGGCCGACGCCCACAGCCCCACCGGAGAGACCGCGCCCATGCATGTCGACGAAGCCATCCGCAGCCGCAAGTCGGTGCGGCGTTTCCTGCCCACGCCGGTGCCTGCCGCGGTGGTGAGCCACATCCTGGAAGTGGCGGCACGGGCCCCCAGCGGCAACAACGTGCAGCCCTGGCGCGTGTACGTGCTGGCGGGCGAGGCGCGCGACCGCCTGTGTGCCGACATCGTCAAGGCCGCCCAGGAAGACCCCGACCGCTACCAGCCCGAGTACGCCTACTACCCGACGAGCTGGTTCGAACCCTACCTCGATCGCCGCCGCCGCTGTGGCTTTGGCCTCTACGCCACGATGGGCATCGCGCGCGATGACCAGGCCGCACGCGAACGGCAGATGCTGCGCAACTACAGCTTCTTCGACGCCCCGGTCGGGCTTCTCGTCACGCTGGACAGGCGGCTGAACACCGGCAGCTTCATGGACGTGGGCATGTTCATCCAGAACGTGATGGTGGCGGCGCGCGCCCAGGGCCTGCACACCTGCGCCCAGGCCGCTTTCGCCTGGTTCCACAAGGTGACGCGCCAGCACCTGCCGATGGGCGACAACGAGATGCTTCTGTGCGGCATCGCACTCGGGCACGAGGACCTGCAGGCGCCAGAGAACGCCTTCATCACCGAGCGCGCGCCGCTCGCCGACTTCGTCAGCTTTCACGGCATGCAAGCGTGCCCGGACAGCCCGGCACGTTGACCGCGCCCGCAGGGGCCGCCCAGGTGACGCCGGCGCGCAAGACGCTCCTCGTCGTCTACCACACGATGACCGGCGGCACGCTGCAGATGGCGCGCGCCGCCGCTGACGGTGCCGCCCGCGAGCCGGCGATCGACGTGCGCCTGCTGCATGCGGCGCAGGCCGGGCCCGACGACGTGCTGGCCGCCGACGGCATGATCTTCGCCACGCCCGAAAACCTGGCCGCAATGTCCGGCCTGATGAAGGACTTTTTCGACCGCAGCTACTACCCCGTGCTCGACCGCATCAACGGCCGGCCCTACGCCTGCCTGATATGCGCCGGCAGCGACGGCAGCAACGCCGCGCGCCAGATCGAACGCATTTGCACCGGCTGGCGGCTGCGGCTCGTCGCCGACGCGCTGATCGTCTGCACCCACGCCCAGACGCCGGAGGACATCCTGCGTGAGAAACACATCGGTCCGCTGGATCTGGAACGTTGCGCGGACTTGGGGGCGGCCATTGGGGCCGGTCTGGCCATGGGCATCTACTGAGCGCCCCAGGGCCGGGCTGCGCCCAGCCGGCCCCTGCGGGGGTCAAGCAAAGTGGTAAAGCCACATCTGCTGGAGACGGTGGAAAGCGTTGTCTCGCCGATCAACTTGCCTAACTGTTGGCAGTTTGCCCGTCTGCTCGAGTCAAGGGGTGGCGATCAAGGTCGATAGCGTCAGAGCGGCGCACGGATCGGACGTCGATTCGCGCCAAACCCCACCGCAACCCCATCAAAGGAGTGATTCCCATGATCCAACTCAATCGACGCCAAATGGTGTTGGCAGCCATGCTCGCGATGTCGCTGACGGTGAGCGCTGCCGATCGGGCCACCAAGGACGAGGCCAAGGCAATGGCCAAGAAGGCCGCCACGCTCTTCAAGGAGAAGGGCAAGGACGCCTTTGCGGTGCTCAACGACAAGCAGGGGCCCTTCGTCGACCGCGACCTGTATGTGGCCGTCCTCGACGCCAGCGGCAACGTGTTGGCCCATGGCGCCAACGAGAAACTCGTCGGCAAGTCACTGGCCCAATTGAAGGACGCCGACGGCAAGGCCTTCGTGCAGGACATCATGGGTCACGTGTCGGCAAACAAGCCAGGCTGGGTGGACTACCGTTGGGTCAACCCCGTCAGCAAGGAGATCGAGGCCAAGTCGTCCTTTGTCGAAGTCCATGGTGGCTACGGTTTCATGGTCGGTGCGTACAGCAAGTAAGTTGCGCTAAACGTGCACGGCAACATCGGAGACTGTGGCATGAAGATCATTGCAGGAATGAGTGTCGCGAAGCGACTGGCGGTCGGATTCGGACTGGTGGCGGCTTTGCTGGCAACCGTGTGCGCTATCGGCATCGCCAACGCCTGGCAGTCGCAGCGGCTGATCGAAGAGACTCTCGGTCCAGCGCAGGCGCGGTTCAATTCTGCGGCCGACCTGCTCAGCCAGGTCCAGCGGCACGATGTCGCCATTCGAAACATCGGCCTGTTCTCGGACCCTGAGGCCATGCAGCGGCAGGCGGCGTTGATCAAGACGCTTGACGCTCAAGTCCTGGGTACTCTGCAGCAGTTGGCCGCCTCCGCGGTCGACCCACAGGACCGCACCGACATCGAGACGGTCCAGCTCATCGCCAAGCAGACGGCACCGCACTATGCGAAGGCCATCGCCTTGGCACTGGCATTTCAGCCAGAGGATGCCGTCAAGATACTGACCTCGCATATCGAGGCCCCGTCGGCTCAGCGAGCGACGCTGCTGACGGGCTTCGCCGAGCGACAACGCGTTCATGTTCTGGAGGCGGCCGCGAGCATTGCAGCTTCGGGAAAGACGGCGGGCCGCTTGATCGCCGTGAGCGGCGTCTTCGGGCTCATCGTGGCGGCGATCTGCGGCTGGCTGGTGACACGTTCGGTGACCGTGCCCCTGGTGGCAGCCGTGCGTCTGGCAGACCGTGTGGCGGCGGGGGACCTGAGTCGAGATGGCTTGCGCCAAGGCGACCAGGTTGCCCACCGGTCCGATGAGATCGGGCGCTTGCTGGCCTCTCTCGATCGGATGAGCGACGGCCTGCGCGGCAGCATCGGGTCGATCCGGGAGTCATCCGGCTCTATCCTGGTGGCCTCCGGCGAAATCGCTGCCGGCAACCAGGATCTGTCGACCCGGACGGAGCAACAAGCAGCGTCGCTGCAGCACACGGTGTCCACGCTGCAAGAGCTGTCGGCCAGCGTCAACCAGAACGCCGCCTCTTCGCGCGAGGCAGCCGGCGTGGCGGAACAGGCAACCGCCGCAGCGGCAGACGGCGGGCGGCGGCTGCAGAAGATGGTGGCGACGATGGGGGAGATCACGGCATCGTCTCGCAAGATGGCGGACATCGTCGGCGTCATCGACGGCATCGCCTTCCAGACCAACATTCTGGCGCTCAACGCCAGCGTCGAGGCCGCACGCGCCGGCGAGCAGGGGCGCGGCTTCTCGGTCGTCGCGTCGGAGGTGCGATCGCTGGCGCAGCGTTCCACCGTTGCGGCGGCCGAGATCAAGGCGCTGATCACCACCAATGTGGGCGCAGTCACTTCGGGTGCGCAGGTAGCCGACGAAACCCAGGGCGCCATGTCGGCCATCGTCAAGTCCAGCCAGCGCCTGTCGGTGCTGCTCGGCGAGATCAGCGCATCGACGCACCAGCAGGCCAGTGGTGTGCACGAAGCCAGCGAGGCCGCATCGAAGATCGACGAGGCCGTACAACGCAATGCGGCGCTCGTGGAGCAGTCTGCTGCCGCTGCCGAGAGCCTGCGCGAGCAGACACACAGCCTCAATCAGGTGGTCGCCATGTTCAGGCTGGACCGGGAACCGCAAGCCGCCTGAACCGACGGATCGCGCTACAGCCGGAAGATGCCGTAGTGCGGCTCGCCGATCGGCGCGTGCGACGCTGCCGACAGCGCCATGCCCAGCGCGTTGCGTGTGTCGGTTGGCGCCAGCAGGCCGTCGTCCCACAGGCGCGAGGTGGCGAAGTAGGCGTTGGACTCGCGCTCGGCCTTCTCAAAGACGCGGTCGCGCAGCACCTTCATGGCGGCGTCGTCGAGCGGGTGGCCGTTGCGCCGCAACTGGGCGATCTTCACATCGGCCAGGGTGTTGGCGGCCTGCTCGGGGCCCATCACGCCCATGTGGATGTTGGGCCAGGCCCAGATGAAGCGCGGGTCCCAGGCGCGGCCGCACATGCCGTAGTACCCCGCGCCGAATGCGGCGCTGGTGATCACGGTGAACTTGGGCACCTCGCTGCCGGCCTGCGCCATCAGCATCTTGGCGCCGTCCTTGGTGATGCCTTCCATCTCGTAGCTGCGGCCAATCATGTAGCCCGTGGTGTTCTGCAGGAACACCAGCGGCGTGCGGTTCTGGTTGCACAGCGCGATGAAGTGCGCCGCCTTCTTCGAGCTGTCGGAAAAGAGCACGCCGTTGTTGGCCAGGATGCCGATGCGGTAGCCCCAGAGGTAGGCGTAACCGCAGACCAGCGTAGTGCCGTAGGCCGGCTGGTATTCGTGAAAGCGGCTGCCGTCGACCATGCGTGCAATCAGCTCGCGGTGGTCGAACTGCACCTTGTGGTCGGGGCTGACAATGCCGTGCATCTCGCCGGGGTCGTAGTAGGGCGCCTCGGGCTCGCGCTCGGGCAGGAAGCTGCGCGTAGCGGGCTTGAGTTGGGCGACGAGCTCGCGGCAGATCTCGATCGCGTGCGCCTCGCTGTCGGCGGGGTAGTCCACCGTGCCCGAAATCTGCGTGTGCAGATCGGCGCCGCCGATCTCGTCGGCGGTGTGCTCCTCGCCGGTGGCCGCCTTCACCAGCGGCGGGCCGCCGAGGAACACGCCGCCGGCGCCGCGCACGATGATGCTGTAGTCGCACAGCGCAGGGATATAGGCGCCGCCGGCGGTGCAGTGGCCGAACACCATCGCGATCTGCGGCACGTTGGCCTTGGACAGCAGGCACTGGTTGCGGAAGACGCGCCCGCCTTCGATGTAGACGCCCGACAGCTCTTCGAGGAAGGCGCCGGCGCTGTCGCACAGGTGCAGCACCGGCAGGTGGTTCTCCAGCGCCATGTCGAGCAGTCTCGTGATCTTGCGCGGCGTCAGCGTGTACCAGGCGCCGCCCTTGATGCCGGAGTTGTCGCAGTGGATCAGCACCTCGCGCCCGCTGACCACGCCCAGGCCGGTGATGACGTTCGCGCCCGGGACCTCGTCGTCGTACTGGCCACAGGCGGCCAGTGACGAGAATTCGAGGAAAGGCGTGCCGGGGTCGAGCAGCAGGTCGAGCCGTTCGCGCGGCAGTAGCTTGTTCTGCGAGCGCAAGCGCTTCAGGTCGCGCGGCGGGCAGAGATGGCGTGCGCGTTCCTGGCGGGCGCGGAAGTCGTCGACGATGGCGCTGATGGCGGCATGGTTGCGCTTGTAGGCCTCGGACGAGGTGTCGATGCGGGATTCGATGCGCTTCATGGTGTCGGCGGCGGGCAGTCTCAGGCGTCTTCCAGGGTGATCAGCGCGGCCTTCAGCGCGAAGCTGGCCCCGGCGGCGTGGTGCACGGTCTTCACGCGCGCGTCGCGCGGGGACGTGAGCGTGGTCTCGAGCTTCATGCTCTCGATGACCATCAGGGCCTGACCGGCGCGCACCTGTTCACCCGCGGCCACATGCACGGCGATGACCACGCCGGGCATGGGAGCGCTGAGCAGGTTGGAAGCGCCACCGGCCGCGCCGCCGGTGGCGTGAGACAGCGTCTGCCGTTCGACCTGGACCGCGCCCAGGCCGTCGGCATGCACGAACACCGCGTCGGCCCCGGCCGCCAGGTGCACGGTGCGGGAGCGGCCGTCGACGGTGACGCGCCAGCGGCCGTCGGGCAGGGCCTCGCGGCTGATGCGCAGGCTGCGCTGGCCGCGCCGCAGCTGCACGCTGCCGTCGCCGCCGCGGGTGGCCACCACGTCGTGGGCGGTGCCGTCGATCAGGTAGCGGGCTTGCATCGGGGGCCTCAGTTCCTCCAGGCGCCCATGGCAGCGTGCATGGGCGGCACGGCATGGACGCGCTGCATCAGTTCGCGGTCGGAGAGCACGGCAGCGGCCAGCAGCAGGTCGATGTCGTCTTCGCTCAGCGGCGCGATCAGCTCGCCCGCGCAGCGCGCCAGCATGCCGGTGTCGGCCTGGCCGGCGCTGAATTCCGGGTGTTGCAGCACGCGCGTCAGGTAGCTTGCATTGGTGGTGACACCGAGCAGCACGGTGTCCTGCAGCGCCCGCACCGAGCGCGCGATGGCCTGCGCGCGCGTCGCGCCGTGGCAGATGATCTTGGCGATCATCGGGTCGAACGCGGCCGTGACCTCGCCGCCCTCACGCACTCCGGCATCGACGCGCACGCCCGGGCCGCCGGGTGGCTTCCAGTTCAGGATGGTGCCTGTGGCGGGGCGGAAGTCGTGCGCCGGGTCCTCGGCATACAGCCGGCATTCGATGGCGTGGCCATGCTGCGCGATGTCGGACTGCACCAGGCCCAGCGGTTCGCCACGCGCCAGGCGCACCTGCTCGTGCACCAGGTCCAGGCCGCACACGGCTTCAGTCACCGGGTGTTCGACCTGCAGCCTTGTGTTCATCTCCAGGAAATAGAACTCGCCGCCAGCGCCGTAGATGAACTCGACCGTGCCGGCGCCGAGGTAGCCGCAGGCCCGGGCGATGCCGGCCGCCGATTCGCAGATCTCGCGGCGCTGCGCGGGCGTGAGGCCCGGCGAGGGCGTTTCCTCGATGATCTTCTGGAAGCGCCGCTGCACCGAGCACTCGCGTTCCCAGATGTGGACCACCTGGCCGTGAGCGTCGCCGAGCACCTGGACCTCGATGTGGCGCGGGCGCTCGACATAGCGTTCGACGAACAGGCGGCCATCGCCGAAGTAGCGCTCGCCCTCGCGGCGCGCGGCGGCGATCTCGGTCTCGAGCAGCGCCAGGTCGCGCACGATGCGCATACCCTTGCCGCCGCCGCCGTGCGCCGCCTGCGCGCGGGCGAGGTCAAGCGTCTCGTGATCACGCGGCCCGTGGTCGAGGCCGGCGAGCACCTCGGCTTCCTGCCGGGCGACCTGCAGGCGAAGCTGATCCGCGGCAACGCAGCGGTCGTGGTCTACCCCTTGGGAGGAGAGGCGGGACACATCGACGAACGGACGGTTGCGACGCTCAAAGCCGTCGCGGGCGTTCGCAGAGTCGGTCGTGTGGTCTACGGGCAAGGTTCGCTCTCGTCGGATCGCCAAGTCGGCGATTCCGGGTCAGGGCGAGCGGGAACCGAAGTTGTGCTGCGCGGAGTCGACGCGGCAGCGGGCCAGTTCGCGGCGACCGCCGAGCAACTCGCGGCCAATGCCGACGGCCTGCCTGGGGTCGTGCTCGGCCGACGCCTCGCGGAAAAGCTCGGGGTCGCGACGGGGGAACCGATTCGCGCTGTGGCGCTCGGGCTCGGCGAGGGGCGGCCGCGGTTTCGCTACCAGAGCCTGGAAGTGCGGGGAACGTTTGAAACGGGTTTTGCAGAGTTCGACCAGACCTGGGCCGTGCTCGCTCGCCCCGTCGTCGAGCGGCTGCTTGG
>CALMQI010000078.1 GCA_937871935.1 uncultured Burkholderiales bacterium
CAGATGACCTTGATCTCGCCATTCTCGATCATGTCCTTGCGGTCCTCATCGGAAAAACCTTTCAGCATCTTCTGCACCGCATCCGGTGAACAGGTGCAGTGCCGGATGATGGCGCTGGCCGGATAAACCGTAACGCCGTCCTCGTGATACAGCCGGTACAGCAATTCTTCCGTGGTGAGCGTGGGATCAAGCAACTCATGGTCTTCGACCGTATCAAGCAGCAGCTTGGCTTTCACCCAGTTATCATCTTCCTGAACGAGTTCTTCACCCTCCGGATTGTCGCCCGATGAAAACGGGATGGGGCTTATGCCGCCCTCGGCCGGCAAATGCTGCACCATGATGGCCCCGGCCCGCCAATGGGTGGTTTTCTCGCCCCGCGCCAGCAGCGGCCCGGAAACCAGGCGAAGCCGCGTGGGGATTTGCTCCGATTGCTTGAAATAGGTGTCCGCCGCCGAAGCAAGCGTTGTCCCGTCCAGCGGCACGATGCCTTGATAGCGCTCCATGTCGGAACCCTGATCCACCGTCATCGCCAGATAGCCCTTGCCCAGCAAATCCTGCTGGGTAGGTGCCGTGAGCGCCTCCAGTTTCTTCTTGTTGAAACGGGCGTAACCGCGCACCCCGTCGGGCGCCATGAAATCCGCCACGATCATGTCAACCGGGCCATCTGTCTTGGTTTGCAGGATGAATTTGCCCTCGAATTTCAGTGTGGCGCCGAGCATGGCGGTAAGCGCAATGGCCTCGGCGAGAAGGGCGGAAACCACCGGTGGATAATCATGGCGATGCACGATGTCATCAATCACCGCGCCAAGCCTGACAACGCGCCCGCGAACCCCAAGAGGCTTGATCTCGAAGGGCATGACCGTATCCTGTGCGCGCGTCATGTCAGGCCGAAACAATGCAGGAGAATGGCTTTCTGCGCATGCAGGCGGTTTTCAGCCTCGTCGAACACAACCGACTGCGGCCCGTCCATGACATCGGAGGTCACCTCTTCGCCGCGGTGCGCCGGCAGGCAATGCATGAAGACGGCATTTTCTGCAGCCTTCTTCATCAGCGCGGCGTTGACCTGATAGGGCTTCAGCAGGTTGTGGCGGTTAGTGGCATCAGCGTCATGCATGGAAACCCACGCATCAGTGACCACACAGGTGGCGCCAGCGACGGCCACATCAGCCGACGTTGTAACGGTAATATCCGCGCCATTGGTCCGGGCCCATTTCAGCAGGTCAGGATTGAGCGAAAGCGCCCCTGGCGTGGCCACACGCAGCTTGCCGCCGAGCCTTGTCACCGCGTGAACGAAGGAGGCGGCCACATTGTTGCCATCGCCGACCCAGGCAATGGTCTGTTCTTCAAGCGGCCCCACATGCTCTTCCAGGGTGAGGATGTCGGCCATGATCTGGCAGGGATGGGATTTGTTGGTGAGGCCGTTGATCACTGGAACGGTGGCGTGATGCGCCAGCTCCATGAGGTCATCATGGTCCTTGGCCCGGATCATGATGGCATCCACAAAGCGCGACAGAACCTGCGCCGTATCGGCGATGGTTTCTCCCCGGCCCAGTTGCATGTCGCCCGCCGAAATGAGCAGGGACTCACCGCCCAATTGCCGGATGCCAACTTCAAAAGAGACCCGGGTGCGGGTCGACGGCCGCTGGAAGATCAATGCGATGATTTTCCCGGCAAGCAGGGCGGTGGTTTCATGCGTCCCCTTGCTCAGGCCCGCGCGTCCCGCTTTCATGGCCTTGGCGTCATTGAGAATAACGCGCAAGTCCGCACCCTCGAAATCCGAAAGATCAAGAAAGTGTCTTGGCGCGTCGCTCATCACTGTTTCGCTTCAAGGCTGCGGCAGGTCATTTCTAGCTTATTGACGGCCTCGGTGATATCAGCGTCAGTGGCAATCAGCGGCGGCAGAAGGCGGATAACGCTGTCGCCCGCCGCAATGGTGAGAAGCCTGTGCTCCAAAGCCTTCGCCTGGAAATCCGCATTGGGAACCTTGCACTTGATCCCCATCATCAGGCCGGAGCCCCGGATGTCTTCAATGACAGTGGGATGCTCATCCTTGAGCCGCGCCAGTTTTTGCTTCAGGACCAGCGAACGTTGCAGCACATTATCGAGGAAACCCTTTTCCAGAACCACATCAAGCACCGCATTGCCCACCGCCGTGGCCAGAGGATTGCCGCCATAGGTTGAGCCATGGGTACCCGCCGTCATGCCCTGCGCCGCATTTTCGGTGGCAAGGCAGGCACCCAGCGGAAAGCCGCCGCCAATGCCCTTGGCCACCGCCATGATATCCGGCGTAATCCCGGCCCATTCATGAGCAAACAATTTGCCCGTGCGGCCAATGCCACACTGCACTTCATCGAGCACCAGCAGAATGCCATGCTCATCGCAAAGCGCCCGCATGGCGCGCAGGTCTTCCGGCGGCACCGGGCGAACCCCGCCTTCGCCTTGAATGGGCTCAATCAATATGCCCGCAGTCTCCGGGCCAATTGCCGCCTTCAACGCTTCAAAATCGCCAAAGGCAATTTGATCGAAGCCTTCAACCCTCGGCCCGAAGCCTTCGAGATATTTCGCCTGGCCGCCCGCCGCAATTGTTGCCAGCGTGCGCCCATGAAACGCGCCTTCAAAGGTGATCAGGCGGTAGCGCTCCGGATGTCCCTTCGCCGCATGATATTTCCGCGCCATCTTGATCGAACATTCCAGCGCCTCTGCGCCGGAGTTGGTGAAGAACACCGTGTCAGCGAAAGTGGCATCGATCAGCCGCTGGGCCAGTTTCTCCTGCCCCGGCATCTGGTAGATGTTCGATGTGTGCCAGATCTTCTGCGCCTGATCGGTGAGTGCCTTCACCAGATGCGGATGTGCATGTCCGCAGCTTGTAACCGCAACGCCGCCGCCGAAATCCAGATAGGCTTCGCCCTCGGGGGTGAAAACGCGCATGCCTTCGCCCCGCTCAAAACTGATTTTGGCGCGATTATAAGTGGGAAGGACGGCTGCAATCATCGAAAGAGTCCTTGGTGCAAAGCAAAATGCGCCGCTCAGGGAACGGCGCAAGTAATTTTTTCTCACTATAAGTGCATGATTGCGCTCGGTCAATTGCGTGGTGTGCGGCGCACTCATCAACATGAGTCAAAACAGCGCATGGACCTCTGATTCCCGATGGCAGTAAGGTCTTGTTAACCAAGCGGCGGCGCGTGATTAGCTGGGGAAAACATAAAAAACACGCTGCCGGATTCTTGTAGTCGAGTCACCGCGTATAGTAGTGTCCGCTCATTAGAGCTACGATATGTAGCGTTCCAAAGTCACTTATAGCGTCAACGCGCCGAGAGGTCATTTCTGCGCTAGATGGGGGATTCAAAATTGAACGAGATGCCAACACAAGTTATCGGCAACGAAAAAATGCCCTGGACGGATGAGCGTGTGGAGCTTCTCAAGAAGCTCTGGACCGAGGGCCACAGCGCCAGCCAGATTGCAGCCCGCCTTGGCATGGGGGTCACGCGCAACGCCGTTATCGGCAAGGTGCACCGGCTGAATCTTTCAGGCCGTGTCACCCAGCCGCGCTCCACCGAGCCTCGCGCTCCGCGCAAGACCCGCGAACCCAGCCATCCCGGCAGGCCCGTGGGTTCGCCCTCCATGCCGAGCACCGGAAACACGGCGCTCAAGACCTTTGTACGGGTTGAACCCATTCAGCGCCAGATCGCTCTGCCGGAACCGCAACCGCTCAGGCTGGTGGACCTGCCCAAGGGCGGCCGCGTCACCATCCTTCATCTCTCCGACAAAACCTGCAAATGGCCCATCGGCGATCCAGGCTCGGAAGATTTCTGCTTCTGCGGCCACTCCCCGCGCGATAAGTCGCCCTACTGCGAATACCACGCAAGAGCTGCCTACCAGCCCATGCAGGACCGTAGGCATAGGAAGTTTGGCTAAGGATTAGCGAATTATTTTTTTCATGCCTATCCCCGGCCTTTCCTCTAAGGAAACGAGAACCGGAACTTTCTTCGCAGACTTATCTGCTCGGATTGGCGACTGAAGGATGTACGGATATCGACTGACCAAGTATGACCCTGCATACAGAGATGATCAGGGTGCGTTCATGATTGACGACTGGATTGGCGTTTCTGAAATTAGTCGCTGTTTTGGCGGCAAAACCCTTTCGAGGGAGGACTACCTCGAAGTTGAGGGAAAATATGCAGAAACTGCACGGCGGCTTTTGTCGGACGCAGGCATCCATGCGATGCGCATCAGCAACCTCAAAATCCACTCAAACGTCATCGATAGAGAGATTGGTGATGGCTTGGTCGAAAGATGCGCAGAACTACAAGACGACAAGACAGTTGCAGGAAGGGATTTGGAAGAAGTTGTGCGAGGATGCCTTCGCGAATACATTTGGTGCCGACTGTTCGGTCCACAGGAGTCTTACATTCACTTCGGGTATGATTACTACATCTACATCGGTCTTCCGAAACCCGCATCAACTGAATCTGTGCCGCCAGGAATGTTCCTTGAGGAGTGTGAATCTCCGTACATGAATATTGACGAATAGCTGGTTGGTTCCGATGGGCGCGGTAATGCTTACGCCGCCCCAAATCTTTCATCGAAAGCATAACCCATGCTGCGCACCGTGCGGATGGGGTCGCTTTCGCGGCCGCGCTGCAGGGATTTCCGCAAGCGGCCCACATGCACGTCAACGGTGCGTTCATCCACATAGATGTCGCGGCCCCACACGGCATCGAGAAGCTGCGAGCGCGAATAGACCCGGCCCGGATTCTGCATCAGGTGCTCAAGCAGGCGGAATTCCGTGGGCGAGAGCTCGATGTCGCGCTTCGAGCGCGTCACCCGCCGCGCCCGCCGGTCGAGCCGGCCCGGCGCAGCGGCAGCTTGCCGCTCGTGTAGAAGCCGATGTGCTTGTCGTCGGCGTAGAACGAGTTGAACGTCTGCGGGGTCAGCTGCGCCGCCTTGCGGAAGTCCTCGAAGCTCTTGACGCGGCCGAACGTCATCTGCTGGAAGAACGCCTGGTCGACGACGTCCTGGCCGTAGCTCGAGCGCTTGCGCGCGATCGCGACGGTCTGGCTGCCGTTGGCCCGGTTCGCGTAGCCGACGACCGGGCCGTGGACCGTGCGGTAGAAGACGACGCGGACCTTCTTCGTGCCCTGCGTCAGCACGCCGGCGTCGATCTTCTCCATCTTCGTGCACTTGCCCTTGTACAGGTACTTCTGCCGGCTGCCGCCGCAGAGCGTCTCGGCGAAGTTGTCGACGATGTCCACGTCGGTCAGGTGCAGCGAATGCACGCTGACGTCGGCGCTGATCGGCAGGCCCTCGCGCTTGGCCTGCCGCACCAGCGCGACGCCGGCGGCGCTGGACAGCCGGCACAGGTGAACCCGCGCCGAGGTCGTGCGCACCAGCTCGATGATGGTGTGCAGCGCCACCGTCTCGGCCGCCACCGGCACGCCAGACAGACCGAGCCGGGTAGCCACCGCGCCGCTGGCGGCGACGCCCTGGCCGAGCCAGCTGTCCTGCGGCCGCAGCCACACCGTGTGGCCGAAAGTGGCGGCGTACTGCAGCGCCCGCAGCAGCACCATGGTGTCGCGCACCGGCGCATCGGCCTGCGAGAAGCCGACGCAGCCGGCCTCGCTGAGCTCGGCCATCTCGGTGAGCACCTCGCCGGCGAGCCCACGCGTCAGCGCGCCGAGCGGGAACAGGCGGCACGACGACAGCTTGCGGGCGCGGAACTTGAGCATCTCCACAAGCCCCGGCTCGTCCAGCGGCGGGTCGGTATCCGGCGGGCACACGAGGCTCGTCACGCCGCCGGCGGCAGCCGCCCGCAGCTCGCTTTCGAGCATGCCTTCGTGCTCGTGGCCCGGCTCGCGCAGCCGTGCAGCCAGGTCGACCAGACCCGGCATCACGACGCAACCGCTGGCGTCGATGCGACGCGCGCCGCCGGCACCCAGCGCGCGGCCGATCGCCGTGATGCGCCCGTCCGCGATCACCACGTCGGCTGTCTCGTCGCGGCCCGAGGCCGGATCGATCACGCGGCCGCCCTGGATGAGCAACTGGGTCATGCTTCGTTCCCGGCGATGATCGACATCACCGCCATGCGCACCGCGATGCCGAAGGTCACCTGCGGCAGGATCACGCTGTGGCTGCCATCGGCGACGCTGGAATCGATCTCGACGCCGCGGTTGATCGGCCCCGGATGCATCACGATCGCGTCGGGCTTGGCCAGCGCCAGCTTGTCGGGCGTGAGGCCGAAGGTCTTGGCGAACTCGCCGGCGCTCGGCAGCATCGCGCCGCTCATGCGCTCGTTCTGCAGACGCAGCATGATGATCACATCGGCGCCGCGGATGCCCTCGGCCATGTCGTGGCAGACGCGCACCCCCATCTCGCGCAGGTCGCCCGGCACCAGTGTGCGCGGGCCGACCGCGCGCACCTCGGGCACACCGAGCGTGGTGAGCGCATGGATGTCGGAGCGTGCCACGCGCGAGTGCACGATGTCGCCGACGATGGCCACTGTGAGCTGCGAGAAGTCGCGCTTGAAGTGGCGGATCGTGTACATGTCGAGCAGGCCTTGCGTGGGGTGCGCATGGCGCCCGTCGCCGGCGTTGACCACGTGCACGTGCGGCGCGCAGTGCTGGGCGATCAGGTAGGGTGCGCCCGACTCGCTGTGCCGCACGATGAACATGTCGGCATGCATGGCCGACAGGTTGGCGATGGTGTCGAGCAGGCTCTCGCCCTTGGCGGTCGAGCTGCGCGCGATGTCGAGGTTGATCACGTCGGCGCTCAGGCGCTTGGCCGCGATTTCGAAGGTGGTGCGCGTGCGGGTGCTGTTCTCGAAGAACAGGTTGAACACGCTCTTGCCCCGCAGCAGCGGCACCTTCTTGACCTCGCGGTCGTTCACCGACAGAAAGGTGCCCGCGGTGTCGAGCACCTGCGTGACCACCTCGCGCGGCAGGCCCTCGATCGACAGCAGGTGGATCAGCTCGCCGTGGGCGTTGAGCTGGGGATTGCGGCGCGACAGCATCGTCGTGGTGTTCAGGTCTTGTGGCGGAACGAGAAGGTGAAGCGCCCGTCGTCGGTACGCGCGAGCGTCAAGCGTTGTTCGGCCGGCAGCACGATGCGCGCGGCCGCCACCGAGGCCTGGATTGGCAGCTCGCGGCCGCCACGGTCGACCAGCACCGCCAGGTCCACGCGGGTCGGGCGGCCGAAGTCGAACAGCTCGTTGATCACCGCGCGAATGGTGCGGCCGGTCTCGAGCACGTCGTCGACCAGCAGGATGCGGGCGCCGTCGATGGCGAACGGCAGCTTGGTCGCGTCGCCGCCGCCGGCCAGGCCGCGGGCGCCGAAGTCGTCGCGGTGCAGGGTGCTCGAGATCACCCCGGGCTCGCCGGGGCGCTGCAGGTCGGCATGCAGCCGCTCGGCCAGCCAGGCGCCGCCCGACCAGATGCCGACCAGCACGGTGTCGGCGTGCAGCAGCGGCCGCACTCCTGCGAGCAGCTCGGCATACAGCGCTTCGGCGTCGAGGGTCAAGGTGCTCATGGCAGGGTACGCAGGAACTGTTCGAGTATCAGGCCGGCGGCCACGGCGTCCAGGTCGGCGGCGCCGGCCGCGCGGGCCTCGGTGGTGGTGTAGCGCTCGTCGACCTCGTGCACCGGCAACCGGAAGCGCCCGTGCAGTTGGCGGGCGAAACGCTGCGCCCGGCGCGTATTGTCATGCGGCGCGCCGTCGGGGTGCACCGGCACGCCGACCACAAGCGCGTCGGGTTGCCAGGCGGTCACCTGCGCCGCGATCGCCGCGAAGCGCGCGTCGCCGGCGACGGTGATGGTGGCCAGCGGCGTGGCCTGGCGCAGCAAGCTGTTGCCGACGGCCACGCCGACGCGGCGCAGGCTGACGTCGAAAGCAAGATAGGTGGAGGGGCGGGGCGAGGTGGCATGGCCGGGCTGGCTCATGCGTGCCCCGCCTCCTGGCTCAGCATGCGCGGGTCGATGCCCAGCAGGCTGACGGCGCGGTCGTAGCGCTGCTCGATCGGCGTGTCGAAGATGATCTCGGGCGTCGCGCTGACAGTGAGCCAGCCGTTGCGGCCGATCTCTTCCTCGAGCTGCCCGGCACCCCAGCCGCTGTAGCCCAGCGTGACCAGCACGCGGCGCGGGCCGGCGCCGCTGGACATGGCCTCGAGCACGTCCTTGCTGGTCGTCATCTCCAGGCCGCCAGGGATGGTGAGCGTCGAGGTGTACGGGCTTTCCTCGCCGCCGCTGCGCTCGTGCAGCACGAAGCCACGCTCGGTCTGCACTGGGCCGCCGAAATACACCGGCTGTTCGGCCAGATCCTTGCGGTCGAGCGACAGCTCGACCTTCTCGAACAGGTTGCGCAGCTTGATGTCGATCGGCTTGTTGATCACCAAGCCGAGCGCGCCCTTTTCGGAGTGCTCGCACAGGTAGACCACGGCACCGGCGAACGTATCGTCGGCCATGCCGGGCATGGCGATCAGGAACTGGTTCGTCAGATCGATACGGCTCGTGGCCATGAATTCATTCTATGCCGCACTCGCGAAACCCCAAGGGGCACGAGCCCCTCGATCCGCGGGTCGCGCGACCGGCCGCGCACCGACCGGCAAAAACCGCGCCACACTCCTGCCTGCCGCATCGTCGCGGGCCACAACCAGAGGACTCCTGACATGAGCGTCGACGTACTTTCCTTGCCGCCGGCCGTGCAGAGCGCCCTGCAGCATGTCACCACCGCCACGCTGACCACGGTGTTGCTGAAGAAGGGGCTGCGCAAGGTCTGGCTGGCGGGTAGCCGCCCGTTGCGGCCGGGACAGGGGCGCGTAATCGGTCGCGCCTTCACGCTGCGCTTCGTGCCAGCGCGCGAGGACCTGGCCACGCCGGCCTCGTGGGCCAACCCGATCTCCACGCGCGCCGCCATCGAGGCCATGCCCGCCGGCTGCGTGGCCGTGGTCGACGCGATGGGCGTCACTGATGCCGGCATCTTCGGCGACATCCTGTGCGCGCGCATGCGCAAGCGCGACGTGGCCGGGCTGGTCTCCGATGGCGTGGTGCGCGACGGTGCCGGGGTGCTGTCCACCGGGCTGCCGGTGTGGTGCCAGGGCAGCGTGGCGCCGGCCTCGGTGGCCGGGCTCACCTTCGTCGGCTGGCAGGAGCCGGTGGCTTGCGGCGGCGTCGCGGTATTTCCCAACGACGTGGTGGTCGCCGACGACGATGGCGCCGTGCTGATTCCGGCCGACCTGCTCGACGACGTGGTCGGCGCAGCGGTCGAACAGGAGCTGCTCGAGGGCTGGATCATGCAGGAGGTCGAGCGCGGCGTCGCCCTGCCCGGGCTGTATCCGGCCAACGAGGCGACGATGGCACGTTACCAGGCTTGGCGCCGCACGCGCGGCGACGCCTGAGTACGGCGCAGAGCCCTCAGCGACGTCGATGCCGACGACTCACGCCAAACCGCTGTCGTCGGCGCTCGTCTGGCTGCGCCGCGACCTGCGCGTCGACGACAACGCGGCGCTGCATCACGCGCTGCATGCCGCGCGCCGGGTCTGGTGCGCCTTCGTCTTCGATCGCACCCTGCTCGATCCGCTGCCGCGGGTGGATCGGCGCGTCGAGTTCATTCGCGACAGCCTGCTCGACCTCGATGCACAGCTGGCGCGGACCGCCACGCAGGCCGGCGTCGCCGGCGTGCGGCTGGTCGTGCGCCACGGCGAGGCGGTGACCGAGATCCCCCGGCTGGCCCGCGAACTCGACGTGCAGGCGGTCTTCGCCAGTCATGACGACGACCCCTATGCCTTGACGCGCGAT
Organism: uncultured Burkholderiales bacterium; assembly: GCA_937871935.1. Lineage (GTDB taxonomy): Bacteria > Pseudomonadota > Gammaproteobacteria > Burkholderiales > Burkholderiaceae_C > JAEUPI01. Next base: position 9,786 of record CALMQI010000078.1, read on the forward strand.
GCCCGCGTGCGGGGTGCCCTCGCCGAGGCCGGCATCGCCCTGCACACCGGCAAGGACCATGTGGTGTTCGAGCGTGCCGAGGTGATGACAGCAACGCTGACGCCGTACAGCGTGTTCACGCCCTACAAGAGCGCTTGGCTCAAGCGTGTCGACGCGCAGGCGCTCTCGGCGTGGCCGGTTGCTGAGCTGGCCGGCGCGCTGGCCCCGTTGCCGGCCGCCGTGCCGGCGGCCGTGCCGACACTCGGCGACATCGGGTTCGAGGCGAGCAACCTGCACGCACTCAAGCTGCCGGCCGGCGCCGGCGGCGCGGAGACGCTGTGGCACGACTTCGTCGAACGCATCGACGGCTACGCGCAGACACGTGACTTCCCCGGCATCAAGGGCCCGAGCTATCTCAGCACGCATCTGCGCTTCGGCACGATCTCGGTGCGGCGGCTGGCGCGCGAGGCCTGGCAGCGCATGCAGGGCGGCTCGCGCGGCGCAGAGGTCTGGCTCTCGGAGCTGATCTGGCGCGAGTTCTACCACCAGATCCTGCACCATCATCCTCACGTCGTCGGCCACGCCTTTCGCCGGGAGTACGAGGCGCTGCGCTTCGATCATGGCCGCCAGGCGAATGCCCACTACGCCGCCTGGTGCGAGGGCCGCACGGGTTATCCGCTGGTCGACGCGGCGATGCACCAGATCAACCAGACCGGCTACATGCACAACCGTCTGCGCATGGTGTGCGCGAGTTTCCTGGTCAAGCACCTGGGCCTAGACTGGAAGCGCGGCGAAGCCTACTTCGCCGAGAAGCTCAACGACTTCGACCTCGCCGCCAACAACGGCGGCTGGCAGTGGGCGGCCTCCACCGGCTGCGACGCGCAGCCCTACTTCCGGATCTTCAACCCGGTGACGCAGAGCCAGAAGTTCGACCCGCAGGGGCACTTCATCCGCCGCTACCTGCCGCAGCTGGCGCGGCTGCCAGACGCGGCGATCCATGCGCCGTGGCGCGCGCGGCCGATCGACCTGGCTGGCGCCGGCATCGAGCTCGATCGCGACTACCCGAGCCCGATCGTCGACCACGACGCGGCACGGACCGCGACGCTGGCACGTTATGCCAACGTGAAGGGACGCGTCGCGTCGGCGGCGCGCTGAGCGCCGGCGTCAGTGGCGGTCGGCGGGCCCAGGCAGCGCGGCAGCGCCGGCCAGGCCGCGCGTCGCACGGCGGCGCAGCCGGCGCATCATTTCGACCGCGTCGTCGACGAAGGTATAGACCACCGGGATCACCAGCAGGCTGAGGAAGGTCGACGTCACCAGGCCGCCGATGACCACGATGGCCATCGGCGCGCGAAAGCTCGGGTCGGTGCCGAAGCCGATGGCGATCGGCAGCATGCCGGCCCCCATCGCGATCGTCGTCATCACGATCGGCCGCGCGCGCTTGCGGCAGGCATCGAGCAGCGCGTCCCAGCGGTTCAGGCCGTGATCACGTCGCGCCATCACCACGTAGTCGACGAGCAGGATCGAGTTCTTCGTCGCGATACCCATCAGCATGATCATGCCGATCATCGACGGCATGCTGAGATCGGTGCCGGTGACGAACAGCGCCAGGATCGCACCCCGTGCCGCCGCAGAGGCCGCGCCCGGGGCGGCTCGATCCACCGCGTGCGAGGTCAGCGCCGCACCGCACGCTGCGCATGCGATCGCCATCATGGGCAAGAATCGGTGCGACAGGTAGACCATACGTGGCGTCATCGTCAACATGGTTGCCCCGACCGGGGATGGCGCACGCGGCAAGCGATCCGCCATCGACTCGATCCCTGGGTGTGTTGCGCGGCGGCCGGGCCGGATGGCCGGCATGTTAGCGAGCCTGCTCGCGCAAGGCCCCTGCCCGGGCTCTTGTCGCAAGTCGGCACCTCAGAACAACTCGATGTCGCCGATCTTCTCGCCCTCGACGAGCTCGCCGCGAGTCACCAGCAAGGCATGGTCGGCGACCTGGTTGCGGCCGTGGCCCTTGGCCCAGTAGACCGCCCGATCGGCACGCTCGAAGGCGGCGTTGGGATTGTCGGTGGGCCTGACCCGCGTGAAGCCGACCGACACGGTGATGGTGCCGACCTGCGGAAAGGTGTAGGCCTCGACGTTGTGGCGCAGGCGTTCGAATGCGGCCGCCGCCTGCGCGTCGCCGGCGCAGCGCATGAGCACGACGAACTCTTCGCCGCCGAAGCGATACAACCGATCGTGGAAGCGGAACGTCGCGCGCATCAGGCGCGACAGCAGCAGCAGAACCTCGTCGCCGATCAGATGTCCGTGCCCGTCGTTGACGGCCTTGAAGTGGTCGATATCGACCACGCCAAGGTAGGGGTCGCGCGCGGCCGGGTTGTCGCGGCGCGCCTCGGCGGCGGGCGTCTGCGCCACGCCAGCCAGCGCCGTCACCTTGTAGAACGAATCGTCGAAGGTCTTGCGGTTGAGCAGCCCGGTCAGACTGTCGCGTTCGCTGTAGTCGAGCAGGCCCTGCACATTGCGATAGATGCGCATCATGTTGCTGACCATGCGCAACTGCTCGGCATCCAGATCTGTCCTGCTCTCGATCTCGAGAACGCCGATCACGTCACGATCGGTCAGCAGCGGAAAGTAGGTCCTGTGCGTCGTGTCGCTGATCTCCAGCGGCTCCTGCTGCCGCAGGCACTCCAGGCGCCGAGGGAAGGCGTCGAGTGCGGGCAACGCCTCGAGCTCGGACCATACCGGGTCGGCCTGCGCTGCGATATCGCCCGGGCCCAGGCGGGCGCGGACGAGCCAGCGCTGATCGGACTCGTCGCCGACACAATGGCAGATCGCCACCGAGATCGGCCGCAGCAGATCACGCAGCACGCCGACGAGCGTGGTGTCCAGGATGTCGCGGTCGCGAAACCCAGTCAGCTCGGCCAGGTGGTCAACGACCTGTGACATATCCGCAGTGTAGGGGCACTGCCCTCACATATGCGGGAGCCGTCAACCTCTGCTTCAGGCGCCGGCGGAGACCGTGCGCGCGTAGCGTGCTACCAGCGACAGCAGATCCTCTTCAGAGTAGGGCTTGCCCAGGTAGTGGTCGACACCTAGCTCGGCCGCGTAGTCGCGGTGCTTCTGCGCAATGCGCGAGGTGATCATGATGACCGGCAGATCGGCCAGGCGCGGATCGGAACGCAGGTTGCGCACGAGATCGAATCCGTCCATGCGGGGCATTTCGATGTCGGACAACAGCACCGCGGGCCGCTCCTCGGCGAGCTTTTCCAGGCCTTCCATGCCGTCCTTGGCGAGCGCGACGCGGTAGCCTTCGCGCGCCAGCAGGCGCTGGGTGACGCGGCGCACAGTCAGCGAGTCGTCGACCACCAGCACGAGCGGCGCCAACGATTCGGCCTCTTGAGGCGCGACGGGCAGTTCCGGCGCCGCCAGCGACGCGCGTGTCATCGCCCAGGCACCTTCGCCGTACAGCGTGGCCAGCGCCACCGGGTTGTAGATCAGTGCCGGCAGGCCCGAGGGCAGCAGCGTCATGCCGGCCAGACCGGGCAGCTTGGCGAGCTGCGGTCCGAGGTTCTTGACCACCACTTCCTGGTTGCCGAGCACTTCGTCGATATGCAGCGCAATGCGTTGCGCCGCGCTGCGGATGATGACGATAGGTTGCGAACGTGTGCCGATCTGGCCGCGCGGACTGGCCTGCAGCAGCGCACCGAGCCAGAAGAAGGGCAGGCTGCGATCATCGAGTCGGAACGCGCTGGCACCATAGGCCTGCTGAATCTCGCTCGGCGACGCGCGCTTGACGATCTCGACCAGCGTCGACGGCACGGCGACCGTCAACGCACCACAGCGCAGCATCACCACCTGTGTGACCGCGGTGGTCAATGGCAGCACCAGGCGAAAGCTGGTGCCACGTCCGGCCGCAGTAGCCGTCTCGATGCGGCCGCCCATCGCGTTGACGTCGGCGCGCACCACATCCATGCCGACACCGCGTCCGGCCAGGCCGGTCACCGACTCGGCCGTGCTGAAGCCCGAGGTGAAGATCAGGTTCGCGAGTTCGGCGTCGGTCGGCGCGGCCCCGGCTGGAATCAGGCCCATCGCCAAGCCCTTGTCGCGGATGCGCCCGAGGTTCAGGCCGGCGCCGTCGTCCCGGAATTCGACGGCGACTTCGTTGCCTTCCTGGGCGACCGTGATGACGATCGAACCCGTAGCGTCTTTGCCGGCGGCGGCGCGGACATCAGGCGACTCGATGCCGTGGGTGACGCAGTTGCGCAGCAGATGCTCGAAGGCACCCGTCATGCGGTCCAGCACACCGCGGTCGACTTCGATCGCGCCGCCGACGATGTCCAGCCGCACCTGCTTGCCGGTCTCCTTGGCGGCCTGGCGCACCAGGCGGTACAACCGCTCGGACAGGCCTTCGAATTCCACCATGCGCGTGCGCAGCAGGTCGTCCTGCAGGTCGCGCGTCAGGCGGGCTTGCGCGGCGAGTTCGTCTTCGGTCGACTGCAGCGCCCGCTGCAGGCTGCGCTGCACGGTGGCCACGTCGTTGACCGACTCGGCCATCATGCGAGTCAGCTCCTGGAACCGCGTGAAACGGTCCATCTCGAGCGGGTCGAACGATTGCGCGGCAGCCTTGGCCGCCTCGATGCGCGAGGCGATTTGCGTCTCGGCCTGCAACTCGATGTCGCGCAGCTGGCGGCGCAGCCGCTCCAGGTTTTCGGTCAGGTCCGACAGCGCGGCCTTCAGCTGGCCGACGTCCGATTCGATGCGCGAACGCGTGATGCTCACCTCGCCGGCATGGCTGACGAGCCGATCGAGCAACTGCGAGCGCACGCGCACCGCGGACTGCGTGCTGCCGGTGCCCATCACCGGCTCGGCGGGTGTTCCCGCGGCGACGGGTGTCCTGCTGAATCGGGCCCAGTCGATCGCAGGACCAGCCTGGATGGTGGGTGCCGTGACGGGCGCGGGCTTCGAGGCGAGCTCGGGAGCCGACGCGAAGGAAACCGCCGACTGCGCAGGCTCGACCGGCATGATCGCCGGCACGGGCGTCACACCCACCGGTCGCAGTATGCCCAGCGGGGACAGATCGCTTCCAGCCGTCGGCGGGGTTGGGTTCTGTGTCTCAACTGCAGGCGCACGCTGACCCTCGAGCGGCATCGGCTGCGAGTGGTCGGCATCACCGCGGCGCAGCAGGTCGAAACGGATCTCGATCGCGTCGACGCGGCCAACCAGGCGCTCGACGTCGGCGGCCGTCGCATGACCGCGACCGACCAGATGTTCGATGGCGGTCTCGAGACGGTGCGCCATCTCGCCCAGACGCATCGCACCGGCCAGTCGGGCGCCGCCCTTCAGCGTGTGCAATGTGCGCATGCAGGCTGATGCGGCCGCTGCCTCGCTTGGGCGTCGTACCCAGTCGCGCATGCGTGATTGCAGCTGCGGAATCAGCTCGAGCCCCTCTTCCTCGAAGATCGGGAACAGTTCGGCGTCGATCGCGTCGACCGCGTCGATGTCATCCTCGTCGTCGAGAGCGTCGACTCTCACCGCCGGCACAGCGACCGGGCGCTGCACCGGGTCGGGCAACTCGCGCAGCGGGCGCAACTCGGCGTGGCCGAACTCGGTCAGTTGTGGCGCCGGTGTCAGCGGTGTGAAGTTCGAGCCGGCGCCGGGCAGGCGTGGCTGCGCTGGTGCCGCAGCGGCCGGCGGCAACGCAGGCGCCTCGGCTTCCGGCACCACAAGGTGCTCGTGATCGATCAGGAAGCCCATCAGCTCCGGATCGGGGCTCTTCAGGAAACCGGCGGCGAACTGATGCAGCAGGCGCCGGATCTCTTCGCCGGCAGCCACGAACAGCTGGGCCTCTTCGCTGATGCCGAAACCGCGAGCATGTGCGCGCGACAGCGCGTGTTCGAGCGAGCGGGCCAGCTGGGACAAGTCGCTGAACCCCACGGTGGAGGAGTTGCCGGCCAACGAGTGCGCAAGGCCGACAGGTGTCTCACCGACCGGTCGGCCGAGTTCGTGCGACCACTCGGCCAGTTCGGTGGCCAGGCGGCGCGATAGTTCGTCGGCCTCGTTCAGGAAGATGTTGAACAGCGGAATCGGTATGCGCAACGAACCGACGATCTTGAACTGATCGGCATCGGGCATCGGCACCGCCACCGACGCGGGCGGCTCGGCGATCGACAGGTCGATGAGCTTGGACAGGGCAGGCGTATCCAGGGAGCCGGGTACGGAGTCGACATAGGGCCCGAGCGCAGCAGGCATCGTCTCCATCGCGTCGGGTCGCGTATCGGGCGCCGCAGCCTCGGAGGCGGGCATCCCCGGGTCGGGCAGAGCCAGGTCGATCAGGCCCACCGCGGGCTCGGCCGGCGCGGTCGGCGGCGCCTCACTGCGCGGCAGTGGCATCACCTCGGTGGCGAGATCGCCCGACGGCAGCGCCAGACGGAACGGGTCCGTCGGCACCTCTGATGTGCCGAGGTCGAGCTCGAAGCTCACCTCGGCCACCGGCGGCACCTCGATGGCTGCGGCTGGAGCGCTGTCGAGCATCGGTAGCACGATCTCGTCAGCCACCGGAAGGTCGAGTACCGGGGCTGGCTTGGCAACGACTTCGGGGGCAGGAATCGGAGCGGCTGCGGGCACAGCTGGAGCGGGGACCGGCACTGCCAACGCGCCGGGTGTGCTCGGCAACGCCTCGGTGAGCGGAATGCGGCGTCGATCGTTGCGCAACGAATCGGCCGCGCGGCCGACCGTCCGATGCTGGAAGCCGGCCGTCTGGCCCGAGGCGATGGCTTCGATCCAGCGGCCGAGATAGTCGACGGCCTCGCCGCTGAACTCCAGCAGGTCGTGATCGGCCGGAGCGCCTTCGGCCATGCGGGCGTTGTACAGCTGCTCGCAGCCCCAGGCAGCCTCGCCGAAATCTTTCAGCCCGACCATGCGCGAGCTGCCCTTCAAAGTGTGGAAGGCGCGGCGCACCGACGTCATCTCGCCGAGATCGGACGGGTGGTGCGACAGCTGCTTGAGCGCGTCGCGCGCGGTTTGCATCACCTCGCGCGCTTCCTCCAGGAAGATATCGCGCATCTCATGATCGTCTTCGAGCCCGGTGGTGCCGGGCGCAGTGGGCGCCGTCACCGTCGGCGACACCGCCTTCAGCGGCGCCAGCTGGCTCGGCGGTGCCAGACCGGCCATCTGGCTGGGCTGCGCATCGAGTTGCGGGTTGGCCACGTTGTCCATCGCGCGAGCGATGGCGGCGCGGGCCTGCTCCTTCTCGGCGTCATTGCCGGCGGCCTGCAGCGCACGCTGCACCTTGCCGGCCACGCCCGCCACACCACGCTGATCGGCAGCCTCGGCCTGGCGCGTGAGCCGCTCGAGATCGCGCGACAGCGCGCCGACGTCCCCGTCGCCCGATCGGGCGGTACGTGCGATCGCCTCGGCCTGTTCGACGAGGCCACGCTCCATCGCGGGCGGCACCTCGAGTGCGCCGAAACCCGACGGCCGCTGTGCGCGGTCCATCACGGAGTGCAGGTTGCCGCCGACCGGGTCGAAGCGGAACAGCGACTTGGCCATCTGCGGCTGCACGCTGAGCATGTCGATCAGGAAACTCAAGGCGCCCAGGTTGTCGGCCAGACGGTCGAAGGTATCGGTCTGGACCCCGGCAGCGGCCTCGGCGTCGGCCGCGATCAGTGCATCGACGTCATCGCGCATGCGCACGACGGCATGCGAGGCATGATCCTGGCCCAGCACCGACAGCACGCCACGCATGGAAGATAGCTGCGCCGGCACCGGAATCAGCACCTCGCGCTGTGCCGGGTTGCGGAAGTACTGGTCGATGTGCTTCTCGATCTCGGACAACGAGGCGCGCAACTCTTGCACCACGCTGCCCATCGTCTGACGGTCGGAAACCCGACGGTACAGGTCCTCCATCCAGACCTCGAGTGCACCGGGTGGCCGGCCCTGGCGCACATCGTCGATGCGCTGCGCGAGGCGGCGCACGCGGCCGGCCAGTTCGGGATGATCGAGCTCGACATCCTCCAGCGAGGCGTCGACATAGAGCAAGCCGGTCGCGACCTCCATCGCGAGCTCGGGCGTCACGGTCCCGCCGGCTTGCAGCGTCTGCGCAGCAGCAGTCTGCAGCGACTGCGCCAGCACGTCACCTTGCGGATAGAGCTTCTGCAGCGACTCGCCCACCAGCGCAAACTGCTCGGGCAGCCCCATCAGCCGCTGATGATCGCCGCCAGCAACGGCCGACCAGACCTCCTTGGCCGCGGCGACGCGCTTGCGCGCCTGCAACAACACGGCCGGGTCGAAGCGGCCGAGGCGCGTGCTTTCGTAGTCCTGCGCCACCGTCTGGCCGATCTCGAACGCCTGCCGCACGGCGGCCAGTCGCGGGCCGGCGGCGTGGTCGGCTCTCGGTGCCGACTGCGCGCAGAAGAACAGCAGGTCCTGCGCCAGGCGATCCGACGGATCGGCGGCGTCGCCGGCACGCAGTTGCGCCAGCAGTCGCGAGGCGAGTCGCTTGCCGTAGATGTCGGCCTTCAGCAGGCCCTCGGCCTGCGCTTCGTAGACGGCCGCCGCCAGATGCCACAACGTGGCAAGGCGGTCGCCGCTGCCCGAGGCCAGGCCGGCGAACAGGTCGCTCATGCGTCTTGCCGCACCGGCATCGCGCCCGCGCATCAGCGCCAGGGTTTCGGTTTCCAGCTCCGACTGCGTCGACACGTCGGGGTGGCGTGGCGGCTGCAGCGGCATGGCCGGCAGGGCACGCCACTGCCAGTCCTTGGTCCACAAGTCGGCCGGATGCACGCGGCCGGCACCGGCCAGCTCCTGCAGGGCGCGATACTGCGGGAACATTGCCAGCGGCGAGATCGACTTGCCGGCCAGCAGGCGCGCCAGGTAGTCGAGCAACGCGAACGAGCCGCGTTCGATCGTCTCCACCGCGGCCGGCGTGATCCCGCGGCTGCGCGCGGCGAGCCGCGCCACGGCGGTCTCCGCCGCACGCAGGATCTGCGCAGCCGTCGGCAAGCCGACCAGTTCGAGTGCGCCGGCGCCCTGGTGCAGCTGGGCCCGCGCCTGGCGCAGGATGGACGGATCGACCGTGTCGACGTCCGACCCGCCGACCGACTCGGCCTCCTTGAGGTAGCGGCGCAGCGACTTGTGGGCCGCCTCGAGCGAGCGGCGTAGCTCGTCGTGCACCCAGGCCAGGGCACTGAGATCGTGGGTCACTTCGTTGTCGCGCGTTACGGGCATGGCACTCGATCAGCGGAGCCGCTGGGACAGCTGGTTTAGGACACCTTGAACCGGGCCACCGATTGCTTCAGCTCCTCGGCGCTGCGCGACAACTCGCGCACCATCTGTGCGGTCGAGCGGGTGCCTTCACCGGTCTGCTCGGTCACGGCGAAGATGTGCTGGATATTGGCAGCCACCACGTTGGCCGACTTGGCCTCGCTGGAGGCCTGCGTCGAGATGTTCTCGATCAGGTCGGACAGCTGCCGCGTAACACGGTCGATGTCGCCCAGCGCATTGCCGGCGGTGTCGGACAGCCGCGTTCCATCGACCACACCCTGCGTCGAGCGCTCCATGGCGGCCACGGCGTCCTGCGTATCGGTCTGAATCGTGCGCACCAGCGCGGCGATCTGCCGCGTCGCGTCGGCCGACCGCTCGGCCAGCCGCTGCACTTCCTCGGCCACCACCGAGAAGCCGCGTCCTGCATCGCCGGCCGACGCGGCCTGGATGGCGGCATTCAGCGCCAGCACGTTGGTCTGCTCGGTGATGTCCGAGATCAGTTCGGTGATTTCGCCGATCTCCTGCGACGACTCGCCCAGCCGCTTGATCCGCTTGGACGTTTCCTGGATCTGGTCGCGGATCGAGTTCATGCCGCCGATCGTGTTCTGCACCGCGGTCAGGCCCGACTCGGCCGCTTGCAGCGAGCGACGCGCAACCTGCGCGGTTTCCTGCGCCTGAGACGAAACCTGGTTGATCCGGTTGGCCATCTGCAGCACCGACTCGCCGGTGTCGCGGATCTCGCGCAGCTGTTCGGTCGACGCCGCCAGCAGCTCGGTCGACGTCGCCTCCACCTGCTGCGTCGTCTCGGTCACGCGGGCGGCCGTGCCCTGCACCTGGGCGACCAGCGTGCGCAGCTCCTCCACCGTGTAGTTCACCGAGTCAGCGATGGCCCCTGTGATGTCCTCGGTCACCGTCGCCTGCTGCGTCAGATCGCCTTCGGCCACTGTCTGCAGTTCGTTCATCAGTCGCAGGATGGCCGCCTGGTTGGCGTCGTTCACGCGCTTGGCTTCCTGTTCCTGGCGCTCGGCCTCGTGGCGCTGCGCTTCGGCCATCTGGGCGCGCTGTGCCTGATCGTGCACGAACAACCGCAGGAAGCCGAGGCCACCCACCACCATCAGCAGCACCGACAAGAGCATCAACCCCAGGTGGACGGCATTGAAGCCGACCTCGGTACCGAGCCGCTCCTGCAGCGACTCCAGGCCCTTGCGCAGCGGTTCGCTGTCGTTCAGGATGTTCGCCTGCGCGTCACGCGCGGTCACCAAGCCCTGCAGGTTGCCCAGAATGGCGCTCGCCTGCGTGCGGGTGTCTTCATACTGCTTCAGCAGCACGCGCAGCCGCTCCTTGGTCTGCGCGTCCTTGGTGCCAGGCAGTCGCAGTTCCGGGTTGCCGTTGTTCAGGCCTTCGGCGATCTCGCGGAACGAGTTCAAGTCCTTGCCGAGCAGGAACACGGCCTCTGAGTTCACGCCCTCGACGGTCAGGAACTCGTTGGCGCTCTTGCCGATCCGCTGCGTCAGCATCACCAACTGGCCGACGGCCGACAGCTCGGTGGGCGAGGCCTCCTGCTGCAGCTTGAGCGAGGACACCGTCTCGGCGGTCTCGAGCAGGTCGGCCGACTGGCGGTTGATCGTGCGCAGCGCCTGGCCCACCTGGGTCAACGTCTTCTGCTGGCCGAGCACCTGGTTGGCATTGCGCTCGGCGCGGTCGACCAACGGCAGCAGCGGTTCGATGGTGTCCTGCACCGACGTGGGCGCTGCGGGCAGCTCACCCTCGCCGCTGCGCAGGCCGCGCACGTTCGTCGCCAGCACGGTGGCGGCCTCCCTCACTTCCGGGAAGGCCTGCGGGTTGCCGACGATGGCCTGCGACACCGCCTTGGCCAGGCGCTGCGACTGCATCAGGGCCTGGCCCACGGCGCTGGCCTGGCTGGCGCCACGATTGGCGGCGTTCAGTGCGAGCACGGTACCGAGCACGAGGCCGAGCAGGCCGATGAGCACGACCACGCCGAGGATGCGCTGCTGCTGCGGCAGCGGCTTCTCGCCGATCAGCGGCAGCGCACTGCCGGTGCTGATCACGCTGTTCGAGAAGTCGCGGGCCTCGTTGAACTCCGGCGCCATTTCAGAGGGCGACGCCTCCGAGATGATCGAGCTGTCGTTCTTGGCCTTGGTGGCTGGCGGTGCGTTCATGTCCAGTGTCACCGCGCTGTGCGAGCCGGCAGCCTGCTCGTCGCGGGCGCGCGACGTCTCGCGACTGCGGGGCTGCGGCACCACCACCTCGTCGAACGCAGACAACTCGGCAGTGGCGGTTCCACCGTGACCACGGCCCTTGGTCTTGAATCGTTCCATGAAGCCCATACGAGTCCTCTCGTCTTCGTGCGCCTATACGCTTCTGCCATTGCCCCGTAGCGCCGCTAGCCGGCGATCCCGAGGAACTGCCCGTCGGCCGCCAGGGCGGACAACTTGATTTCCTGCCACTCACGCCCGCTGGCATCACGCCAGCGTGTTCCTGCAAAGCCCGGACGCGCCGAGGTGTCGGTGCTGTCCTGTGTCGTCAGATCCGTGTCGTGGCGCAGGCCGGCCAGGCGGTCGACCAGCAGCGCGCAGTTCACCGCGAGCGCCGGATTCAGCGCGACCAGTCGCGCCCCCTCGCGCGGCGCGTCGCCCGGCACACGAGCACGCAAACCGAGGAACGCCGCCAGGTCAACCACGCCGTGCAACCCGCCGCGCAGATTGGCCACGCCGGCAAACCACGATTGGGTATGCGGCACCGCCAGCACCGTGCCCGCGTCGAAGATCTCGCCGGCCTGCTCGAGCGGGAACAGCACGCCGTGGCCGGCACAATCCACCGCCAGCCACGAATGGCCGCGCTGCTCGGTCTTGGCAGCCTGCATGCGCTGCGCGAGGCGGGCTTGCAGTTCGCGCAGGGCTTCCTTGTTGGCCATGTCAGGCTCTGCCTTCAGTCGAAGGCCTTGATCTTGGCGATCAGTTCGTCGGCCACCACAGGCTTGACGACGTAGTCGCGTGCGCCCTGGCGCATGCCCCAGACCTTGTCGGTCTCGAGATTCTTGCTGGTGCACATGATCACCGGCACGTCGGAATACTGCGGATCGCGGGTGATCGCTCGGGTGAGCTGGAAGCCGTTCTGGCCGGGCATCACCACATCCATCAGAATCAGATCGGGCTTGTCCTCACCGAGCCGACGCATCGCCTCCTCGCCGTTCTCGGCGGTGCGCACGCTGTAGCCGCGCTTGGCCAGCAGGTCCGACAGGTGATGCAACTCGGTCTTCGAGTCGTCCACCAGCAGAATCTTCTTGATCGTCATCTCGAATTCCTCCAGGAGCTGTCGTGCGGTAATGCCACTCTATTCGTCGAGTGCCCTACGCGCCTTGAACTCCCCGCTCAGCGTAATGACTGAATTGCTCCACGGCGCGCAGCAACTGTTCCTTGGTGAAGGGTTTTGTCAGGTATTCCTCGGAACCCACCATGCGCCCGCGGGCCTTGTCGAACAAACCGTCTTTGGACGACAACATGATGATCGGCACGTGCGCGAAGCGCGGATTGCGCTTGATGATCGCGCAGGTCTGATAGCCGTCCAGGCGAGGCATCAGGATGTCGCAGAAGATCAACCGGGGATCGTGATCGTTGACCTTGGCCAGCGCGTCGAAACCGTCCTCGGCCAGCACCACCTCGTAGCCGCCCTGCCGCAGGAAGATCTCCGCGCTGCGGCGGATCGTGTTGCTGTCGTCGATGACCAGCACCTTCGGCGCGGCAGTTTGCTGCACAACGTGTTCCACGAACGGCACTCCTCGGGGGCTGTGCGAGCCGACGCGGAGACTTGTCTCCGGCGCCGCCGCCGTTTCAGATCTGCACCATCTCGAAATCTTCCTTGCGTGCACCGCACTCCGGGCATGTCCAGTTCATCGGCACGTCGCCCCACGCGGTGCCCGGCGCAAGACCGTGTTCTGGGTCGCCGGCGGCTTCATCGTAGATCCAGCCGCAAATCAGGCACATCCAGGTGCGCGGTTCAGTCACGTCGATCGAGTCGGGTCACTACAATGATGAACCATTGTATCCACGCGTATTGGCGAAAAGCCAAGGCCGCGTAGACACCTACGCAACATTCTTCACATTCCTCTCGAGGTTCGTAAGCGACGATTCGCGACGATCTCAGAGGCCCTAATCGGACCTTCGATGACCCCGCAAAACCCGCCGGGCGACACGCCTGCCGACACCCCGGCCGAGGCCGCGCCGGAGTCACCCGCGCCCGCCAGCGTGATGACCTTCAACGCGGCCGATGCGAGCGGTGCAGGCGGCATCGCGGGCGACGTGGCCACTCTGGCCGCGATGGGCGCACACGCGTTGCCCGTCACCACCTCGATCCTGATCCGTGACAGCGCCGAGATGTTCGACCAGCATGCGATTGACCCCGACGCAATCGCCGAACAGGCGCGCACCGTGCTCGAGGACATCTCGATCACCGGCTGGAAGGTCGGCTTTCTCGGCAGCGCCGAGGGCGTGAGCACGGTGGCCGAGATCCTGTCGGACTATCCGGATGTGCCGCTGGTGTCGTACCTGCCTAACCTGGGCTGGCTCGACGACGACAGCAGCGCGCAATACCTGGAGGCGTTTCGCGAGCTGATCCTGCCGGCCACCGAGGTGCTGGTGGGCAACCACAAGACGCTGACCGACTTTCTGCTGCCCGAGTGGGACTCCGACCGCCCGGCCTCGCCGCGCGAACTGGCCGTGGCGGCCGGCGAGCATGGCACGCGCTTCGTGCTGGTCACCGGGATCATGCTGCCGGCCAAGGGCACCGAACAGTTCATCGACAACGTGCTGGCCTCGCCCCAGGGCGCACTCACCGGCGAGAAGTTCGAGATGTTCGACGCCGCGTTCGTCGGTGCCGGCGACACGCTGTCGGCGGCACTGACCGCGCTGCTCGCCTCGGGCAGCGAGATGCAGGCCGCTGTCGGCGAGGCGCTCGCCTTCATGGACCAGAGTCTCGACGCCGGCTTTCGTCCCGGCATGGGCAGCGTGCTGCCCGATCGCTTCTTCTGGGCGCAGCCGCCGGCCGGCGAGGAGGAGCCAGCGGGTCCTGCCGGCGAGACGCCGGCCGAGCCCGAGCCAACCGATGCCAAGGCCAAGGGAGCGCAGCGCCGTGTCCACTAACGCCTCTTTGTTCGAGCGCGCCCAGCGCGTCATTCCCGGTGGCGTCAACTCGCCGGTAAGGGCGTTCCGCGCTGTGGGCGGCACGCCGCGTTTCATCACGCGCGCCGAGGGCGCATACATGTGGGACGCCGAGGGCACGCGCTACATCGACTACATCGGCTCCTGGGGTCCGATGATCCTCGGTCACGGCCATCCGGCTGTGCTCGAGGCGGTTCGTCAGGCTGCCGGCGAAGGGCTGAGCTTCGGCGCTCCGACCGAGCGCGAGATCGAGCTGGCCGAGGCGATCATCGCGCTGGTGCCGAGCGTCGAGCAGGTGCGACTCGTCAGCTCCGGCACCGAGGCCGGCATGAGCGCGATCCGGCTGGCCCGCGGCGCCACCGGGCGCAGCCGAATCGCCAAGTTCGAAGGTTGTTATCACGGCCACGCCGACGCATTGCTGGTGAAGGCCGGCTCGGGGCTCGCCACTTTCGGCCACCCCACCAGCGCAGGTGTGCCGCCCGAGGTGGTGCAGCACACGCTGGTGCTCGAGTACAACAGCCTCGAGCAGCTGGAAGCCGCCTTCCGGCAGCACGGTAGCGAGCTTGCCTGCGTGATGATCGAGCCGATCGCCGGCAACATGAACTTCGTGCGCGCCAGCGTGCCGTTCATGCAGCGCCTGCGCGAGCTGTGCACGCAGCACGGCGCACTGCTCGTGTTCGACGAGGTGATGACGGGTTTTCGCGTCGCGCTCGGCGGAGCGCAGAGTCTTTACGCCAGGGCGATCCCCGGATTCCGCCCCGACATCAGCGTGTTCGGCAAGGTCATCGGCGGCGGCATGCCGCTGGCTGCCTTCGGCACCACACGCGACATCATGAAGCAGCTCGCGCCGCTCGGGCCGGTGTATCAGGCCGGCACCTTGAGCGGCAATCCGGTGGCCACCGCCTGCGGCCTGGCCACGCTGCGTGAGATCGCCCGGCCCGGCTTCTTCGACAACCTGTCGGCACGAACGCGCCGGCTGGTCGATGGTCTCGCAGGGGCTGCACGCGAGACAGGCGTCACCTTCGTCGGCGATTGTGAGGGCGGCATGTTCGGCTTCTTCTTCCTGCCGCAACTGCCCCAGCACTACACCGCCGTGATGGCCAGCGACAAGGAGCGCTTCAACCGCTTCTTCCATGCCATGTTGGATCGCGGTGTCTACCTGGCGCCCGCGCTCTACGAAGCCGGCTTCGTCAGCGCGGCGCACACCGACGTTGACGTGTCGGCCACCGTACAGGCCGCGCGCGAGGCCTTCACCGCCTGACAGGCCACCTGGCGGACTCAGGCCGGCGAAGAGCGCAGTCCGTAGGTCTTGCCGGCCACCCACAGGTACTCGACCCGCAGCACCGGGTCGCCCTTCTCGCCGTGGAAGGCGAAACCGAGCATGGCCAGGCGAGTGCCCGCCTTGATCTCGTCGACCCGCCAGGCCTGCAGGCGCGTCAGCGGCGCGAGTTCGATCTGCCACACCTTGTCCTTGCGCGTCGGCAGCTGAGCCCGCGCCAGCAGCCCGGGCCCGTCGACCGGCGCGCTTTGCGCCGGCAGCGGGCGCCGCGCCAGATCGGCCGGCAACTGCAGGTCACCCTGCAATTCGAGATCGAACTCGGCGTGCGGATTGCGCCAAGACACCTTGCGCGCCGTGCCTTCGAGGTAAAGCGGCCTGCTCTGGTCGAAACTGCTCCAGCCGTGATGAGCCCAAGCTGGCAGGGTAGCGATCAGCGGAACGGACAGGATCAATCGACGGCGTGGCATACGGCCTCCTGGTAGCGGGTCATTGGTAGGCGATCCATCGGCCGCAGATGATCACCGCAATCCAAAGACCTGTTGAAAGTGCGGTCTGCGCCCGGGCCCACCCGTCCAGCTTGCGCAAACCGTCGCGCGCGTGGAACAACGCCGCATTGGTGCCGGCCAGCAGCAGCAGGCCCATCTTGACGAGGAACGCCCGGTTGGCGAGCAACTCGCCCGGCTGGCTGGCGAACATCAACGTGCCCGACAGCGCCGCCACGGCAAAGCCGGTCAACGCCACAGCGAGCGACAGGCGCGCCAGCGCGCGCACCGGGAGGTCTGCGACGCGGCCCCAGACCCGCAGCTCGAACGCGACGAGGTTGCCCACCAGCAGCGCCACGCCCACGAGATGCACCGACTCGAGCGCCGGATAGGCCCAGGTGTGGCCTGCGATCCAGGCCAGTCCGGTGCCATCACAAAGCGGGTCCGACATCGCCTGACCTTACCCGATGCACCGTGGCACCCGGCACGCTAATGCGGGCCTGGCTGGCCGGCTGCGCGGCAGCAGGTTCCTACAATCGCGCCGATGCACATTCACATCCTCGGCATTTGCGGCACGTTCATGGGCGGGCTCGCGGCCATCGCACGGGAGGCCGGACATCGCGTGACTGGCTGCGACGCTAACGTCTACCCGCCGATGAGCGACCAGCTGCGTGCACTCGGCATCGACCTGATCGAGGGCTACACCGCGGACCAGATCGGGCTCAAGCCCGACCTGTTCGTGATCGGCAACGTGGTGACGCGCGGCAATCCGTTGATCGAGGCGCTGCTCGATGCCGGCTCGCCCTACACCAGCGGACCACAGTGGTTGTCCGATCATGTGCTGCAGGGCCGCCACGTACTGGCAGTCGCCGGCACGCACGGCAAGACGACGACCACATCGATGCTCGCCTGGATCCTGCAGTCGGCGGGACTCGAACCCGGCTTCCTGATCGGTGGCGTGCCGCAGAACTTCGGCATCTCGGCGCGTCGAGGCACCAGCAAATTCTTTGTGATCGAGGCCGACGAGTACGACACCGCATTCTTCGACAAGCGCAGCAAGTTCGTGCACTACAGGCCGCGCACGGCGATCCTGAACAATCTGGAACTCGACCATGCCGACATCTTCGCCGACCTGGCGGCGATCGAGACGCAGTTCCATCACCTGGTACGCACCGTGCCCTCGCAGGGCCGGCTGGTCGTCAACGCGCGCGAGGAGTCGCTCGCGCGCGTGCTCGAACGCGGCTGCTGGAGCGAGGTGCAGCGCTTCGGCGCGCGCAAGGAGGAGCCCGGCACGCTGCGCGCGCGCGGCGAGCCCGACGCCTTCGACGTGCTGCGCGGCAGCCTGAAGATCGCGCGCGTGGAGTGGTCGCTGCTCGGTGAGCACAACCAGCTCAATGCGTTGGCGGCGCTGGCCGCTGCCGAGCATGTGGGCGTCGCACCCGACGCGGCCGCGGCGGCGCTGGCGCGGTTTCAGAACGTGCGCCGCCGGCTCGAGCTGCGCGGCGAGGTGGGCGGCGTGAAGGTCTACGACGACTTTGCGCACCACCCGACCGCGATGCACACCACCATCGCCGGCCTGCGCCGCAAGATCGACCAGGAGTCCGCGCGCCCAGGCGCCGCGCCGACACGCATCCTGGCCGTCTTCGAGCCACGTTCGAACACCATGAAGCTCGGCTCGATGAAGGCCCAGCTGCCGTGGGCGCTGGAGGAAGCCGACCTGTCGTTCTGCCTGCAAGGCAACTATGGCTGGGACGCCGCTGCCGCGCTGGTGCCGCTCGGTCCGCAGGCGCTGGTGGCCGACAGCATCGACACGCTGGTCGTGCAGATCGTCAAGGCCTGTCGCAGCGGCGACCACGTGCTGGTGATGAGCAACGGCGGCTTCGGCGGCATCCACGGCAAGCTGCTCGAGGCGCTGGCGGCGCGCCGCTGACATGCGCGAGCCGCCGACCCATCTGCTCTATCTGCACGGATTCCGTTCCTCGCCGAGGTCGTTCAAGGCCCAGCGCCTGCAGGCCTGGCTGCGGGCCCATCGTCCCGGTATCCACTGGTGGTGTCCGCAGCTGCCGCCGTCGCCGCGCGAGGCCTGGCAGCTGATGACCGGCGGCATCGCGACCTGGCCGGACACGAGCGCTGTGCTGGGCAGCTCGCTCGGCGGCTTCTACGCCACCGCGGTGGCCGAGCGCACCGGCTGGCCGGCACTGGTGATGAACCCGGCGGTCAATCCCGCTCGCGATCTGCGCCGCCACATCGGCGAGCAGACGCAGTTCCACGATCCGGGGCAGCACTTCGAGTTCCGTCGCGAGTACATTGCCGAGCTCGAAGCGATCGCCGTGCCGCGCGTCACACGGCCAGAGCGCTACGCCGCACTGATTGCCAAAGGCGACGAACTGCTGGACTGGCGCGAGATGACCGCTCACTACCCCGGCGCGACCCTGCGTGTGCTGGAAGGCAGCGACCACGCGCTGTCGGACTTCGACGACCACCTGCCTTTCCTGCTCGAATTTCTACAACTGATCCCTGCACCATGAGACTGAAGAACAAGATCTCAATCATCACCGGCGCGGCGCAGGGCATCGGCCTGGCCACGGCGCTGAAGTTCGCGCGCGAGGGCGCCATCGTGGTCATCTGCGACCGCCGGCGCGACGGCGTCGACGCCGCCGTCGCCCGTTGCGGCGCACTCGGCGCGCAGGCGCGAGGCTACGTGCTCGACGTGACCGACCGTGCCCAGGTCGACGCGATGGTCGACGGGGTGAAGGCCGAGTTCGGCCGCATCGACGTGCTGGTCAACAACGCCGGCATCACCCAGGATGCCCGGCTGCAGAAGATGACGCTGGAGCAATTCGACGCGGTGCTCGACGTCAACCTGCGCGGCGTGTTCCACTGCGCGCAGGCGGTGTCGCACACCATGGTCGAACAAGGCAGCGGCGTGATCCTCAACGCCTCGTCGGTGGTCGGCATCTACGGCAACTTCGGCCAGACCAACTACGCGGCGTCCAAGTTCGGCGTGATCGGCTTCACCAAGACCTGGAGCCGCGAGTTGGGCCCCAAGGGCATCCGCGTCAACGCGGTCGCGCCCGGCTTCGTCGAAACGCCGATCCTGGCGACGATTCCCGACAAGGTGCTCGGCCACATGCGCGACCAGGTCCCGTTGCATCGTTTGGGCAAGCCCGAGGAGATCGCCAACGCCTACGCGTTCCTGGCCAGCGACGAGGCGAGCTACGTGAACGGCGCCGTGCTCGAGGTCTCCGGCGGCATGTCCGTCTGACGCGCGTGGCGCGCGCCGTTCAGCGCGTCCCGGGAACGCGCCGACGGCATCACTGACGAATCGTTACCACATCAGGTGCGCAACGCCGAGGCGATCGATGCCCTGGTCGCCTCTCCCGCGATGCCGATGGGACAATCGAAACCGTGAGCTACGTCCTGTTCGATGAGTCCGGCAAGTTCCTGGCCGGTCGTGTGATGTCCGAATCCGACGCGTCGCTGCAGGTGGAGCTCGACTCCGGCAAGCGCGTCAAGGTCAAGAGCAGCAACGTGCTGATGCGCTTCGACGCGCCGGCGCCGGCCGAACTGCTCGAGCGGGCCCGCGTCATGGCCACCGACATCGATCTGGATCTTGCGTGGGAGTTCGCGCCCGACGCCGAGTTCGGCTTCGCCGACCTGGCGCGCGAGTATTTCGATGCCAAGGCGGGGCCGACGCAGCAGGCCGCCGCGCTGTGGCGGCTGTTCGAAGCACCGCACTACTTCCGCCGAATCGGCAAGGGCCAATTCCGCAAGGCCAGCCGCGAGACGGTGCAGGCGGCGCTGCTGGCGATCGAGCGCCGCAAGGCCGTGGCCGCGCAGATCGACGCCTGGGCCCACGATCTCGTCGAAGGACGCTGCGCAGCGCAGATCCGCGAGCAGCTCTATCGCATCCTGTTCAAGCCGGACAAGAACGCGCCCGAGTACAAGGCCGTGGTCGAGGCCTCACGGCGCGCCCAGCGCTCGCCGCTCGACCTGCTGCAGGCCGCCGGCGCCATCACGTCGGCCTACCTGTTCCACTGGCGGCGATTCCTCTACGAGCAGTTCCCGCGTGGCACCGCGTTCCCGGCGCTGCCGACGCCCTGCGTCGACGGCGAGCTGCCGCTGGCCGAGGTAGCACCCTTCTCGATCGACGACTC
The DNA here is from genome assembly GCA_937871935.1 of uncultured Burkholderiales bacterium. GTDB lineage: Bacteria > Pseudomonadota > Gammaproteobacteria > Burkholderiales > Burkholderiaceae_C > JAEUPI01. The sequence goes on from CALMQI010000078.1 coordinate 30,118, forward strand.
GCAGACGACCGAGATCGACGACGCGTTGTCCGTGCGCGGCCTGGGCAGTGGCACCGTGGTCTTCGGCATCCACATCGCCGCGCCCGCGCTGGCCATCGCGCCCGATTCGCCGATCGATCGTATCGCCCGCGAGCGCTTGTCGACGGTGTACATGCCGGGCTGGAAGCTGACCATGCTGCCCGACGCAGTGGTACAGGCCTTCACGCTGACCGAGGGACGCGAGTGTCCTGCGGTGAGCCTGTATGTCACGTTCGACGAGGCCACGCTGCAGGCCACGCACCACGAGACGCGGCTCGAACGGGTGCGCGTCGCCGCCAACCTGCGCCACGACCTGCTCGACGCGAAGGTGACCGAAGCCTCGCTGACCGGCGGCGCGCCCGCCGACTATCCGCACGCGACGGAACTGGCCTTCGCATTCCGCCTGGCCGGCGCACTGAAGGCACGCCGCGAGCAGGTGCGCGGCAAGCCGGAGATCTTCAACCGGCCCGACTACAGCTTTCGCCTGGACCGCGACGACGGCCTCGAGCCTGATGGCAGCGAGCCCGTGCAGATCCAGCCGCGACGCCGCGGCGCGCCGCTCGACCTGATTGTTTCCGAGGCGATGATCCTGGCCAACAGCCACTGGGGCGGCTGGCTTGCCGCACACAACGTGCCGGCGATCTACCGCAGCCAAGCCAGTCTGGCGCCGGGCGTGAAAGTTCGCATGGGCGTGAAGCCGGCACCGCACGCCGGCATGGGTGTCAGCCAGTACAGTTGGTCGACCTCGCCGCTGCGCCGCTATGTCGACCTGGTCAACCAGTGGCAGATCGTGGCCTGTGCACGCCATGGCCGGACGGCGGCGCTGGCGGCTCCGTTCAAGCCACGCGACGCCACCTTGTTCTCGATCATCTCGTCTTTCGACGCCACCTACGGTGCCTACAACGACTTCCAGCAGGCCATCGAACGCTACTGGACGCTGCGCTGGCTGCAGCAACGCGATATTGCCGAGCTCGACGCCAGCACGCTGCGCGACGGCCTGGTGCGTGCCGACACGCTGCCGCTGGTCTTCAAGGCGGTCGGCTGCGAGCCGCTGCTGCGTGGCACTCACGTGCGGGTGGCACTGAAGGCCATCGACACCATGACCCTCGAAGTTCACGCCGCATTGGTCGCTCGCCTCGACGATAGCGCGGAAACCAATGCGTCCAAGGCCGACGATGCGGCCGAGGGCGACGACGACGAGTCGACTGCGCCGGTCGCGGTCCAGCTGGCCATCGACGTTGCCGAGTCCGCCGCCGATCAGTCGCAGGCCGAGGCGGCCGACAGGCCCTAGACCGTGCGCCCGCTGTCCACGCTGCACTGGGCGCTGCTGATCTCGATCGGCACGCATGCCGGCCTGCTCGCCTTTCGCATCGCCGACCCGGCGCGCTTCGATCGCGTGTTCAAGGACACGCCGTTGGAGGTCATTCTGGTCAACGCACGTTCGACCGAGGCACCGACCAAGGCCCAGGCCATTGCGCAGGCGCGGCTGGCCGGCGGCGGTGAGGCCGACAAGGGCCGCGCCACCACGCCGCTGCCCGCGGCGGCGCTGGTCGAGCTCGGTGACTCGCCGCAGGAAGCCAAGCGCAAGGTCGAGCAGTTGCAGGAGCAGCAACACCAGCTGCTGGCGCAGGTGCGGCGCGAGGTGGCGCTGCTGCCTCCGCCGGACCCCAAGCGCGAATCCGGGACGCCACAGGAGCGCGAGCAGGAGGAACGCCGGCGCCAGTTGCTCAAGCTGTTGGCCGAGATCGAGAAGCGCATCAACGAAGAAAACGCGCGGCCGAAGAAGCGCTATATCAGCCCGGCCACGCGCGAAGAGGTCTATGCGGTCTACTACGACCAGCTGCGCCGCAGGATCGAAGACCGCGGCACGCGCGACTTCCCGGAATACCAGGGCAAGAAGCTGTACGGCGAACTGACCATGAACGTCACCGTCGATGCCAATGGCCGTGTCGTCGAGGCCGACGTCGTCTACCCATCGAAGTCGCGCGTGCTCGACAGGCGCGCGGTCGCGATCGTGCACGCGGCCTCGCCGTTCGGTCCTTTCTCGGCCGCCATGCGGACCCAGGCCGACCAGATCGTCGTCACTTCGCGCTTCCGCTTCACGCGGGAGGACGGCCTCGAGACCACGCTCAGCGCAAACCCGACGCGCTGAGGACACCCGCATGACGGCGCCATCACCCGATCGCTACGCGGTGCTCGGCCACCCGGTCGCGCACAGCCAGTCGCCGTTCATCCATGCGATGTTCGCGCGCCAGACCGGCCAGCATCTGGTCTACGACCGTGTGCCCTGCCCGGCCGACGGCTTCGAGGCCTGCGTGCGCGCATTCGCCTCGACGCCTGCGGCCGGCGGCGGCCGCTCGCGCGGCTGCAACGTCACGATCCCGTTCAAGTTCGACGCACCGCGACTCGCGCGCCACGTCACTGCCCGCGCCGCGCTGGCGCGCGCCGCCAACGTGCTGTGCTTCGACCCGCCCGGCTGGCTGGCCGACAACACCGACGGCGCGGGCTTGGTGCGCGATCTCGAAGTCGGTGCCGGCTGCACGCTGACTGGTCGCCGCATCCTGCTGGTCGGTGCGGGCGGCGCCGCCGCCGGCGTGCTGGGCCCGCTGATCGAGCGCGACCCGGCCGAGATCATGCTGGTCAACCGGACCCCTGGACGAGCCCAGGCGTTGGTCGACCGGCACCGGCAGCTGGCCGAAGACCACCAGGTCCGACTCGGCGCCGGCGGGCTGGCCGGCTGCGGCCGCGCCTTCGACGTCGTCATCAACAGCAGCGCCAGCAGCATGCAGGGCGGGCCGGTTCCGGTGGCTGGCGAGGTGCTGCGTGATGGCACGCTGGCGGTCGACCTGATGTACGGTCCGGCGGCCGCCGTATTTCTGCGCTGGGCCGAGGCGCGCGGCGCCACTGCGCGCGACGGGCTCGGCATGCTGGTCGAGCAGGCCGCCAGCGCCTTTGCGCTGTGGCGCGGCGTCGAGCCGCAGACCGCGCCGGTGCTGGCCGCCTTGCGCGCGCATCTGGCCTCCGCCGGATCATGATGCGCGCCCTCGCTCGGCTGCTCGGCCTGCTGGTCGTCTGCGCGATCAGCCTGCAGGTGTACTTCGTGCTGCGGGTCGCGGCGATGGCGGTGATCGATCCGCAGTCGACCACCTTCGAGCGCAGCGAGGCCTGGCGGCTTTGGCGCGAGCGCGGCGTGGTGCCCTGGAGCCAGTCCTGGGTCGCCGAGGGCGCCATCGCCGACAACCTGAAGCGCGCGGTGATCGCCAGCGAGGATGCGGCCTTTGCCGAGCACGGCGGCATCGACTGGGAGGCGATCGAGCGCGCCTGGGAGCGCAACCAGCGTGCCGAATCGTCGGCGCAGCGCCCGCCAGCGCCGGGGCGCTCTGCACCGGCCCGCGGGCGGGTGCCCAAGATCGTCGGCGGCTCGACCATCACCCAGCAACTGGCGAAGAACCTGTTCCTCTCCGGCGAGCGCACGCTCGCGCGCAAGGGGCAGGAGTTCGTCCTCACCTGGACACTCGAGGCGCTGCTGAGCAAGCGGCGCATCCTCGAGATCTATCTGAATCACGTGGAGTGGGGAGAGGGCGTGTTCGGCGCGCAGGCGGCGGCGCGCCACTACTTCCGCATCGATGCGGCTCGGCTGGGCGTCAGCCCGTCGGCCCGGCTGGCGGTGATGCTGCCGGCGCCCAAGCGCTTCGAGCGTCTTCCGCACTCGGCCTACGTCGCCGGCCGCGCGGCGACCATCGCGGCGCGCATGGGCGACGTCGAGCTGCCATAGGGCGTCCCCCACCAAACGGGGCGTCACCCACCATCACGCCCGCGGGCCGGACTGCTCTCTAGAATGAGTGCATGTCCCTCAGCGAGCTGACCTCGGCTGCGGCGCGACTGGTCGTCGAAGACGGGCTGGAGTACGGCCCCGCCAAGCACAAGGCCGCGCGCGACCTGCTGCGCCGCCACGTGCGTGGTGGCGACCTGCCGAGCAACGAGGCCATCGAGGACGGGGTGCGCGAGTACCTCGCAGTATTCATGGCCGACACGCAACCGGCCGAACTGGAGGCGCTGCGCCGCGTGGCACGGCGCTGGATGGAGCAGCTCGCCGAGTTCCGTCCGCATCTCACCGGCGCCGTCTGGCGTGGCACCGCGACCCGGCGCTCGGCGATCCAGATCGAGCTGTATTGCGATGACCCCAAGGCCGCCGAGATCACGCTGCTGAATCGCCAGGTCGACTACCAGTTCGCCGGCCACGGCGGCGACCATGACGTGCTGGCGGTACTCGATCGCAGCGACAGCCAGGCCGAGCCGGTGCAGTTGTTCCTGCACGTGCTCGACCATGACGACTTGCGCGGTGGCCTCAAGCCCGACTCGCGCGGTCGCACCTGGCGCGGCGACCTCGGCGCCCTGACCCGCTTGCTCGAGCCGGAGGGTCAAGCGTGACGGGCCGGCGGGCTTGGCTGGCCGGCGGCGTCGGCTTGGTAGCAGCCGCCGCCGGTGCCGGGCTGGCCTGGCAGCGGCTGAAGCCTGCGCACAACCCGGCCGACGAGCTGTGGACCATGAGGTTCGCCCGCCCCGAAGGGGGTGAGTTTGTGATGGCTGACTTACGTGGCAAGCCTTTGATCGTGAACTTCTGGGCTACCTGGTGCGTGCCTTGCATTCGTGAACTCCCGGCCTTGCAGCGCTTTCGCCGCGAGTACCAAGCGCGCGGCTGGAGCGTGCTGGCGCTGGCCGTCGATTCGCCGGTGCCGGTGCTCGAGTTCGTGGCCAGGTTCAAGCTCGAATTGCCGGTGGCGATGGCCGGCACGGGTGGGCTGGAGTTGATGCGCGAACTCGGCAACCAGCAAGGCGGCCTGCCATTCAGCGTCGTGCTCGGCGCAGATGGGCAGGTCCGTGAACGCAAGCTGGGCGAGACCAAGTACGAGGAGCTGCTGCGCTGGGCTGCAAGCAGCTGAAGCATTTGGCATTGCGCAACCTTCGCGCAGGATTTTTGCGCCATTAACGGGTATCCGCATGCAATTGCGTTGATATCGAGTAGAGTCCGTGCCGCGCAGGCCAAGCTGCCGAACTCGCTTCGAGCTCACGGCATTGGCGATGATCGACACGGATCGACCAGCGTTCGAACAACAAGACAGCTGGTTCAGGGAGCCGGAAGCAAAGACCGCCGCGGCGTCGCCGATGGCGGCCTGGGAGCATCGCAGATGGACTTGCGAAAACTGAAGACCCTGGTCGACCTGGTCTCCGAGTCGAACATCTCGGAACTCGAGATCACCGAGGCCGACGGCAAGGTGCGCATCGTCAAGTCGGAACGCGCTGCCGGGCCGATGAGCGACTGGGCACACTCGCCGGCGGTGGCTCCCGCGCCGACGCATCCGGTGACTGCACCGCCCGCTTCGGCCGTGCCGGCGGCGGGCGCCGCCGATCTTGCCTCTGCGCCATCCGAAACGGGGCACGTGGTGCGCTCGCCGATGGTGGGGACCTTCTATCGCTCGTCGAGCCCGGGCGCCAAGCCGCTGGTCGAGGTGGGCGGCAGCGTCAAGGAAGGCGATCCGGTCTGCATCATCGAGGCGATGAAGATCATGAACGAGATCGACGCCGACCGCGCTGGCACCGTGAGCAAGATCCTGGTCGAGAACGGCCAGGCGGTCGAATTCGATCAGCCGCTGTTCGTGATCGAGTGAGCGCGGCCTTGTCAGGGCCGCAGCAGGTGCCCTCGTCCGGGGCCGTCGCGCGGAAAGCCTTCGCGCATTTGAGCGCCAGCACATGTTCAAGAAGATTCTGATCGCCAACCGAGGTGAGATCGCGCTGCGCATCCAGCGCGCCTGCCGCGAGCTCGGCATCCACACCGTGGTGGTGCACTCCGAGGCCGACACCGAGGCGAAGTACGTGAAGCTGGCGGACGAGTCGGTGTGCATCGGCCCGGCGCCGGCCTCGGAGAGCTACCTGCGCGCGGATCGGCTGGTGCAGGCCGCGCTGCAGACGCGCTGCACGGCGCTGCACCCCGGCTGGGGTTTCCTGGCCGAGAACTCACGCTTCGCCTCGCTGTGCGCGCAGCACGGCGTCACCTTCGTCGGGCCGCGGCCGGCGGTGATGGAGCTCCTGGGCGCCAAGACGCCCGCCAAGCGCGCCATGCGCGCGGCCGGCTTGAGCCTGATCCCGGGCTCGGACGGGCCGCTGGCGGACGTGGACTCCGCCCTGCGCTGTGCGGGAGAGATCGGCTACCCGGTGCTGCTCAAGGCCGACTTCGGTGGCGGCGGGCGCGGCATGCGCTTCAACGGGTCCACCGTCGCCCAGCGCGCGCCCGAGATGCGGTACGCGGTGACCAGCAGCAGCGCCGCCACCTGCAGGCCGTAGCTGCGCGAGGCCGGGCCTTCCTCCACCGCGTGCAGGAACACCACCGTGTCCTTGTGCTCGACCGCGTCCAGGTGGATGTTGGCCACCGTGCGATGCTCCAGCGCGAGGCGTGTGAGTTCGAAGTAGTGGGTGGCGAACAGCGTCAGCGGCCGGTTCTTCTCCACCAGGTGGCGAGCGATCGCCCAGGCCAGCGCCAGGCCGTCGAAGGTGGAAGTGCCGCGGCCGACCTCGTCCATCAGCACCAGGCTCTGCGCGGTGGCGTTGTGCAG
>CALMQI010000079.1 GCA_937871935.1 uncultured Burkholderiales bacterium
GATGGCGGCCTCGCCGGGATCGAGCTCGATCTCGACGAACTGCATCTCCGAGCCCTTGATCTCATAGTCCACCACGTCCATCGCCATCGCACGCTCCTTGCCATCGGCTGTCAGTCCATCGAGGGTCCGCTTCGGACCGCGCGCGATGGTAGCGAAAATCCGTGACACGACCGGGCAGGCGCACAGCGCGCCGCCTGGACCCGCGACAAGCTGCTCAAGACGAATCCGCGCCCATGCTCAACAGGCACGGCAACTCGATGGCCGCCGTGCCACGCACGACCTCGTGGGCTTGCGCATCGATCTCGCTCGGATGCGGGTTCACGATCACCACCCAGGCGCCGACTTGACGCGCCGTCGACGCCAGCCCGGCCGCCGGCCACACCGCGCCCGACGTGCCGACGACGAGCATCACCTCGCTCGCGGCGGCGGCGCGCTCAGCCGCCTCGAGCCCGCCCGGCGGCAGCATCTCGCCGAACCACACGACGCCGGGGCGGACGAGGTTGCCGCACCGTGCACAGCGCGGCGGCCGACCCGGCTCGGCCTCATGCGTCGCGCACGCCGGCAGGCGCGCGCAGCGATCGAACCAACGATCGGCCAGGATGTCGCCGTGCAGGCGGATCGCCTCGGTGTTGCCGGCACGTTGGTGCAGGTCGTCGACGTTCTGCGTCACCACCGTCAGCACGCCGCGCCGGCGGCGGGCAAAGTCTGCCAGCGCATGGTGGCCGGCATTGGGCTGCGCGGCGCGCATCGCATCGCGCCGCTCGGCGTACCACGCCCACACCGTCCGGGGATCGGCGCGAAAGCCTTGTTCGCTGGCAAGCTGTGCGGGATCGAAGCGCGACCACAGACCGGTCAACGCATCGCGAAAGGTGGCAATGCCGCTTTCGGCGCTCATGCCGGCGCCGGTGAGCACGCAGACACGGCGCGCCGCCTGCAGACGCACGCGCAGCGCGTGCCTGTCAGGCGCCACGGCGTTGCCGCTGCGCCTCGAACAGGCACACGCCGGCAGCCACCGATACGTTGAGGCTCTCCACGGCGCCAGCCATCGGAATACGCACCAGCGCGTCGCAGCTGCGACGGGTGAGCTGGCGCAGGCCCTCGCCCTCGGCGCCGAGCACCAGCGCCAGCGGGCCGGTCAGGTCGGCCTCGTACAACGTGGCCGGCGCATCGTCGGCGGCGCCGATCACGCGGATGTGCTGCGCCTTCAGCGCCGCGATCGTGCGCGACAGGTTCGTCACCATCAGGTAGGGCACCGTCTCGGCCGCGCCGCTGGCCACCTTGGCCACGGTGGCGTTCAGGCCGACGGCGTGGTCCTTCGGCGCAATGACCGCCTGCACGCCGGCACCGTCGGCCACGCGCAGGCAGGCACCCAGGTTGTGCGGGTCGGTCACGCCGTCGAGCAGCAGCAGCAGCGGCGCACCCTGCACGCCGTCGAGCACCTCGTCGATCGTGCGCGCCTGGAAGGTCTTCTCGACCCGTGCCACCACGCCCTGGTGCCGGTGCGTGCCGCACAGCTTGTGCAGGGCCGCGTCGTCGCTGTCGACCAGCCGCGCACCGGCCGCCTGCGCGCGCTCGATGAACTGGCGCATGCGCGCGTCGCGCCGCGACGCATCGACATGGATCTCGATCACCGACTCCGGCGCGGTCTTCAGCCGCACGGTGACGGCATGGAAGCCGAACAGGACACGTTGAGCGCTCACGCGCCCATCGTAGCCTGCTGCAGTGTGCGTCTTGCCGGCGGTCCTTGAGACGCGTCAGGCGGCGACGCTCAACAGCGCGCCGGGCTGGGTGGCGGCCTCGGCGGTGGCCGGGTCCTCGCCGCGCAGACGCTGCGCCAGCGTCTGCAGGAAGGCGGCGAGCTCGCTCTTCAGGGCGTCGCCCTCGCTCGCCGCGGGTTTGCCCATCGCTTGCTGCAGCGACGAAAACGCCTCGATCAGACCGGCGAACGCCGACTTCGGTGCCGCGGCAGCCGCGTTCACCTGGATGGCGGCGACGAAGATCATCGTGCTCGAGCCACTGGTCGGAATGGCGGCTGCGGCGGCGGTGGTGGCAGCGGCGTCGCTCGCGACCACCGGCTCGCTGCTCGCGTCGCCGACAGTCGCCGCGGCCGGCACCGTGCCGGCTTGCGACGCCGTGACCACGTTGTTGTTCGCGGCCGCGGTGACGGCCGCTGGCGCGGTGCTGCGACTGCTCACATGCTGCGCGAGTGCGTCGACGCGTTGCGCCGGGTCACCCCAGCGGCCGTGGCCATGGTGGTGATCGTGATGGCCGCGACGCTGTTCGCCGTCGCCGTCATGGCCGTGGCGCGAGTCATGACGCAGCGCCTGCATCAGCGCGCGGGCGAAGTTCATCATGGCTTCTTCGAGGTCCACCGGGGCAGACGGGGCCGGTGTTGCCGTATCGGTGGCGGCGGTGGCGGTCGCTGGCTCTGCGGTCGTCGTCGCCGCTGCGGTCGTCGTCGTCGCCGCTGCGGTCGTCGTCGCCGCTGCGGTGGAGATCGACGTCGATCCGATTGCGGCCGGCGCGGCGCTTGTCGTGGCGGCAGGCATCATCTGCGACAGCGCATCCTGGATCGCGCGGTACAGCGGCGAGCGGCGCGGACTGTCGCAACCACCGCGGTGGCAGCCTTCGTGCACCGCCGGGGCGGGTGCCGGCGCCTGCGCCGGTGCCGGCTTCGGCGCCGTGGCGGTCGCCGCGGAGGCGGTGTATTGCACGAAGGCGAACGAGAGCGAGGTGATCGTCATGGCGGAAACTCTCCAACGAACCGGGGGAGCGCCACGCACGACAACTCCTCGAACGGGAGCCACGCACCAACGCCTGCAGCCCAGGCTTTCGGCAGCGCCGCCGGACAGGCTGAGGCTCAGATTGGCGCCAAACGTAACCGTCACGCGGCGCGGCGTGGGGAACGCGCGATCCGCCTCACCGACCGGGCTTCAGCGTCGCAGCGCCATCCACGCCGTCAGCGCGCCGATCAGGATCGGCTGGTGCAACATGTAGAAGCTCAGCGACCAGCGGCCCAGCACGGCCAGCGGTCGCGTGGCGGCTGGCAACGCGCCCTGCAGCAGGCCCGGTGCGCGGGCCAGCACCTCGCGGCCGGCCGCCAGGCCCCACAGCATGACGCCGAGCCACGGCAGCACGGGCACGTAGTCTTCGGTGACCGGCTTGCGGGTGACGAGGCCGATCCAGCGCAGCGCCGGTCCGTTGAAGACCTCGTGCCGCCACAGCAGCGGCAGCCCGATCGCCAGCAGGCCGAGCAGCCACAGCCAACGCCCGAGCGGCGACAGCAGGCGCACCAGCACCAGCATCACCACAATGCCGTGCAGCACGCCGAAGCTGATCCAGCTGTTCGGGAACATGATCGCCGAGCCGATCGACACGAGCACCGCGCAGGCGGCGATCTGCGCCCAGCGGCGCCAGAAGCGCGCGTTCGTCTGCCCCAGCTGCAGCGCGACGGCCTGCGACAGCCCGGCGCAGAACAGGAACAGCGTGACGATGCAGGTGCGCTGCACCGTCCACAGCGGATCGACGGTGAACCGGTACTTCGGCGTGAAGAAGCCGAAGTAGTTGAGGTCGAAGCAGAAGTGGAAGATCACCATCCACACGATAGCCACGCCACGCAGCGCGTCGAGGCGCTCGTAGCGCGCATCGGTGGGCACGGTTTACTCTTTGACGGCAGTCGCGGCCGAGCGGCCGCCGCGGAACCGGCTCTGCCGGGCCGTTGGCGGTGCCCCCTGGGGGGAGGCGCCGATGGCGCTTCGGGGGGGGTTCATTTCGGCGGCGACAGCAGCGGCACGCCGGAGTCGGCACCGAGCAGCCCGGTGCGCGCGTAGATGCCGAGCTTGTCGCGGGTATCGGCGATGTCGAGGTTGCGCATTGTCAGCTGGCCGATGCGGTCGGCCGGCGTGAAGGCGCCCTCCACCTTCTCCATGCTCAGCCGCTCGGGCTTGTAGGTCAGGTTCGGGCTTTGCGTATCGAGGATCGTGTAGTCATTGCCGCGGCGCAGCTCGAACGCCACCTCGCCGGTCACCGCGCGGGCCACCCAGCGCTGCGCCGTCTCGCGCAGCATCATCGCCTGCGGATCGAACCAGCGGCCGTGGTACAGCAGCTTGCCCAGCCGTCGCCCGTTGCCGCGGTATTGCTCGATCGTGTCCTCGTTGTGGATGCCGGTGACCAGCCGCTCGTAGGCGGTGTGCAGCAACGCCATGCCGGGCGCCTCGTAGATGCCGCGGCTCTTGGCCTCGATGATCCGGTTCTCAATCTGATCGCTCATCCCGAGACCATGACGCCCGCCGATGGCGTTGGCATCGGTCATCAGCGCGACGACGTCCGTGTATTCCTTGCCGTTGAGTGCCACCGGATGGCCTTCATCAAACCGCACGCTGACGGTTTCGGCCTTGACGTCCACATCGGGTCGCCATGATGCGACGCCCATGATCGGCTCGACGATCTGGATGCCCTTGTTGAGGAACTCGAGGTCCTTGGCTTCGTGCGTGGCGCCGAGGATGTTCGAGTCGGTCGAGTAGGCCTT
>CALMQI010000080.1 GCA_937871935.1 uncultured Burkholderiales bacterium
CCCGAGCCCAGGCCCTTGGCCATCGGCATCACGTCGGGCACGATGCCGGCCCACTGGTGCGCGAACCACTTGCCGGTGCGGCCCATGCCGCACTGCACCTCGTCGAGCATCAGCAGCCAATTCTTCTGGTCGCACAGCGCACGCAGCTCGCGCAGGTAGTCCGCCCGCGTCGGATTGATGCCGCCTTCGCCCTGGATGACCTCGAGGAACACCGCCACCACGTTGGGGTTGCGCTCGGCCTCGCGGCGCACCGCCGTAATGTCGTTCATCGGCACGCGCACGAAGCCTTCGACGAGCGGTTCGAAGCCCTTCTGCACCTTGGGGTTGCCGGTGGCCGAGAGGGTGGCGATCGAGCGGCCGTGGAAGGCCTTCTCGTAGACGATGATCTCCGGCCGCGTGATGCCGCGGTCGTGGCCGAACTTGCGTGCGATCTTGATGGCACCCTCGTTGGCCTCCAGCCCGGTCGAGCAGAAGAACGCCGCCGACAGGCCCGACAGCTCGCACAGCCGGTCGGCCAACTGCTCCTGCAGTGGCATCTGGTAGTAGTTGGAGCAGTGGATCAGCTTGGCCACCTGCTCCTGCAGTGCCGGCACGAGCTTGGGGTGACCGTGGCCCAAGGTGTTGACGGCGATGCCGGCCAGGGCGTCGAGGTATTCGCGGCCTTCGGTGTCCCACACGCGGCAGCCTCGGCCATGCGACAGCGCAAAAGGCAGTCGGCCGTAGGTGTTCATCACGTGGGACGGGGCGGGCATGGGGCGGCTCCTGGCGTGCAAATGAAAAGGGCCGGCGGCGTCACGGTGTCACGCGCCGGCCGTGGAAGATTCTAAAGCGGGGGTGTGAAACAGCCGACAACGAGCGATCGGGTGAACCGAGGCCGGGCCATGCATGTTGCGACGCAACAATCACCAGTCACCATGACAGCACACGCCGATGCGGTGTTCGCGGCGCGGGCTCTGCCGCGGCACGCGCCACCGAATGCGCCAGATCCCCTGGCTCGCGAATTCGTCATCGAAGGTGTCACCCGCGCCGGCAAGCCGTTCCGGCCCAGCGACTGGGCCGAGCGTCTGGCCGGTGCTCTGTCGTCGTTCCGGCCCAAGGGCCTGTACATCGGCGCGCACCTGACCTACTCGCCCTATTGCGTGCCCCGGGTCGTCGGCGGCGTCAAGTGCGTGATCGTCAACGAGGCCTTGCGCGAGGTCGAACCGATGGCCTGGGACTTCGCGATGAACTTCGCGCGCGACAACGAACTGCGGCTGCACGAGCGCGTGCCGGGAGAGGGCGTTCTTTAGCCGATCGGACCACTCGGCTCGGCCAAGAAGAACGGCCCGCATGCAGCGGGCCGTTTTCATGAGAGGGTGCCTTGGCTCAGGCCGTCATCGCCTTCAGGCGGGCCGACAGTCGACTCTTGTGCCGAGCGGCCTTGTTCTTGTGGAAGATGCCCTTGTCGGCCACCGAGTCGATCACGGCCTGCGCCGACTTGAACAGCTCGGTTGCCTTGGCCTTGTCGCCGCTGGCGGCGGCCTTCTGCACGTTCTTGACCACGGTGCGGAACTTCGAGCGCAGCCCCGTGTTGTGGGCATTGAGCGCGACATCCTGACGGGCGCGCTTGCGGCCCGATGCAAGGCGGACGGTCTTCTTCTTGGCTTTGGAGGCGGTGGCCATGGTTCGTGCGGTGAGGGCCGCATCAAGGCGGCCCGCGGTCAAAAGAGGCGAAGTATAGCATTCGGTCCAGCGCAGACGCCTGCCGCGGGCCTGAGCGCGCAAGGGGCTACCTATAATCGCGCCGCGCGATGAACCTGCTCAAGGCCGCCTCCACCGTCTCGCTGCTCACGCTGGCCTCGCGCATCACCGGTCTGGTTCGTGACCAGCTGATCGCCGCCAGCTTCGGCGCCGGTGCCGCGACCGATGCGTTCAACGTCGCCTTCCGCATTCCCAATCTGCTGCGCCGCCTGTTCGGCGAGGGTGCCTTCTCGCAGGCCTTCGTGCCGATCCTCGGGGCGACGCGCGAGCGCGAGGGCGAGGCGGCGACACGCGCGCTGATCGATGCCGTGGCCACCGTGCTGGCCTGGGCGCTGCTGGCGACCTGCGCGCTTGGCATCGCCGCCGCGCCGGTCGTGGTGTGGCTCATCGGCGCCGAACTGCAGGCATTCGACGACGCGGTGCTGATGACACGCTGGATGTTCCCGTACATCGGCTTCATCGGCCTGGTCGCCTTCAGCGCGGGCATCCTGAACACATGGCGCCGCTTCGCGGTGCCCGCGGTGACGCCGGTGCTGCTGAACCTGGCGATCATCGCCGCCGCCTGGTGGGGCGCGCCCTGGCTGAGCACCCAGGGCGTGCCGCCGATCTACGCGTTGGCTGGCGGCGTCATGCTGGGCGGCGTGCTGCAGCTGGCGGTGCAGTGGCCAGCCCTGCGGGCCATTGGCAGTCTGCCGCGCGTGGGCCTGTCGCCGCGCGCGTTCATCGCAGCCTGGCGCTTCGAAGGTGTGCAGCGCGTGCTGCGGCAGATGGCGCCGGCTCTGCTGGGCGTGTCGGTGGCGCAGCTGTCGTTGCTGATCAACACGCGCATCGCCACCCATGTGGGGGTCGGTGCGGTGTCGTGGCTGACCTTTGCCGACCGCCTGATGGAGTTCCCGACCGCGTTGCTCGGCGTCGCGCTTGGCGTGGTGCTGTTGCCGCAGCTGTCCGCCGCGCAGGCGCGCGACGATGGTGCCGCCTATTCCGGCATGCTCGACTGGGGTCTGCGCCTGGTGGTCCTGCTCACGCTGCCCTGTGCGGTGGCGCTGCTCGTGTTTGCGCAACCGCTGGTGGCCGTGCTGTTTCACTACGGGGCCTTCGGCGCACAGGACGTGGTGCAGACCACGCGTGCCTTGATGGGCTATGGCGTCGGCCTGCTCGGCATCGTGTCGGTCAAGGTGCTGGCGCCGGCCTACTACGCCCGGCTCGACGTGCGCACGCCGGTGCGCATCGCCATCGTGGTGCTGGTGGCGACGCAGTTGCTCAATCTGCTGCTGGTGCCCCGGCTGGGCCACGCCGGCCTGGCGCTGTCGATCGGCCTGGGCGCCTGTGTCAACGCGCTTTGGCTGCTGGTCGGCCTGCTGCGCCGAGGGCTGTTCCGGGCCTCTGCGGGCTGGCCCGCCTTTCTGGCGCGGGTGCTCGCTGCCAACTTGGCCATGGGTCTCGGGCTTGCCTGGCTCGCGGTGAACATCGACTGGTTGGGCCTGCAGTCGCGCGGCTTCGTGCGCGCCGGCTGGATGGCGGTTTGCCTGACGGCCGCGGCCGCGCTGTACTTTGGCGTGCTGGCGCTCGTGGGCCTGCGCTGGCGGCAGTTTTCACGCAAGGGCTGAGGTCGCGCGGCGAGGAAGTCGCGCTACCCGGCAGGTGGCGCTCGGCGCGGCTGGCGATCGTGTGGCAGCAGCCCCTACACTGGCATCGACCCCCCACCCGACTTCCCGCTCGTGAGCAAGTCCATCGTCTTCCAGGCGCCGAGCCCGCTGGAGTACTTCGCCAGCCTGGTGGCCGAAGACTCGAGCTTCGCGCTGCTCGAGGCGGCGGTGGCGGTCGCCCAGGACGAGTACCCGCAGCTCGACGTGCAGGTGGTGCTGTCGGAGATCGACGCGCTCGCGCTGCGTCTGAAGAAGCGCATGCCGGCCGACGCGGCACCGGTGCAGCGGCTGCGCTTCCTGAACCGTTTCTTCTACCAGGAGCTCGGTTTTGCCGGCAACGTCAACGACTACTACGACCGGCGCAATAGCTATCTGAACGACGTGCTGGTACAGCGGCGCGGCATCCCGTTGACGCTGGCGCTGCTCTACGTCGAGCTGGCGGGGCAGCTCGGCCTGATCGCGCGCGGCGTCTCGTTTCCGGGGCACTTCCTGGTCAAGCTGCGTATGCCGCAGGGCGAGGTGGTCATCGATCCGTTCGACGGGCGCTCGCTGTCGCGCGAGGATCTCGACGAGCGGCTGGCTCCGTATCGGCGGCGCCAGGGGCTGGTCGGCGACTTCGAGGCGCCGCTCGGTCTGTTCCTGCAGGCGGCGCCGGCGCGCGACATCCTGGCGCGCATGCTGCGCAACCTGAAGGAGATCCACCGCAGCGCGCGTGACAGCGTGCGATGGCTGGCCGTGCAGCAGCGCCTCGTGGTGCTGCTGCCGCAGAGCTGGGACGAGCGGCGCGATCGCGCGCTGGCCCATGCCGCGCTCGGCCAGCGCGAGGCGGCCATTCGCGACCTCGAGGCCTACCTGCAGCATCGGCCGGACGCCGATGACGCGCGGGCCATGAGCGAGCAGCTCGAGCAGTTGCGCCGGCAGGGCACGCCCCGGCTGCATTGAAAGCCCCGGGGGCGAGTCCTCCTACAATCGGCCGCCGGATCCGGGGTGCTTGAGCGCGCCGACCGGCCGGCGCGCCCGCACTGCCTGGCGCGCCGGGCCGCCACCCGACACGAGCGCCCTTGCCGATGAATCTCACTGCCGCGCAACGTCAAGCCCTCAGCTGGCTGGCCCTGGCCGGCGTGGCGGCGTTGCTGCTGTGGTTATTGGCGCCGGTGCTGACGCCGTTCGTGGTCGGCGCGGTGCTGGCCTATGCGCTGCATCCAATGGTCGAACGGCTGGCCGCCCGCCGCGTGCCCCGGCTGCTCGCCGTCGTCGTTGTCGAAGTCGCCGCACTGGTGATCGCCTTCGCGTTGGCGCTGCTGATCGTGCCGGTGCTCGGCAAGGAACTGCCGCTGCTGAAGGCGCAGGTGCCGCCGCTGCTGGATCGGCTCAACCAGAGCCTGGCCCCCTGGCTCGCGCAATTCGGCATCACGGTGGCGTTCGATCTGGCCAGCGTGAAGGCCTGGGTGACCCAGCTGCTCGACGCCAATCTCGAGGACTGGCTGGGCGCGGCGCTGAGTTCGGCGCGCATCGGCGGCAGCGTGCTGCTGTCCTTCGTCGGCAACATCATCCTGGTGCCGGTGGTCTTGTTCTACCTGCTGAGCGATTGGCCGCGGCTGATCGAGCGCATGCACGGCCTGGTGCCGCCGCGCATGCGCAGCCGAGTGCAGGGATTCCTGGACGAATGCGACGCCGTGCTCGGCCAGTACCTGCGCGGCCAGTTGCTGGTGATGATGGCGCTGTCGGTCTACTACGTCGGCGCGCTGGCGCTCGCCGGCTTCGACCTCGCGTTGCCGCTGGGCGTGTTCACCGGCATGGCCGTGGCGGTGCCGTACGTCGGCTTCGGCCTCGGCCTCGTGATGGCGTTGCTGGCGGCGCTGCTGCAGTTCGCCAGCCTGAAGGGCGTGCTGCTGGTGGCGCTGGTGTACGGCGTCGGCCAGTTGCTCGAGGGCTTCGTGCTGACGCCGCGCCTGGTCGGTGAGCGCATCGGGCTCAACCCGCTGGCGGTGATCTTCGCGCTGCTGGCATTCGGCACCTTGTTCGGCTTCGTCGGCGTGCTGGTGGCGCTGCCGGCGAGCGCGGTGATCCTGGTAGCCCTGCGCCGCCTGCGCGCCGCCTATGTGGGCAGCGGCCTGTTTTCCGGATGAAGCAGTTGCCCCTGCCGATCGCCGCACCCGCGGCGGCCGGGTTCGATACCTTCACCACCGGGGCCAATGCCGCCGCGGTGCAGCACCTGCAGCAACTCGCCCCGCAGGCGGTCCCTGCCTACCTGTGGGGCGCCTCGGGCAGCGGCAAGACGCACCTGCTGCGTGCGCTGGCGGCGCAGCGCCAGCAGCGTGGCGAGCAGATCGCCTGGTTCGACGACTCGACGCGCCCGCCCTGGACGCTGGAACCGGCGCATGCGTTGCTGCTGCTGGATCGTTGCGACGACTTCGACGAAAGCCAGCAGCAGGCCGCGTTCGCGCTGCTGGTGAACGCGCAGACGCACGGCGTGCCCTGGGTGGCCGCCGGTCGTGTGCCGCCGGTCGACCTGCCGCTGCGCGAGGACTTGCGCACCCGCCTCGGCTGGGGCCCGGTGTTCGCGCTGCACAACCTATCCGAGGAGCAGGCCCGCGGCGTGTTGCGACGCGAGTCGGATCGGCGCGGCATCTTCCTGTCCGACGAGGTGATGGACTATCTGATGACGCGCTTTGCGCGCGATCTGACGCACCTGATGACACTGCTCGACCAGCTCGACGACTTCGCGCTGTCGGAGCATCGCGCGGTGACGGTGCCGCTCCTGAAGAAGATGCTGCTCGAACAGGCCGAGGCATGAGGCTCGCGCTGTTCGACCTCGACGGCACGCTGATCGAGAAGGACTCCGACCATGCCTTCGGCGAGTACATGGTCGCGCGCGGCTGGGCCGATGCACAGGCGTTTCGTGACGCCAACGATCGTTTCTACCAGCAGTACCAGGCCGGCGCCCTGGACATCGATGCCTATATCGACTTCGCCACCGCGCCGTGGCGCGCTCGCTCTGCAGCGGAGCAACGCGCGGTGATCGAGGGCTTCATGCAGGAGGTCATGCGACCGGAGATCCGCAACACTGCGCGTGCGCTGGTGCACCGGCATCTCGATGCCGGCGACCGGGTCGCTATCGTGACGGCGACCAACGAGTTCATCACGAGGCCGATCGCCGATGAATTCGGCGTGTCGACGCTGATCGCCACAGAGCTGGCACGCGACGGCGACGGCCGTGCCGACGGCCGCATCCGCGGCGTGCCGTCGTTTCGCGAAGGCAAGGTGGCACGCGTTCAGCACTGGCTGGCCACGCAGGGCAGCAGTCTGGCCGCCTGCGCCCACAGCGTGTTCTATTCCGATTCGACCAACGACCTGGCCCTGCTGCACGCGGTGTCAGAACCGGTGGCGACCAACCCGAGCCCGGCGCTGGAGGCGATCGCCCGCGAACGCGGCTGGCGTATCCTGCGGTTATTCGAATGATCAAGAGACTGATAGACAAACTGTTGGGCAAGTCGGCGGCGCCGCGCATTCCGCTGGGCAAGCGGGTCGAGGTGGGCGAGGCCGACCACGGCATCGACGCCTCGCTGGTCGACGAACGAGCAGTCAAGGTCGTGGCGACGCTCAAGAAGGCCGGCCACGAGGCCTACGTCGTCGGCGGCGCGGTGCGCGACCTGCTGGTCGGCCGCCGGCCAAAGGACTTCGATGTCGCCACCGATGCCACGCCGGAACAGGTGAAGCAGCTGTTCCGCCGCGCGTTCGTGATCGGACGGCGATTTCGCCTGGTGCACGTGGTGTTCGGGCGTGGTCGCGACCACGAGGTGATCGAGGTCTCGACCTTCCGCGCCTACCGCGACGCCAGCGAGGCCGACCAGGTGAGCGGCAACGAGCGCACTTCGAAGGCCGATCTGGCCGGCAAGACGCACGTGGTCGATGCCGCCGGACGCGTGCTGCGCGACAACGTCTGGGGCCCGCAGATCGAGGACGCGGCGCGCCGCGACTTCACCGTCAACGCGATGTACTACGACCCCGAGACGCGCATCGTGGTCGATTTCCACCACGGCCTGGCCGACGCGAAGAAGCGCGTGCTGCGCATGATCGGCGACCCGGTGACGCGATATCGCGAGGATCCGGTGCGCGTGATCCGCGCGGTCCGCTTCGCCGCCAAGCTTGGTTTCCAGATCGAGAACAAGACGAAGGCCGGCATGGCCGAGGCGATTCCGCTATTGGGCAACGTGCCGGTGTCGCGCCTGTTCGACGAGATGATCAAGCTGCTGCAGACCGGCCATGCGCTGGCCAGCGTCGAGGCGCTGCGCACCTATGGGCTCGACCGTAGCAATGTGTTCCCCGTGCTGCAGGTCATTTTCGACCAGAGTCGTTCCAGCGAGCAGCGCCACCGATTCATCGAGCTGGCCCTGGCCGACACCGACCGCCGCGTGGAGGAGGGACGTGCCGTCGCACCGAGCTTTCTGCTGGCGTGCCTGTTGTGGCACGACGCGCATACGCGCTGGGAGGAACTGCAGCGTCATGGCGAGCCGCCGATCCCGGCGCTGCAGCAGGCCGTCGATGCGGTGTTCGACGCGCGCATCGGCGACGTCTCGGGCCGCGGCCGCCTGGCCGCCGACATGCGAGAGATCTGGCTGATGCAACCGCGTTTCGAGCGACGCCAGGCCAACTCGGCAAGCGCTCTGGTGGCGCAGCCCCGCTTCCGGGCGGCCTACGACTTCCTGCGCCTGCGCGCCGACGCGCAGGAGGTGAACGCCGAGCTGGCCGAGTGGTGGGAGGACTATTCGCTCGGCGACGCCGACGAACGCGAGGCGCTGCTGCAGGTGGCACGCGAAGCCGAGCGCGCCCGCCGGCAGGGCGAGCCGGCTGCCGGCCACGGCGCGGCGGCGGGCGCGGGCCCGGAGGCGAGCCCCGGCACGAACGACGCAGCGCGCAAGCGGCGCCGGCGCCGCCGCAGGCCGGGTGGCCCGCGCCCGGCGGGCGAAGCGGCAGCGCCGGTGCCCGAGACCTGAGGCCTGCCGTGCCCGGCGAATCGGCTTTCGTCGGCATCGGTTCCAACCTGGACGATCCGCGTGGCCAGGTACTGCGCGGTCTGCGCGCGCTCGAGACGCTGCCACGCAGCACGCTGCTGCGGCGCTCGCCGCTGTACCGTAGCGCACCGGTCGACGCCGACGGGCCCGACTTCGTCAATGCCGTCGCGCTGCTGCGGACCGGGCTGACTGCACTGGAACTGCTTGCCGCCCTGCAGGCGATCGAGCAGCGCCACGGCCGCGTGCGCAGCGGCCACCACGCGCCGCGCACGCTCGACCTCGACCTGCTGCTCTACGGCACGCAGTCGATCGACGGGCCGGCGCTGCGCGTGCCGCATCCGCGGCTGCAACAGCGCGCCTTCGTGCTGCGGCCGTTGCTCGACATCGACCCCACGCTGACGGCGCCGGGCCTGGGGTCGCTCGCCGGGTGGCTCGACGCGACGCGCGAGCAGCGGCTGCAACGCATCGAGGACTCCTGAGATGGTCATGACCTTCAACACCTCCCTTGCGCTGACGATCGGCCTGCTCGCCGCGTCGAATGTCTTCATGACCTTCGCCTGGTATGGGCATCTCAAGCACCTGAATCAGCAACCCTGGCTCTGGGCTGCGCTGATCAGCTGGGGCATCGCCTTGTTCGAGTACCTGCTGCAGGTGCCGGCCAACCGCATCGGGTTTGCAAGCGGGTTGTCGCTCGCGCAGCTGAAGATCACGCAGGAAGTCATCACGTTGTCGGTTTTCGTGCCGTTTGCCGTGCTGTACATGCAGCAGCCGCTGAAATGGGACTATCTGTGGGCGACACTGTGCCTCTGCGGGGCCGTCTACTTCATCTTCCGATCCTGATTCGCCGACCATGAAGCGTTACCGCCACATCGCCGTCGAGGGGCCGATCGGAGCGGGCAAGAGCACGCTGGCGTCGCTGCTCGCACCGCCGCTAGGAGCCGAGTTGCTGCTGGAGCGGCCGCACGAGAACCCCTTCCTGAAGGACTTCTACGTCGACGGCGGGCGCTTCGCGTTCCAGACGCAGCTGTTCTTCCTGTTCCAGCGCATCGAGCAGTACCGCGCGCTCACGCAGCCGGGCATGTTCGCGCCGCTGGTGGTCAGTGACTTCATGTTCGACAAGGACCGCCTGTTCGCACGGCTCACGCTGTCGGACGAGGAGTTCCGGCTGTACTCTCAGATCCACGCGCAGATGGCGCCGCACATGCCGCAGCCCGACCTGGTGATCTGGCTCGACGGGCCGACCGTGGCATTGCGCGAGCGCATTCACCGGCGCGGCCGGCCGATGGAGCGGCGCATCGAGAGCGAATACCTGCATGCGCTGGGCGAGGCCTACGGCGAGTACTTCGACGCACACCCGGCGCTGCCGGTGCTGATGATCGACATCGACCGCTTCGATCCGCTGCGACGGCCGGGCGACGTGCAGCGACTGCTCGACCACATCGCGCGCTTCGAAGGGCCCCGCGAGGGCTGGGACAGCCCGCCTACAATCACTGGTTGATCCAGTGCCGGAAGCGGCCCGCGCCAGGCGGTGCGCCGACGGACCTTTCAGTCCGGGAGACCAGGCGATGCTGTTCGGCAAGCTGCTGCCGCGGGAAGGCAACTTCTTCGAGATGTTCAACGAGCACGGGCGGCTGATCGCCCAGGGTGCTCGGTCGTTCATGGGCCTGGTCGAGAACTACACCGACGCCACGCTGCGCGAGAAGTTCGCCGCCGAGGTCGACTCGGCCGAGCGCGCGGCCGACAAGATCACTGCCGAGGTCAGCCGCCAGCTGCACAAGACCTTCATCACGCCGATCGACCGTGAGCAGATCCACGGCCTCATCAACGCGCTCGACGACGTGCTCGACCTGCTGCAGGATTCCGCCGAGACCCTGTCGCTGTACGACGTGCGTGAACTCACCGAAGACGTGGTCCGGCTCGGCGATCTGTCGCACAAGTGCTGCGAACGCGTGCAGCACGCGGTGAGCCTGCTGCCCAGGATCAGCGAGGCCGCGGTGGCCGAGGCCGCGCTGAAGACCTGCGAAGAGATCGATCGCCTGGAATCCGATGCCGACCGGGTGATGCGCTCGGCGATCTCGCGTCTCTTTCGCGACGAGCGGGTCGACACGCGCGAGCTGATCAAGCTGAAGGCCGTCTACGAGCATCTCGAGTCGATCACCGACCGCTGCGAGGATGTGGCCAATCTGATCGAGGGCATCGTCCTCGAGAATTCCTGAGCGCGCGGCTCCGTGCAGACCGTCCAGATCGGGTTCTGGGTCGTTGCCATGCTGGTCATGCTGGCAATCGCGTTCGACTTCATGAATGGCTTCCACGACGCGGCGAACTCGATTGCCACCGTCGTCTCCACCGGCGTGTTGAAGCCGCACCAGGCGGTGGCCTTTGCCGCGGTGTTCAACTTCATCGCGATCCTCGTGTTCCAGCTCAAGGTAGCGGCCACCGTCGGCAAAGGCATCGTCGATCCCGGCGAGGTGGATCACTACGTGGTGTTCGGCGCCCTCGTCGGGGCGATCGTCTGGAACGTCATCACCTGGTTGTATGGCATCCCGTCGAGCTCGTCGCATGCCCTGATCGGCGGCATCGTCGGCGCGGTGATCGCCAAAGGCGGCGCCAGCAACCTGATCGGCGGCGGCGTGTTCAAGACGGTGGCCTTCATCTTCGTGTCGCCGCTGCTCGGCTTCCTGCTCGCATCGCTGATGATGGTGGTGGTCGCGTGGACCTGTCGCCGCTCGTCACCGCTGCGGGTGGACAACTGGTTTCGCCGCCTGCAGCTGGTGTCGGCCGGCCTGTACTCGCTCGGCCACGGCGGCAACGATGCTCAGAAGACCATCGGCATCATCTGGATGCTGCTGGTGGCAGCCGGCTACGTGGCGGCCACCGACAAGGCACCGCCCAACTGGGTGATCTGGAGCTGCTACCTGGCGATCGCGCTGGGCACGCTGTTCGGCGGCTGGCGCATCGTGAAGACGATGGGCCAGCGCATCACCAAGTTGAAGCCCGTCGGCGGCTTCTGCGCCGAAACGGGCGGGGCGATGACGCTGTTTCTCGCCTCGGCGCTCGGCATCCCGGTGTCGACCACCCACACCATCACCGGAGCCATCGTCGGCGTCGGCTCGGTGCGCCATCCGTCGGCGGTGCGCTGGGGCGTGGCCGGCAACATCGTGTGGGCCTGGATCTTCACGATTCCGGCGTCGGCCTTCATGGCCGCGGTGGCCTACTGGATCAGCCTGAGCTTCCTGTAGCGCTGCCGAACCCGGCGTCGGCCGTGCGTGGTTGCTGCTGCCACTCGAAGAAGCGCTGGCCGGTGAACGCGATCGTGCCGATCAGCACACCGCCACCCAGCAGCAGCGCGGCGATGGCACCGAGCACCGGCCACCAGCGTGTGCCGTGCGACGCCCGCCCGGGGTTGTAGCGGGCATCCCATCGCTCGTCGGGTGTCAGGCCGATCACGATGGCCGACAGCATGCCGATCGTCAGCATCACGCCGAGCAGCGGAACCAGCAGCGTGGCCAGCGTGTCGTCCTGACCGAACGTGCGCATGCGCCAGACGCCGTACAGGCCGAGCGCAGTCGGCCATGGATGCAACCAGGCGAGCGGGTCGCGCCCGCCGTGCAGATACAGGCGCTGCCCGCCAAAGGCGCCGCCGACCACCGCGATCCAGGTCGCCACCGACTTGGAGCGGTAGCCGCTCATGGATTCCCCTCCAACGGCCGGCGGCCGAAGCTCCGGTACTTGACGTCGGAGCGGATCGCGGTGATCTCGGGCAGGGCATCCGGCATACACGGTCGGAGCGACAGGGCGGGCATCGAAAGCGGGCGAAACCGATGGGACGCATATAATGCCCGGCTTTGGCGCCGGTCCGACACCAAGCGGGCACGTATCTAACGAGCGCCATGCGTGATGGCCCCACAGGCCATCGACCCGATTGACCGAGCCGGAGGTGTCTCCCGGCGTTGGCGATCACGAACTGACGGACGACACTCAATCATGGTCGTGATTCGACTGGCTCGCGGCGGCGCCAACAAGCGGCCCTTCTACAACATCGTGGTGTCCGATTCGCGCTCGCGGCGCGACGGCAACTTCATCGAGCGGCTCGGCTTCTACAACCCGATGGCCGCCGGCGGCGAGCAGCCGCTGCGCTTGGCGCTCGATCGTATCAACTACTGGGCCGGCGTCGGCGCGCAGCTGTCGCCCACCGTCAAGCGGCTGGTCGGCCAGGCCCAAGCGCAGACGGCGGCTCCCGCCGCCTGAGCGCGCGGGCGGGCTTGGGCCCGCCGTCAAGCGGACCTGTCGTGAATCCGGTCGTGGCCCCCGCACCCGCCGCGGTGCCGTGGCCCGACGACGCGGTCGAGGTCGGCCGCGTGCTCGACGCCTGGGGCATCAAGGGCTGGATCAGGGTGCAGCCCTACGCCGCGCAGCCGCAGGTGCTGCTGCGCTCGCGCCGGTGGTTCCTCGATGCCGGCGACGCGTCACCGCTGGTGTCCACGCGCCGGCAGTCGGTGGACGTTACCGCCGCCAAGGTGCATGGCGAAGGCATCGTGGCCAGCGTGGCCCAGTGCGCCGATCGCACGGCCGCCGAGACGCTGCGCGGTGCCCGCGTGTTCGTTTCGCGAGGCGCGTTTCCGGCCGCCGATGTCGACGAGTACTACTGGGTCGATCTGATCGGCGCCAGCGTCGTCAACCGGCAGGGCGAGGCGCTCGGCATCGTGCGGGAACTGCTCGACACCGGTGCGCACAGTGTGCTGGTCGTGTCTGCCGATCCGTCGACGGGCGCCGACACGGCGGCCGAACGGCTGATCCCGTTCGTCGCCGCTTACGTCGACCAGGTCGACCTGGCAGCACGGCGGATCGTCGTCGACTGGGGGCTCGACTACTAGATCGATGGCACGGATGCGCTTCGACGTCATCACTCTGTTCCCCGAATTGTTCACGCCGCACCTCGAGGTCGGCGTGACGCGCCGCGCGTTCCACGGGGGCGGCGTCGACGTGCGACTGTGGCCGCTGCGCGAGCATGCCAGCGACGCCTATCGCCGCGTCGACGATCGCCCGTTCGGCGGCGGCCCGGGCATGGTGATGCTGGCCGAGCCGCTGCAGCGCGCGCTGACCGCCGTGCGACAGGATCGCGCTTCGCCGGCCCCGCTGATCCACTTCACCCCCACCGGCCGGCGGCTCGACCAGGCGCTGGTGCGCGAGCTCGCCGCAGGCGACGGAGCGGTGCTGCTGTGCGGGCGCTACGAAGGGGTCGACCAGCGATTCCTCGACGCGCATGTGGAGCTCGAGATCAGCCTCGGCGACTTCGTGCTGTCGGGCGGCGAATTGCCTGCACTGGCCCTGCTCGATGCGGTGGCCCGCTTGCAGCCCGGCGTGCTGACCGAAGCGTCGCACCGGCAGGACAGCTTCTCGGACGGCCTGCTCGAGGGCCCGCAGTACAGCCGACCCGAGCAACTGACCGGGCCGCAGGGGCCGGTTGCGGTGCCGCCGGTTCTGCTGTCGGGGCATCATGGCGACATCGCCCGCTGGCGGCGCGAGCAGGCGGTGCTGCTGACGGCGCGCCGTCGGCCCGACTTGATCGAGGCCGCCCGCCGCCAGCACCTGCTCACCGACGACGACGAGCGGACGATGAGGGCTGCCGGGCTATAATCTTCGACTTTTCGATCCTCTACCGGGCGGGCTGTGAAAGCTCATCAGCGCCGGCATGATCGCCCCGGAGAAACCAGTGGACCTGATCCGAACTCTCGAGCAGGAAGAAATCGCCCGGCTCGGCAAGAACATCCCCGCCTTTGCGGCCGGCGACACCGTGATCGTCAACGTCAACGTCGTCGAAGGCACGCGCAAGCGGGTGCAGGCCTACGAAGGCGTGGTGATCGCCAAGCGCAATCGCGGGCTGAACTCCAGCTTCATCGTGCGCAAGATCTCCAGCGGCGAAGGCGTGGAACGCACGTTCCAGACCTACAGCCCGCTGATCGCGTCGGTCGAGGTCAAGCGCCGCGGCGACGTGCGCCGCGCCAAGCTGTACTTCCTGCGCCAGCGCTCCGGCAAGTCGGCGCGCATCAAAGAGAAGCTGGCCTGAGCAGCGGTCCCGGCCGCGCATCGCCAACGGCCGCTACCGCCTCTGCATACAGCCGACATGGCCGATCGGCCGCCGCGCATCTTCGATCCACACCAGGTGCCGGTCGTCGGCACCGACGACCATTTGCCTGCCTTGCCGCAGGAGCGCCTGACGCCGCAGTCGCTGCGCGAGCGCTTCGCCGATCCGCGCGAGTGGACGCCGGAGTTCACCGGCGACGGCCGCCTGATTCGCGATGTCGAGCCGACCGACGCGTCGGTGCTGATCCCGGTGGTCGCTCGTGACGACGGCCCGCGAATCTTGCTGACCCGGCGCACCGCACACCTGCGCGATCATGCCGGTCAGATCAGCTTTCCCGGCGGCCGCGCCGAGGCGCACGACGACAGCGCGGTGCACACCGCGTTGCGCGAAACCGAAGAGGAAGTCGGCCTTTCGCGCGAACACGTGCAGGTGCTCGGCCAGCTCAACCCCTACACCACCGTGACCAGCTACCGCGTGACGCCGGTGGTCGCGCTGGTGCGGCCCGGCTTCACGCTCGCGCTCGATGCCTTCGAGGTCGAAGAGGCCTTCGAGGTGCCACTGAGCTTCCTGATGACGCCAGCCCACCATCGGCGTCACGCGCTGCAGTGGCAGGGCGGGCTGCGCCAGTTCCTGTCGATGCCCTGGCAGGGGCACGACCCGCTCGGCCAGCCGCGCGAGTATTTCATCTGGGGCGCCACCGCGGCGATGCTGCGCAACCTGTACTGGTTCCTGCGCTGAACAGGCCGCGCCGACGGCTCGTTATCATGCGCGAGCCTATGGAGGTCACGGCTTGAGTTTCTTCGCGGTCCTGTTCGCGCTGGTCATCGAGCAGCTCCGGCCGCTGCCGCGCGACAACTGGGTGCACGACAACCTGATCTCGTGGGTCGGCTGGACCGGTCGCCACTTCGACGCCGGTCGCGAGCACCACGCCTGGGTCGTGTGGTGCATGTCGGTGCTGGCGCCGACGCTGGGCGCGGCGCTGGTCTACCACGCGCTGGCATGGCAGCTGCCGGCGGCCGCACTGGTGTTCGACATCGGGGTGCTCTACCTGACCCTGGGCTTCCGGCAGTTCAGCCACTTCTTCACCGACATCCGCAAGTCGCTCGACGAGGGCGACGAGCTGACCGCGCGCCGTCGCCTGGCCGACTGGTGCCATCTCGACGCCAGCGAGCTGCCGCGTGCGGAGTTCCTGCGCCACGTGATCGAGCATTCGCTGCTGGCCGCGCACCGCCATGTCTTCGGTGTCTTCTTCTGGTTCGTCGTGCTGTCCACGCTCGGGCTCGGCCCGGCCGGCGCGGTGCTGTATCGCATGGCCGAGTTCACCGGCCGCTACTGGTCGTTCAAGAGCCGGGCGCTCGGCGTGCCCGCCAATGACCGGCTGATGCAGATCTCGCAACGCCTGTTCGGCTGGATCGACCATCTGCCGTCACGCATGACTGCTTTCGGTTTTGCGGTGGTCGGCAACTTCGAGGAGGCCATCAACGGCTGGCGGCGCGACGCCGGGCTCTGGCGCCACGACAACGAGGGCGTCATCCTCGCCGCAGCGGCCGGAGCCGTGGGTGTGCAGCTCGGCGGCGCTGCGGCGCCCGGCGTGACCCCGGACCGCTCGAAGACCTTCGAGTCCGGCGCCACGCGCGATGCGGCAGAATCGGCCGGCTCGACGGCCGGCGTGGCGCCACAGGTCGGCCATCTCGACAGCGTGGTTGGCCTGGTCTGGCGCTCGGTGGTGCTGTGGATGCTGCTGCTCGCGCTGCTGACGCTGGCCAACCTGATCGGCTAGACAGCCGCGCTTTCAGTAGCGAACGGCCGACAACTCGCCGTAGAGCTCTTCGTAGATGCGATAGCGCGACGGTGCGACGGCGCCCGACGCGACAGCGGCGCGCACGGCGCACTCGGGCTCCTGACGATGCGTGCAGTTGGTGAAGCGGCACGACGCGGCGTGCGGCGCCAGGTCGGGCATCAGCGCGGCGAGTTGCTCGGCGCGCACCTGGTGCAGGCCGTACTCCTGGAAGCCGGGCGAGTCGATCAGTGCGGCGTTGCGCTGCGCGTCGAGCCAGTACCAGGTGGTAGTGGTAGTGGTATGGCGGCCGGTGTTCAGTGCGCTCGAGATCTCGCCCACCTGCGCCTGCGCGTCGGGCACCATCAGGTTGACGAGCGTGCTCTTGCCCATGCCGCTCGGGCCCAGCAACAGCGTCGTGCGCTCGGCGAGCAGCGGCGCCAGCACCGCGCAAGCCCCGTCGCGGTTCGCCTTGAGTGACACCTCGTGCAGCGCGATGCCCATTCGCTGGTACGGTGCCAGCCGCGCGCGCGCGGCATTCACCGTCGGCAGATCGGCCTTGTTGAGCACGATACATGCGTCGATGCCCGATACCTCGGCGGCGATCAACGCGCGGGCCAACTGCGACTCGGCATACATCGGCTCGACCGCCAGCAGGATCAGCAACTGGTCGAGGTTGGCTGCGAAGGTCTTCGTGCGCCAGCGGTCCTGCCGGTACAGCGAGTTGCGGCGCGGTTCCACGGCGTCGATCACGCCTTCGTCGCCGCTCAGCTGCCACAGCACCCGGTCGCCGACCACGCAGTCGACCTTCTTGCCGCGCCGGTGGCACAGCGTGCGCACGCCGTCCTCCGACTCGACGATGAAATGCCGGCCGTGCGCGCCGACCACACCGCCGCGGCGCGTCACCACGATTCAGCAGCCATCGTCGAGCAGCGCATCCGTCCTGACCGCGCAGATGAAGTCGTTGATCGTGATGCCGTGAGCCGAGTGGGTCTGCCAGCGCACCTGGCAGTGGCCGTGGCCGATCTGCAGATCGGGGTGGTGGTCCTGCCGATGCGCAATCTGCGCCAGGGCATTCACGAAGTCCATCGTGCGATGGAAATCGGCAAAGGTGAATCTTCGTTCCAGCGCGTCGTCCACCACCGACCATTCCGGCACGGCCTGCATCTGAGCTGCCAGCGCTGGCGCGTCGAGCCGCGCCGATGCCGACGACGCAGTGCAGTGAGCCTGCCGAAGCTCGGCCGCCGACTTGGCGTTCAAGCCGGCGCCCGCTTCAGCGCCGCCAGGCGCTCGCCGGCCGGCGGGTGCGAGTAGTAGAAGCGCACATACACCGGATCGGGCGTCAGGGTGGCTGCGTTGTCTTCGTGCAGCTTGATCAGGGCGCTGGCCAGGTCGGCGCCGCTCGCCTGGGCGCAGGCATAGGCGTCGGCCTCGAACTCGTGCCGGCGCGACAGCACAGAGCCGATCGGCGCGACGAAGAAGCCGAACACCGGCAGCACCTGGGCGAACAACAGCAGCGCCAACGCGTCGTTGGGTGCGGCCAGGTTGGGCTGCACGCCGAGCGAGTTGTAGAACCAGCTGCGCGACGCCAGCCAGCCCAGCAGCGCCAGTCCGGCCAGGCTGAGCGCGAACATCGCGACGATGCGCTTGAGCACGTGCCGGTGCTTGAAATGGCCGAGTTCGTGCGCCAGCACAGCCTCGACCTCTGCCGGTGTGAGCCGCGACAGCAAGGTGTCGAAGAACACCACGCGCTTGGCGGCACCCAGGCCGGTGAAGTAGGCATTGCCGTGCGCCGAGCGACGACTGCCGTCCATGACGAACAGGCCCTTGGCGGCGAAGCCGCAGCGCTGCATCAGCGCCTGCACGCGACTCTTGAGCGCCTCGTCGGCGAGCGGCTCGAACTTGTTGAACAGCGGCGCGATGACGGTCGGATAGATGACCAGGATCAGCAGGTTGAACAGGGCCCACGCGCACCAGGCCCACAACCACCACGAGCTGCCGGCCACCGACATGATCCACAGCACCAGCGCGGCCAGCGGCAGCCCGATCAGCGCGCCGACCAGCGTGCTCTTGCCGATGTCGGCCAGCCACAGGCCGAAGCTCATGCGGTTGAAGCCGAAGCGCTGCTCGATACGAAAGGTGCTCCACCATTCGAACGGCAGGTCGAGCACGCCGCTGACGAAGGCAAACGCGACCAGCAGCGCGAGTTGATAGGCCAGTGCGCCGAAGCGTGGCTCGACCGCGTCGCGCACGGCGACATTGAGCGCGTCGAGCCCGCCGAGCAACGTCCAGCAGAGCACGATGGCCGCCGCGAAGGCATTGACCAGCATGCCGAAGCGGCCCTTGGCGACGGTGTAGTCGGCGGCCTTGCGGTGCGCGTCGAGCGACACCCGCTGCGCAAAGGCGGCCGGCACCGCGTTGCGATGCGCCACCACGTGGCGCAACTGCCGCGTCGCCAGCCAGAACTTGATTGCCAGCGCCGCCAGCAGCGCGGCGGCGAACAGCAGGGTCAGCGGGTGGATCGGCATGGCACGAAGTGTAGGGCTGCCACAATGCCGCCATGAACACCGAGACGCAAACCCCTGCCGCCGCGCTGCCTGTGCACGAGCAGAATCTGATCTGGATCGATCTCGAAATGACCGGCCTGTCGCCGGAGCGCGACCGCATCATCGAGGTGGCCGTCGTCGTCACCGACGCGCAGCTCGCCATGCGGGTCGAAGGGCCGGTGTTCGCGATCCACCAGAGCGACGCAGCGCTCGATGCGATGGACGCCTGGAACAAGAACACGCACGGCAAGAGCGGCCTGGTCGAGCGGGTGCGCGCCTCCACCGTCGACGAGGCCAGTGCCGAAACGGCACTGATCGAGTGGCTGCGCCGCCACGTCCCGGCCGGCAAGAGCCCGATGTGCGGCAACACGATCTGCCAGGATCGGCGCTTCCTGGCCAACTACATGCCGCGGCTGGAGTCCTTCTTCCACTACCGCAACCTCGACGTCAGCACGCTGAAGGAACTGGCACGGCGCTGGAAGCCCGCGCTGCTCGACGGCGTCAAGAAGGCACAGGCGCACACGGCATTGGCCGATGTGCACGAGTCGATCGACGAACTGGTCTACTACCGCAGCCACTTCCTCAACGTCTGAGCGGGGCGGCGCGCCAGCGCTGCATGTCGCGGCCTGCGGGCCTACACGGCGAGCAGCTCGACCTCGAAGACCAGGGTCGCGTTCGGCGGGATCACGCCGCCAGCGCCGCGCGCACCGTAGCCCAGCTGCGGCGGGATCTGCAGCACGCGCGTGCCGCCGACGCGCATGCCCTGCACGCCTTCGTCCCAGCCGCCGATGACCTGGCCGGCACCCAGCGCGAAGCGGAACGGGTCGTTGCGGTCCTTGCTGGAGTCGAACTTGCGGCCGCGACCGTCGGCTGCCGACGGGTCGTGCAGCCAGCCGGTGTAGTGCACGGTGACTTGCTGGCCGGCCCGCGCGGGTTCGCCGCCGCCGGGCACGGTGTCGTCGTATTGCAGTCCGCTGGGTGTGGTGTGCATGGTGCTGTGCGCCTCGATATCAGGTCCGCGTCATGATACCCATCGCGCCGCCCAGGCCCGCGTGGCGGCCGACAACCATTCCGACACCGACAGCGCCTCGATGCGCGGCAGATCGAGCACACGCGCCGCCTGCTGCAGCGCGGCGATCGGCGAGCTGACGTCGAGCGGCGTGGCGCCGTTCTGCTTGGACAGCTTGTGGCCGTTGATGCCCATCACCAGCGGCGTGTGCAGGTACTCCGGCGACGGCAGCCCGAGCAGCCGCTGCAGGTGAATCTGCCGCGGCGTGTTGTCGGTGAGGTCCTCGCCGCGCACGATGTGGGTGATGCCCTGGTGTGCGTCGTCGACCACGACCGCCATCTGGTAGGCGAACAGGCCGTCGGCGCGTTTCAGCACGAAGTCGCCGACCTCGCGCGTCACGTTCTGCCGTTGGCGGCCGAGCCGGCGATCGATCCAGCGGATGGCGACGTCCTCATCGCCCAGCGAAGTGAGCACGCGGATCGCGCGGGCCGGCTTGCCGCCCAGACCATGGCGGCAGGTGCCCGGATAGACCCGCTCGTCATGCCGCTCCTGCAGGAAGCCGAGCGTGATCAGCACTTCCTCGACCTCGCGTCGGCTGCAACCGCAAGGGTAGACCAGCCCTGCGGCGGCCAGCTGCGCGAGCGCGTCGTCGTAGGCCGGCAGTCGCGTCGACTGGTACAGCGGCGCCTCGTCGCCGATCAGACCGCAGATGGCGAGCTGGCCGAGGATGATCTCGTCGGCGCCGTACTCGCAGCGCGGCGTGTCGATGTCCTCGATACGCACCAGCCAGCGGCCGTCGTGCGCGCGCGCGTCGAGCCAGCTCGCCAGTGCCGCGACCAGCGAGCCTTCGTGCAAGGGTCCCGTCGGTGATGGTGCAAAGCGGCCGGTGTAGGTGGGCATCGGGTCAGTCCACGTCGCCGGGCAGGCCGAGGTGGCGCTCGAGCAGGGCGAGGCGCGTGGTCGGGCTGTCGAGCTGCTGCAACCACCACTGCAGCGCCAGGCCTTGCGGCGCGCGGCGTGCCTTGGTCTGCGCCGTCGCGCGCCAGGCATAGTGAAAGCGCACCCGGTGTGGCCCGCGCTGCAGTGGCTTGACGACGAGACAGCCGCGGCGGATATGGTCGCGCGCCAGCGGTTCGGGCACGAAGCCGCAGCCGAGGCAGCGCACCTGCGCCTCGATCTTGGCCTGCACCGAGGCGACGGTGAGCACGTCCTGTCCGTGCAGCAGGTTGTAGGTCGCCGGCGACAGGCGTTGCGCCGAGTCGGCCACCGCCACTGCACGATGGCGCAGCAACATGTCGTCGGCGATCGGCTCCTCGAGGGCGGCGAGCGGATGGTGGGGCGCGACCGCGAAGACGAACTCGATCTCGCCGAGCGGCCGTGTCTCGATGTCCTTGTCGGTGCCGACGCCGGCATGGGTGACGCCGATGGCCAGGTCGGCCTGGCCGGAGACAAGGGCCTCCCACAGGCCGGTCAGGATCTCGGTGCGCAGGCGCAGCCGCGTGCCGGTCGGTGCGTTGCCATCGGCACGCTGGGCGTAGAAGCCCTCGACCAGCTCGAACAGCGTGACCCGCGAGACGACGCCGTCGACGGCCACCGTGAGCTGGGTCTCCCAGCCGGTGGCTACCCGGTGCACCCGATTGGCCAGCTGGTCGATCTCGCCGAGCAGATGGCGCCCCTGCTCGAGCAGCTCATGCCCGGCGGCGGTGAGCTTGGCCTGGCGCGAGCGGCGATCGAACAGCAGCACGTCGAGGGCGTCCTCGAGCTGGCGCACGCTGTAGGTCAGCGCCGAAGGCACCTTGCCCAGCTCGCGCGCAGCGGCGGCGAAACTGCCGGTGCGGGCGATGGTGTCCATCATCGCGAGGGCTTCTGGTGTCAGCGCGTTGCGTCGGGGGGCGCTCATGTCGGTGGCGCCGGGCCGTCCCAAGACACCGACACGCCCCTCGGGGGCCGCGAGCGAAGCGAGCTGGGGGCAGTCATATCAGGGCTTCATCATATTTGAACGTGAGCTTCAACCCGGCCTCTCCCAACGCTCGCTTACCGGTTCTACAGTGTCGAGACGATTGCAGGAGAGACCGTCGATGATCACGCTGCGCCGCGCCGAGGACCGAGGATTCGCCGACCATGGCTGGTTGAAGAGTTACCACAGCTTCTCGTTCGCCGACTACCACGACCCCGCACACATGGGATTCGGCAACTTGCGCGTGATCAACGAGGACCGCATTGCGCCGGGCACCGGCTTCGGTACGCACGGACATCGCGACATGGAGATCGTGAGTTACGTGCTCGAGGGAGCGCTCGCGCATCGCGACAACATGGGCAACGGCACCTCCATCGTGCCGGGCGAGGTGCAGCGCATGAGCGCCGGCCGCGGCGTGATGCACAGCGAGTACAACCACGCCCCCGATGGCCAGACGCATTTCCTGCAGATCTGGCTGCTGCCGCGCGAGCGGGGCATCACGCCGGGCTACGAGCAGAAAGCCTTCGACGACGCGGGCAAGCGCGGCCGCCTGCGAGTGGTGGCCTCGGAAGATGGCCGCGACGGCTCGGTCACGCTGCACGCCGACGCGGCGCTGTACGCCGGGTTGTTCGACGGGCCTGAGTCGGCCGAGCTGCGGCTCGCGCCGGGGCGGCTGTCGTACGTGCACCTCGTGCGGGGTGCACTCGAGGTCAATGGCCACGTGCTGCAGACCGGTGACGCCGCAAAACTCGAAGGCGAGCCGACCGTGCAGATCAG
This sequence comes from uncultured Burkholderiales bacterium, assembly GCA_937871935.1. Lineage (GTDB taxonomy): Bacteria > Pseudomonadota > Gammaproteobacteria > Burkholderiales > Burkholderiaceae_C > JAEUPI01. Next base: position 22,553 of record CALMQI010000080.1, read on the forward strand.
TGGCGGCCGCGCCGCCGAGGTGCTGGTGTTCGATCTCGCGCAGCAGGGCCTGCACCGGTTTGCAGGGAGCGCGCGCTCAGGGCGTTAGCCCGACGAACGGGCGCACCACGGCCACCGTGGCGGCGGGGTCTTCCTCCTGCGGCACATGGCCCAGCGAGTCGAAGACGACCAGCTTGGCATCGGGCTGGTCGGCCTGGAACCGGCGCGCGATCGTCGGTGGGATCAGGCGGTCGCGGCCGCCCCAGATCAGGAGTACCGGCATCTTCAGGGCCCGAATGCGCGACTGGCTGTCGGCGAACGACTCGCCGTCGATCTGCATCGCCTGGAAGCGTTGCACGAGCGCGCGGCGGTTGCCTTCGCGCAGCGTCAGTTCGAAATAACGGTCGACCAGCGCCGGGGTGACCTTCGACGGATCGCCGTACACGCTGCGCACGCTGGACTCGACGACGCCGCGCGGCAGCAGCCACTCGGTGAGGTGGTTGAGCACCGGCACGCGCGCCAGCTGGAAGCCGATCGGCACCGACTCGGGCTCGAACGGATAACCCGCCGCGTCGACGAGGATCAGCCGCTCCACGCGCTGCGGTGCCAGCGAGGCGACGCGCCAGGCGACCTCACCACCGAGCGAGTTGCCGCCCAGCGCGGCGCGGGGCACGCCGAGCGCGTCGAGCAGGTCCAGCACGAAGCGCGCATAGTCGTCACCACGGTAGCTGCTCTGGGCATAGCGGCCGCTGAACGGGCCTGTCAAGCCGAAGGCGGGCAGGTCGAAGGTGATCACCCGGCGCTGCCCGCGTAGCGCCGCCGACCAACCCTGCCAGGTATGCAGGCTGGCCGACGTGCCGTGGATCAGCACGATCGGTACCGGATCGCTGCGCGGGCCCTCGTCGCGCACATGCACCAGCTGGCCGTGCAGGTCGATGAAATCCGACGGTGGCGGCGCCCAGCGCGCCACCAGGCCCTGCACGGGTAGGTCGGGCGCGCGCGACAGCGCCAGCGCGAGCGCCGAAGCCATCAACAAGGTACCGATGACGCGCAGCAGCCAGCGGCTCATGAACCTGCGGGCGGCGCGGGCCGCAGCTGCGTATCGAGTTGACCGCGGTCGTCGAACACCACGCAGTTGCCCCGCCAGTGCGGAGCGGCACCACGCGTGTCCTCGAAGTAGCGCAGGATGCCGCCATCCAGCTGCCACGCGTGCAGCCCGGCCTCGCGCAGCACCCGTGCGGCCTTCTCGCAGCGGATGCCGCCGGTGCAATAGCTCACCACGGTCTTGTCGCGAAGGGCGCCGGCGTGAACCGACACGGCCTGCGGAAACTCGCTGAAGCGGCCGAGCCGCCAGTCGACGGCGCCTTCGAAGGCGCCCGCAGCCACCTCGAACGCATTGCGGGTGTCGAGCAGCGCAAGCTCGCGGCCGTCGTCACCGCACCCCTGGCGCAGCCAGCGCACGAGCGTGGGGCCAGCCACCGCCGGCGCGCGTTCGGCGTCCGGTGCAATGGCAGGCCGGTTCATGCGGATGATCTCGGCCTTGACCTTCACGCGCAGATGCCTGAACGGCAGGTGCGCACTCACGCTGCGCTTGATGTCGATGCCGGCAAAGCGGGCGTCCTCGGCGAGCCGTTGCAGCCAGGCGTCGGCCGCCGCCGGCGCGCCCGCGACGTTGAAGTTGATGCCCTCGGTGGCAAGAAGGATCGTGCCCTTGATGCCGAGTGCCGAGGCCGCGTCGAACAGGCGCTCGCGCACAACCGCCGGCTCGACGAGTCGCACGAATCGATAGCCGGCCAGATGGAGCACCTGCGACATGCTGCAATTGTAGAAGCGCGGCGTCGGCCCCTCTCTACAATGATCCGCATGAGCTTCGTCCACCTGCGTGCGCACACCGAGTACTCGGTCGTCGACGGCACGTTGCGCATCGACGATGCGGTGCAGGCGGCGCGTGTCGACCAGCAGCCTGCGCTCGCCATCACCGACCTCGGCAACCTGTTCGGTGCAGTCAAGTTCTACAAGGCTTGCCGCGCCGCAGGCGTGAAGCCGATCATCGGCGTCGATCTGTGGATGGAGCCGCCGGCCGGCTCTGCCGACAAGCAGGCGACGCGGTTGCTGGTGCTGGCCTGCGACGGCATCGGCTACCACAACCTGTGCGAGCTGCTGTCGCGCGCCTGGACGGCCAACGTGCAGCGCGCGCAGGCCTGGGTCAAGTGGGACTGGCTGGCCGAGCACGCGGGCGGACTGATCGCGCTGTCGGGCGCCGACACGGGTGCGGTCGGCACGGCGCTGCTCGCAGGGGATCGGCCGCGCGCAGCGGCTCTCGCGCAGCGGCTGGCGGAGATCTTCCCCGGTCGCTTCTACATCGAACTGCAGCGCGCCGGCGCGCCGACGCACGAGGTGCACGTGCGGCTGGCGGTGGCGCTGGCCGCCGAACTGAAGCTGCCGGTGGTGGCCACGCATCCGGTGCAGTTCCAAGCGCCGGATGACTTCGATGCGCACGAGGCGCGTGTGTGCGTCGCCGACGGCGAGACGCTGGCCAACCCGCGACGCGTCAAGCGTTTCACGCGCGAGCAGTATTTCAAGACGCAGCAGCAGATGAGCGCGCTGTTCGCCGATGTGCCCAGCGCGCTGGCGAACAGCGTGCGCATCGCGCAGCGCTGCAACCTGCAGCTCAACCTCGGCGTGCCGCGCCTGCCCGACTTTCCCACGCCGGACGGCAGCCCGCTCGACGAGTACTTCCGCGCGTCCAGCTTCGCCGGTCTCGAGCAGCGTCTGGCCGCGTTGTATCCCGACGCAGCCAGACGCGACGTCAATCGGCCGCGCTACGAGGAGCGGCTGGTCTACGAGATCGAGACGATCCGCAAGATGGGCTTCGCCGGCTACTTTCTCATCGTGGCCGACTTCATCAACTGGGCGCGGCGCCACGGTTGTCCGGTGGGCCCGGGTCGTGGCTCGGGTGCGGGTTCGCTGGTCGCGTACTCGCTCGGCATCACCGATCTCGATCCGCTGCACTACCAGCTGCTGTTCGAGCGTTTCCTCAATCCCGAGCGCGTGTCGATGCCCGACTTCGACATCGACTTCTGCCAGGCCAATCGCGAGCGCGTGATCGACTACGTGAAGGACCGCTACGGCCGCGATGCGGTGAGCCAGATCGCCACCTTCGGCACCATGGCGGCCAAGGCGGCGCTGCGCGACGTCGGCCGCGTGCTCGGCATGGGCTACGGACACGTCGATTCGATCGCCAAGCTGATTCCGGCACCGCCGGGCAAGACGGTGACGCTGGCAAAGGTGCCCGAGTCGCCCGACCCCGGCATCATCTACGCCCGCAAGGAAGCGCCCGAAATCGAGCAGCGCGAGGCCGCGGAGGAAGAGGTGGCAGAGTTGCTCGCGCTGGCCACGCGCGTCGAAGGCCTGGTGCGCAACATCGGCATGCACGCGGGCGGCGTGCTGATCGCCCCGGGCAAGATCACCGATTTCTGTCCCCTTTACCAGCAGCCGGGCAGCGTGTCGGCGATCAGCCAGTTCGACAAGGACGACGTCGAGGCGATCGGCCTCGTCAAGTTCGACTTTCTCGGCCTGGCCACGCTGACGATCCTGGAGCTTGCCAAGGAGATGATCGTCGCGCGCCATCCGCAGCACGGCGACTTCAGCTTCGAACGGCTGGCGCTCGACGACGCGGCGGTCTACCGGCTCTTCAGCGCCGGACAGACCGAAGCGGTGTTCCAGTTCGAATCGCGCGGCATGCAGGGCATGCTGCGCGACGCGCGGCCGAGCCGGCTGGAGGACCTGATCGCACTGAACGCGATGTTCCGCCCCGGGCCGATGGAGAACATCCCGAGCTTCTGCGCGCGCAAGCACGGCCGCGAGCCGGTGAGCTACCCGCATCCGCTGCTCGAGAAGGTGCTCGGCGAGACCTACGGCATCATGGTCTACCAGGAGCAGGTGATGCAGGTCGCCCAGCTGCTGGCCGGTTACTCGCTGGGCGCCGCCGACGTGCTGCGCCGGGCCATGGGCAAGAAGAAGCCCGAGGAGATGGCCAAGCAGCGCGAGATCTTTCGCAACGGAGCGCTGCAGCACAACGGCATCGACGCCGCCAAGGCCGACGAGATCTTCGACCTGATGGAAAAGTTCGCCGGCTATGGCTTCAACAAGAGCCATGCCGCGGCCTATGCCCTGCTGGCCTACCACACCGGCTGGCTGAAGGTGCACTTCACGGCGGAGTTCTACGCCGCCAACATGAGCGTCGAAATCGACAACACCGACAAGCTGAAGGTGTTGATCCACGACGCCAAGCAGTTCGGCGTGGCGTTCGAGCCGCCCGACATCAACCGGGGTGTCTACCGCTTCGAGCCGGTCGGTCCGAAACTGGTGCGCTACGGACTCGGCGCGGTGAAGGGCACGGGTGCCGGCGCGATCGAGGCCATCGTCGCGGCACGCAGCGCCGAAGCCGAAGGCGGCGGCGGGCCGTTTCGCAGCATCTTTGACTTCTGCGCCCGTGTCGACCGCACCCGCGTCAACAAGCGGGCGGTCGAGGCGCTGGTCAAGGCCGGCGCCTTCGACGCGTTGCATGCCGAGCGCGCGGCGGTGCTGGCGAGTCTGTCGCTGGCCTTCGAATGGGCCGACACGCAGGAGACGCACCAGTCGCAGACCGGGCTGTTCGACTTCGGCGATTCGCATGCCGCGTCCACCCAGGAGCCGGCGCTCGCGAGCGTGGAGCCGTTCGGCGTGCGCGAGCGCTTGTCGCTGGAGAAGACGGCGCTAGGCTTCTATCTCTCCGGCCACTTGTTCGAGCAGAGCGCCGCCGAGGTGCGACGCTTCGCCAAGCGTCGCATCGCCGACCTGGTCGATTCGCGCGAGCCCGTGCTGCTGGCTGGCGTGGTGATGGAGCTGCGCATGGTGAACAGCCAGCGTGGCCGCGTCGCCATCTTCAAGCTCGACGACATGAGCGAGAGCATCGAATCGGTCGTCAGCGAGGAGTTGCTGGAGACGGTACGCGACCTGTTGCGCGAGGACGAGTTGCTGGTGGTGCAGGGCCGCGTGCAACCCGATCGTTTCACCGGCGGGCTGCGCCTGAACGTGCAGCAGCTGTGGGACCTGCCGGCCGCGCGCGCCCGTTTCGGCCGCTATCTCGCAGTCTGCGTCAATGGTGGCCTGCCGCCGGTGGGCGACGTGCTGCGCCAGTGGCCGGTGCGGCGCATGACGACCAACCAGGGCACGACCACGCTCGGCCTGTCGGTGCGGTTGGCGATCGAGCGCGCCGAAGCGGTGGCCGAACTCGACCTCGGCGAGGAGGGCCGCTTCTGGCCCAGCGACGAGGCGCTGTCGCGCTGGAAGTCGATCGCCCATGGCGGGCAGGCTGCCATCGTGTACGAGTAGGCGAGACGTCGCGCCGCACTGCATCGCAGTGCAACGGAAGGTAAACACGGCCGTTCTCCGCCATCGACTGCGCGCGGCGACGCGTTAGGCTTGATCGTCTTCCCCACGCAGTCGAGGCAAGTCCATGTTCAAGTCCATCTTCGTGTTGTCCGCCGGCCTGATGCTGGCCGCGTCGGTGTCGGCCACCGACGTCGGCGTCTCGGTGCAGATCAGTCAGCCCGGCGTCTATGGTCGCGTCGACATCGGCCGGTTCCCGCAGCCGGCGGTGGTCGTGACGCAGCCGGTGGTGGTCGCCGCGCCGCCGCCGCGGATGGTGGTCGCGCAGCCGGTGCAGCCGGTCTACATGTGGGTGCCCCAGGCCCACCGCAAGGACTGGCGGCGGCACTGTCGCGGCTACGGTGCGTGCGGTGTGCCGGTGTACTTCGTGCGGCACGACTGGTATGACCATCACGTGCGCCGCGGCGATGACCGTCGTGGCGGTCGTGACCGCGACGACGATAGAGGTCGCGGGCATGGCAGAGGCCATGGCAAGGGCCGTGGCTAGCGCGAGGATTGACGGGCAGTAGACCCCTCAATTCGGCGCGACGGCGTCGAGCGCGCGCACTACAGTCGCCGCCATGTACGCCACCCCGCTTGCGGGCCTGATCCTCACCGGCGGCGGCGCGCGCGCGGCCTACCAGGTGGGTGTGTTGCGCGCGTTGGCGCGCATCCGTCGTGACAGTGGCGCCGACACCACCCGCAATCCGTACGGCATCATCGTCGGCACCTCGGCCGGCGCGATCAATGCCGCGGCGCTGGCCTGCGGTGCCGACGATTGTGATGCCGCGATCGAGCGCATCGCCGAGGTGTGGCGCGGCTTCGAGGCCGAGCAGGTGTATCGCGCCGACTCGCTGGGTGTGATCCGCAGCGGCGCGCAGTGGCTGACCATGTTGTCGATCGGCTGGCTGATTGCGCGCTGGCGGCGGGCGCGGCCGCGCTCGCTGCTCGACAACAGTCCGCTGGCCGATCTGCTCATGCGCATGGTGCCGTTCGAGCGGCTGCCGCGCATGCTGCGCGAGCGCCACCTGCACGGGCTGGCCATCAGTGCTTCGAGCTACAGCTCGGGCCTGCACGTGACCTTCTACGACGCGGCGGCGCGCATCGAACCGTGGACGCGTTCACAGCGCATCGCGGTGCAGGGTCCGCTGAGCATCGATCATCTGCTGGCTTCGTCGGCGATCCCGTTCGTCTTTCCGGCCGCCTCGCTGCCGCTGGATGGCACGCCTGAATGGTTCGGCGACGGCTCGATGCGGCAGACGGCGCCCATCTCGCCGGCGGTGCACCTGGGTGCGCAGAAGATCCTGGTCATCGGCGCCGGCCGCATGCACGAGCCGCCCGGCCGGCGTGTGCAGGCCAACGGCAGCTACCCGAGCCTGGCGCAGATCGCCGGCCATGCGCTGTCCAACATCTTCCTCGACGCGCTCGCGGTCGACGTCGAGCGCATGCGTCGCATCAACAACACGCTGGCTCTGCTGCCCGAGTCGGTCCGCGCGCAGACGCCGCTGCGTCCGATCGACGTGCTGGTGATCGCGCCGTCGCAACGCCTGGACGATCTGGCGGCCGAACATCAGGGCGCGCTGCCGGTGCCGGTGCGCACGCTGCTGCGCGGCATGGGCGTCACCGGCTCCGGCAAGGACGCGCGTGGCGCGGCGTTGGCGAGTTACCTGCTGTTCGAGGCACCGTACACGAGGGCGCTGATGGCGCTGGGTGAAGCGGATGCGCTGGCGCGGCGCGAGGAGGTGACCGCGTTCTTCGGCTGGCAGACCGCGCCGCGGCCGCAGCCGTCGGCGGCCGACTACGTCGATAACACGCGCCTCGCGCGCAGCAACGCGTAGCTGCCGATCTGCCGAGCCGCGCCGCAGCGCGTCGGCCTGTCGGCGATGCAAGGGCCATGAATCCCGGCCGCGCGGTCGCTCTTGGAGCGAACAGCGGCAACACTATCATGTGATGCGTTTCGAGGCTTCGCATGAAGGGCGGCGCGTCCGCGACGTTGCGCGCGGGCCGCCACATCTCTCAAGTTCGAAAGCGCGTCGACCCGACCAGAGACAATCGCGGCCAACTTGAAAGAACCGTCGCAATCCGAGGAGGAGGCTGCCGGCCCGTCCACACCTCCACGCCGCCGTGTGGCCGTGGTGGTGCAGCGTTTCGGGGCGGGCGCCGTCGGCGGCGCCGAGTGGCATTGCGCCGAGTTCGTGCGTTGCCTGGCCCCGCACCACGACGTGACGGTGCTGACCAGCTGCGCCCGGGACGCTACCACCTGGGCAATGGATCTGGAGCCCGGCGTGCATCGCGAGGAAGGCGTGAGCGTCGAGCGTTTTGCGCACCCGCGTCGCAACTTCGATCACCGAGCCCGTGTGCCCTTGCGCCACAGGCTGCGAATGTGGACGCGCAGGCTCTGGGATGCTCTTCGGATTCCCCGTGTCCGGGTTTGCTCGTGCGACAGGCCCGGTGACGGCGAGGACTTTCTCGAGCAACAGGGGCCATGGTGCAAGGACCTGCTCCATGAGTTGAGCGACGGCTCGAGAGACGGCCTCCCGAGGTTCGACGTGGTCGTCTTCTTCACGGCCTTGTACCACCCGACGGCCGTCGGCTTGCTGCGGTGGGGCCGACGCTCGGTGCTGGTGCCAACGCTGCACGACGAAAAGCCGATGTACCTGCCATGGTTCCATCAGGTCTTTGCAGCCGCCGGGTTGACACTCTTCAATACCAGGGCCGAGGCTGAACTGGCGCGCCGGCTATACGGCGCCAACGTCGGCAGGAGTCGCGTCGTCGGCGCGCCGGTGGCGGTGAGTGAACCCGGGCCGGCCGCCATCCTCGCCGCCCGGGCGCGCTACGCGCTGCCCGAGCGCTACCTGGTCTACGTGGGCCGCATCGAAAAGGGCAAGGGCTGCGCGCAGCTGCTGGCCGCCTGGGAGGGCGTGGCCGATGCGCAGCCTGGCACGGCGCTGGTCTTCATCGGCAAGGGGACGATGCCGATTGCCGAGTCGGTCCACACCCGATGCACCGGCTTCGTCGCCGACGCCGAGCGCGACGCGCTCGTCGCGGGGGCGGCGGCGCTGGTGATGCCGTCGCGACTGGAGAGTCTGTCGCTCGTGCTGCTCGAAGCGATGGCGCTTGCCGTGCCGGTGATCGCCAACGCTCGCTCGGACGTGCTCGCGGCTCACGTTCAGGACAGTCAAGGTGGGCTGGTCTATCGCGGCCGCCATCAACTGCGGGCCGCGTTGCTTCACATGTTGCGGCTCCCCGACGCCCAGCGGCGCGACCTCGGGCAGAGTGGGCGGCGCTACGTTCACGAACACTACCCGCCCGCCGTCGTACACCGCGCGTGGCTCGAAGCGGTAGAGGATGCGGCAGGCTTATCCGCATAGGATCGATACGATGCCACTCACGCCCGACTCCAACCCATGCCCCGTTTGCGCTGCTGCACGCGACTACATGTTCACGCAGCGCGTGCTGGGGCGGCACGACGTCGCCTACTTCCAGTGCCAAGGCTGCGGGCTCCTGCAGACCGAGACGCCGCACTGGCTCGAAGAGGCCTACTCGCAAGCCATCGCCGACACCGACACCGGCCTCTTGCAGCGCAACCTCGAACATGCGAGTTTCCTGAACCTGCTCCTTCAGGTGGCCTTCGACCCGAAGGGCCGCTTCGTCGATGTGGCCGGTGGCTATGGCGTGCTAACCCGGCTGCTGCGTGACCGCGGCTTCGACGCCTGGTGGGCCGACAAGTACTGCAACAACCTCTTCGCCATCGGCCACGAGGCCAGCGAGGGTCTGCAGGCCCAGGCCCTGTTCGCCTTCGAGGTGCTGGAGCATGTCACCGACCCGCTGGCCTTCCTGCGCACGGAGTTCGCGCGCTACGGCTGCGGCTCGATGGTCCTGTCCACGCTCACATTCAGCGGCAGCGCGCCTGCGCAGGGTTGGTGGTACTACTCGCTCGAGTCAGGCCAGCACGTGTCGTTCTACCAGCCCCGCACGCTGCAAAGGCTGGCGTCGCAACTCGGGTGCGAGTACACACGCGTGCACGACGGGTTGCATCTGCTGATGGCGCGGCCGCTCGCACCGTGGCTCAGGCGTGTCTTGCGCAGCCGCCGCTTGCGGTCGATGTTCGAGCGGTGGTTCTGGTCGCGGCGCGTGTTGCCCAGCCTTACTTGGTGCGATCACGAGCAGGCTCGGCAGCGTCTGCGAGGCGCTGAGCCCGCAACTGCACCACCATAGCCTCGGCCACTGCTGGCATGGCGCGATCGGCTTGCCAGCCGAGCAGTTGTGCGGCCTTGGCGGCGTTCCCGCGGCTGTAGGTGAGGTCGGTGCGGCGCATCAGGGCGGGGTCTTGCCTCACGTGTTCGCGCCAGTCCAGACCCAGGGCAGCGAACACCGCGGCGACAAAGTCGCGCAGTGAATACGCATGGCCGGTTGCGATGACGTAGTCTTCTTGGCAGTCGCCTTGGAGCATCGTCCACATGGCTTGAACGTACTCCGGACTCCAGCCCCAGTCGCGCCAGACGTCCAGATTACCCAGCACCAGCGGCTCCCGGCTGCCGGCGGCGACGTCGAGCGCCGCCTCGACGACCTTGCGCGTGACGAAACGGCGCGGCCTGAGCGGCGACTCGTGATTGAACAGGATTCCGGTGCACGCCTTGAGTCCGTACGCCTCCCGGTAGTTGGCGACCAGCCAATGTGCGGTGGACTTGGCCACCGCATACGGGCTGCGCGGGTGGAAGGGCGTCGTTTCGTCGGCGGCATCTGTGCCCGTGTCGCCGAAGCACTCGCTCGAGCCGGCGTTGTAGAAGCGGATGGGGCGGTTGAGGAAGCGCAGCGCCTCGAGCAGATTCAACGTGCTCGAAGCAATGCTCTCAAGCGCCTCGGCCGGTTGCTCGAAAGACAAGCCGACCGAGGTCTGCCCTGCCAGGTTGTAGATCTCGTCCGGCAGCGCCCGGTCGATGGCTTCGAGCACGCTGCGGAAGTCGCGTGGAGCCATGGACACCAGGCGAACGCGGTCTTCGATGCCCAGGCGCCGCAAGTTCGCCAGCGGCGCCACCTGGGCGTCGCGCGAAGTGCCCCAGACTTCATAGCCCTTGGCCAGGAGCAGCTCGGCCAGATAGCTGCCGTCTTGCCCGGAGATTCCGCAAACCAGCGCTCTAGGCATCGTGCACTCCGCGTTTGCAATCCAGACGCCGGTACAGCGCCAGTGTTTCGTCAGCGCAGCGGTCCCAGGAGAACCTGCGCCGTTGCTCGCGGCCACGCTCGCGCAGTCGCTGGCGCAGTTCGTCGGAACCGACGACGCGTTCGAGTGCCTCACGCATGGAGTCGAGGTCGGTCGGATCGAAGTACTCACCGGCGTCGCCCACCACCTCCGGGATGCTGCTCGTGTCGCTGCACACCACGGGGCAGTCGCAAGCCATGGCTTCCAGCGGCGGCAGACCGAACCCCTCGTACAACGACGGGTACACGAAGGCCAGGGCGCCACCGTACTGGCGTGCCAGCTCGGCGTCGTCGCCACTGCGGTGCACGATGCGCGCGCGCGCGACTTCCGCACGGTCGATCGCTTCCCACTCCGCCGCGACGAGCGCCCCGCCTCCGAAGCACGCGATGCGCACGTCGCGCAGCAGCGTCGACGCGCCCACCGCAGCGACCAGGCCGAGAAAGTTCTTGTAGCCGCCGCGCTCGCCCACGTACAGCAGGTACGGCGCGTCGTCGGATGCCATCGGGCTCGGCGGCGCGTCGAGGTTCGCACTGAGGTAGATCACGGAGACCTTGGACTCGGGTACGCGCAGCGTCTGGACCAGGTCGCGACGCGTGCTCTCGGATATGCAGATCACGTGATCGGCGCGCGCGACGGCACGGCGCTTGGCCTCGGGGGTGGGGTCGTCGGGCGAGAAGCGGGAGGCAAAGCGCTCATGGATCATGTCGTAGACCGTGAGCACGCGCAGGGCTTTCGGATGCTCCAGCAGCGGGCCCCAGAAGTAGGTCTCGTGGATCACGTCGGGTTGCAGCCTGGCTGTCGTGCGTCGCTCCACGATGCGCGCCGCCAGGCGCGAGAGCTTTCCCAGGCGTTTCCAGCGCGACGACGGCCACCCGATGACCAGCGGCGCCGGCAAGGAGGAGAGGTATTCGTTGCGGTGATGCGGAGCGAGTATGCGCGTCGTGACCGAGGCGTCACGCGCCAGCCGCGCGGCCAGCTCGCAAAAGTAGCGCGAGATGCCGCCGTAGCTCTGTTGGCGGAAGATCTGTGCGTCGTACAGGACTATCAAGAGCGGCGCAAAGTTCTTGGTGAACCCGGATCGGATGCGCCTAGGCTAGCACGCCCGCGGGGTGAATCCGATGGGGCGGCGAGCGCGATCATGGTCGGGTCAACCGCGGCCGGCGCGAGCAGTCGAACATGGGCTCGTCGCCCTCGGCCACACCCCAGTGCAGCCAGGCCGGAGCCTTGAGGGAAGCGTCGAGGAGGGGCCGCCAGCCCAGCCGCGCCTGCAGCAGACAGGCAGCCCACGCGGTGCGGAAATCCAGGCTGCCGATGCGAATGGCCACCGCCTTGCCCGGCTCGACACCGAGCTCCATGCAAGCCCAAGGCAGCAGCACGTGAGCCGCCCTCTCGGCGAGCCGGCGCAGCTCACGCCCGCGAATGCGCAGGATCAGCCACACGATCGCGCTGCGCAGGGGGTTCACGCGCCGACCCGCGGCGTTGCGCAGATGGAGGCTCCACGCTGGCGCGCCGTTCCCGGGCTGCATACGGGGCAAGCCGAGAAGTCCCGCGGCGAAGAGGTGATCGATCTTGAAAGGGCCTTCCCACCAAGCCGGCATGGCCCTGCTGAGCAGGCGGTACCAGAGATGCTCGACGAACCACTCCAGATCATCCAGGCGCTCGCCGGTCGCGATGGACATCTGCTCCCGGGGTCGCAGGCCACGCTGCTCCAGCTCCGGCAGCATGCGGGCGAAGAGCCCGAGAAACACGTCCTGCATGCCGCTGACGCCGCCTGCATCGTTGGTGCGGCTGCCCTCGTGCACGCGGTATTCGATGATCGGCTCGCGCACGTGAACGAACTCGGCGCGGCCGTATGCGGCAATGCAGAAGCGAACGTCGTCGGCCACGTCGCGCACGCTGAAGCCGCCGACCAGCCGCCCCAGTTCGGTGGTGGCGGCGAAGGGCACGCCGAGCGGGTCCAGGCTCAACAGGCGCGGCAGGTCGAACGCGCCGCGGCGCAGGACGCCGATGCGCTTGCCCGTGCCATCGATAACCCGCGTGTCGCAGTAGGCCAATCCCAGCGCGTGGCCGCGCAGCGCTTCGCGCATGGCGCTCACATAGCCGGGATGCAGGTTGTTGTCGGTATGCAGGTAAGAGAACATCTCACCGCGAGCGCGTTGGAGCATCCAGTTGAGGCAGGCGCCGGGGTCCATGCGCTCAGCGATGTGATGGAACCGAATGCGCGGGTCGGTGAAGCCTCGCATCAGCTGCGGCGTCGCGTCGGTGGAGTTGTCCAGGATCCACAATTCCCAGTCCGGATCGTCCTGCGCGAGCACGCTGCGCACTGCGTCGCCGATGTAGTGCGACTGGTTGTACGAGGGCATCAGCAGGAGAAATGGCATGGCGGCTCCGCGACGCGCATTCTCGCAGCCTGGGCTGCCGGACCGTGCGCCGCCGGGTCAGGCGGACACCCGGGAGAGGTCGGCCATCCTCGCAGACGCGACATGCGCTCTTCTACCTGCATGCCGACTGTGCCCCGGACGCGCGGTGCGACGGCCTGACTATGATCGACCATGGTTTCGCCTGCGACACGCCGCATCGGCCTCAGCTTCGGCAACACCGGTTCGTTGCAGGACGGCCTGGGCGAGTTCGTGCTGCAGATCGGCCGTCGCATTGCCGCCGCGGCGCCGGCCTGGCGCGAACGCGACGGCATCGGATTCGACATCCACCTGCGCGAGTCGCATGTCGGCCTGTTCGGCGATGACGTGGGTTACCTCGTCGTCAAACGCTGGCAGCGGTATCGGCACGTGCGCCCGGTGCGCTACGAGCTCTGGCACACATTGCATCAGCTGAGCAAGTACCTGCCGCCGCGCGACGTCGGTCCGCGCGTGGTGACGGTGCATGATCTCAATTACCTGCACAACCCGCGGGCGTTCTCGCGCTGGCGGCACGAGCGGCGCACCGGTGCGTTGATGCAGCGCACCGACCACGTGGTGGCGATCAGCCGGCACACCGCCGACGACGTGCGCCGGCATCTGCGGTGGACCGGACCGCTGGAGGTCATCTACAACGGCGCGCGTGATCTGTCGCATGCGGCGCAGGAGCCGCTGTCCGGTGTCGACGCGAGCCGGCCGTTCCTATTCCACCTCAGCCGCATGTCGCCGTCGAAGAATCCGCAGGCTATCCTGCAGCTGGCGGCGGCGTGGCCCGACATGCGCTTCGTGCTGTGCGGCCCGCCGGGCGACGACGCGAAGGCCCTGCGTGCCCGGTCGCATCCGCCGAACGTGGTGTTCCATCTCGGCATCAGTGACGCGCAGAAGGCCTGGGCCTTCGCGCATTGCGCGGGTTTCCTGTTCCCCTCGCTCACCGAGGGCTTCGGCCTGCCGCCGATCGAGGCCATGTACTTCGGCCGCCCTGTTTTTCTGGCGCGGCGCACCTGCCTGCCCGAGATCGGTGGTGATGCGGCCAGCTACTTCGACGACTTCGATCCGACCACCATGCGCCGGGTGGTCGAGCAGGGCCTGGCCCGCGGGGCGCAGCCCGGGCGCTCGGCGCAGATCAGGGCACACGCCCAGCGCTTCGACTGGGATCGTGCGGCCGCCGACTACCTCGCCTTGTATCGGCGACTGATCGGACTGCCGCCCGCCTGAGCAGGGGTGCGATGGCAGAATGCCTCGGTGAATCCACCGATCCACCGGGGCGTCCGGCCTGACCTGACGGTCGCGCTGCCGTCGGCTGAACGCCTGGCGCGCAGCCGCGTGCTGGTGGTCGGAGACGCGATGCTCGATCGCTACTGGTTCGGCGGTGTCGAACGTATCTCGCCCGAGGCGCCGGTGCCTGTCGTGCGCGTGACGCGCGAGGAGATGCGCGTCGGTGGCGCGGCCAATGTGGCGATGAACGTCAAGTCGCTCGGCGCTGCCTGCACGCTGCTCACGGTCGTCGGCGACGACGCGCCGGGCCGCAGCCTGCGCGAGCTGCTCGAACAGCAGGGCGTTGCCGCGGTGCTGGGCACCGACCCGCAGCTGCAGACGGTGGTCAAGCTGCGCGTCATCGGCCGCTCGCAGCAGCTGCTGCGCATCGACTTCGAGAACCAGCCCGACCACGAGGTGCTGCAGCTGATGCTGGCCGACTTCGAGCGGCTGCTGCCCGAGCACGACCTCGTGCTGCTGTCCGACTACGGCAAGGGCGGCCTCACGCACGTGGGCCGCATGATCGAGCAGTCGCGTGCGGCCGGCACTCCAGTGCTGGTCGATCCCAAAGGCAGTGACTTCAGCCGCTATGCCGGGGCCACGGCGATCACGCCGAATCGCCACGAGCTGACCCAGGTGGTCGGCGCCTGGAGCGACGAGGACGATCTCGTCGAGCGCGCCCGGGCACTGCGCCAGCGCCTCGGCTTGCAGGGACTGTTGCTCACCCGGTCTGAAGAGGGCATCAGCCTGTTCGACGATGGCGGCCACCTGCGCCTGCCGACCGCGGCGCGCGAGGTCTACGACGTCACCGGCGCCGGTGACACGGTGATCGGCACGCTCGCCGCCATGATGGCAGCCGGCCTGTCGCTGCGCGAGGCCGCCGCCTATGCCAACCGGGCCGCCGGCATCGTGGTCTCGCGTTTCGGCACGGCGGCGGTCAGTCGGGCCGAGCTCGAGCATTGACATGACCGCCCCGCAGCCGCTGCGTCTCCGCCCCCCGAGGGGACGCTCAGCCGCCTTGCGGCCTGGCGACGTCTGACCGATGGCGTGCGACCCCAGCGACGACCTGCTGCGCAAACTGCTGCGTCGCGACGACGCCGCCGCCATCGGCCGGCTTGCGCGGCCGATGGTCTTCACCAACGGCGTGTTCGACATCCTGCATCGCGGCCACGTCAGTTGTCTGGTGGCAGCGCGTGCGCTCGGTGCCAGCCTGGTGATCGGCCTGAACAGCGACGCATCGGCACGCGGCCTCGGCAAGGGGCCGGACCGACCGCTGATTCACGAACTCGACCGCGCCTGCGTGCTCGGTGCGCTCGAGGCCGTGAGCGCGGTGCTGCTGTTCGACGAGCCGACGCCGCTGGACTTGTTGGCCGCCTGCCGACCCGACGTCTACGTGAAGGGTGGCGACTACGACGTCGAGCAGCTGCCCGAGACGCCACTGGTGCGCAGCTGGGGCGGCCGCGCGCTGGCGCTGCCTTTCGTCGAGGGGTATTCGACGACTGCCCTGGTGCAGCGCATCGGACGGGGCGCAGCATGGCCATGACGCGGCTCTGGCATGGCCTGGGTATGGTCAGCGCGCACGACACGCCTCGCACGCGATGACGCATGCCGTTGCGGCCAAGCCGCTGGTCGTTCGCATTCGCAACTGGGTCGGCGACGTGGTGCTCGGTATGCCGGCGCTGCGGCTGATCGAGTCGCATGGCTATCAGCTGCACATCGTGGCGCGCGGCCGCTGGGCGAGCGCGCTGCTGGCTGGCACGTCGTGGCCGGTGTCGATCCAGCCGCAGGGCCTGAAGCCCAAGGTGCAGCAGCTGCGCGAGCTGAAGCGCGCATGCAGTGCGCTCGATCCTGGCTTCGCGCGCCGCGAGAACGCCTTGCTGCTGCCGGTGTCGCTGTCGAGCGCGCTCGAGATGCGGCTTGCCGGCCTGCGCGCGGTGGGCGTGGCCAAGGAGGGCCGAACGCCGTTGCTGGCGCGTGCCGAGCCGTGGGCGCGCAGCGGCCACGAGCTCGAGCGCTATTGGGACATCGCCTGCCGCTTCCTGCGCGTGCAGCAGCCGCCGCCGCGCGACATCGAGCTGCCGGTGCAGCCGCACAAGGCGCACGAAGCGGCACAGCTGCTCGCCGCACATGGCATCACCGGCGGCTATGTGATGGTCTGCCCGTTCGCCGGCGGCCGCGCCGCCACGGCCGACAAGGCCGACAAGAAGTGGCCCGGCTTCGAGGCTTTCGTGCGCCTGGGCGCCGCGCGGCTCGGCCTGCCGCTGGTGGTCAATCCCGGGCCGGGCGAACACGAGGCGGCGCGCCAGCGTTATGGCGCCGCGTGCAGCCTGGAAGGTGGCGACCTGGCGATGTACGCAGCGCTATTGCAGAAGGCGTCGCTGGTGGTCGCCAACGACACCGGCCCTGGCCACATGGCCGCCGCACTCGGCCGCCCGCTGATCAGTGTGCTGGGCCCGACCGACGCGGCGCGCTGGGCACCCTGGGGCCGGCACGTCCACGTGCTGCAGAGCCCTCGCGTGGGCGAGACGACCGATTGGCCCGACGTGGAAGAAGCGCTGGCGCTGGCTCGCCGTGTGCTGGCCACGGGCGGCGGCGGCGCCTGAGCGGCTGGACGCGCGGCTGCCGCAGGTTCAACCCGCCACGCGAGCCTGCCACAGCTGGCCGAGCGCGTAGCGGACACGCCGCCACTCGTTGCCGAGTCGGTAGGCAAACGCGGGCAGCCGCCGTGTCCAGTGGAACTTGCGCGAGCGTCCGGGCGCTGTCGGGGCGATCGTCGTGGCCACTTGCTGGTCGTGGTGGGCCGCCAGCGGCGTGACAAGGCGAATCTGCAGACCGAAGCGCCAACCCTGGTCGTACACATGATCGTAGGGCAGGGTCATCGGCAGCAGCTGCTGCAGATAGACGGCTGCTGCAGTGCGGTTGATCACATACGCGCTCGCGCCGGTGCAGCGCGACAGCATCACCGCCAGCCAATGGTCGGGCGTGAGCGGACGCACGCGCACCGGCGTGCCCGAGTGCACGCCGGAGATCTTCACCATGTCCCAGTGGGCGGGGCATTCGAGCAGGGCGCGCAGCACGGCCGGCAGCGCGGCGTCCGGTTGCACGTCGTCCTCGAGGATCAACGCCGCGCGTGCATTGCTGTCGAGGAACTGCCGGATCGCCTTCACGTGCGACAGATAGCAGCCGATCTCGCCCGGCAGCGAGCTCATGCCGTGCCGGCGCTGGTAGGTTGCTTCGTCGATCGCCTGGCTGCGCTCGGCTTCGCTGAGCTGCCGACCGTCGACCGCCGGCACCCGCGTGAAGGGAAGATCCAGTGCCTGCAACGCGGCGTCGATGCGGGCGAGCCGGTCGACCGACCGGTCGAGATTGATGACGAGGACCTGCAGATCGTTCACGTTCGGCCGCCTGTGCGTCCGTAATCGGATAATCGGCCGGTCGCATCCTATCAGCCGAGCCGCCCACGATGATTCCAGCCGCCGCCGAGATCGTTGCCTGGCACGATCGCCTGCTGGCCTGTGCCGGCTGGCCGCACGACGAGACGGCGCCGCCGGCAGGTGGCGTGTGGAGTTGGATCCAGACCAACCACCGCTTCAATGGCCGCCTGTGGGCCGAGGAGGACCTGGCGCGCCGTACCCAGGTGAGCGACAGCGAGATCGCCGCCAACAAGCGCGCGATCGACGGCTTCAACCAGGCCCGTAACGACGCGACCGAGCGCATCGACGAGCTGCTGCTGACGTCACTCGGCTTGGTCGACCCGGCGTCGGCACGCACCGACGCGCCGGTGTCCACGGTCGCGCCGGGTTCGCGCCTGAACAGCGAGACGGCCGGCAGCATGATCGACCGGCTGTCGATCATGGCGCTCAAGATCCACGCCATGCGCGCGCAGACGCAGCGCCAGGACGTCGACGAGGTGCATCGCGCGTCCAGCCGCGACAGACTCGCCCGGCTGCAACAGCAACGCGCCGATCTGGCGGCGTGCCTGGACACGCTGCTGGCCGACTGCGCTGCCGGGCGGGCACACTTCAAGGTCTACCGCCAGTTCAAGATGTACAACGACCCGCAGTTCAATCCGGCGCTGGTGAGGGAGCAGGCAGGCCGATGACCAGCCCCATGCGCATCCTCATCGTCAAGACCTCGTCGATGGGCGACGTGGTGCATGCACTGCCGGCCGTCAGCGACATCCGGCGCGCCTTTCCGGTGGCCCAAATCGACTGGTTGGTCGAGGCGTCGTTCGCGGCGATCCCGCGGCTGCATTCGGGCGTGAACCGCGTGCTGCCGATGGCGTGGCGGCGCTGGCGCAAGCAGCTGTCCACCGGGGCGGCATGGCGTGCGATGCGCGAGCTGCGCACGCACCTGCGCGAGCAGCCCTACGACTGCGTGCTCGATCTGCAGGGTCTGCTCAAGAGTGCCCTCTGGGCGCGCCAGGCGCACGGCCCGGTGCTGGGCTACGACCGTGCCAGCGCGCGTGAACCGCTGGCCGCCTGGCTCTACGCGCGCGGCGCCGCGGTCTCGCGCGATCTGCATGCCGTGCAGCGCTGCCGCCTGCTGGCGGCAGCGCACCTGGGTTATCCGCCGCCGGAGACACTGCCGACCTTCGGCCTTGCCACACCGGCCAAGTCGGTATGGAAGCCGCGCGGTGACAGCGCGGCGCTGATTCCGTGTGCCAGCCGGGCAGAGAAGATCTGGCCCGAGGCGCGCTGGATCACGGTGGGCAGACGGCTCAAGGCCATGGGCCTGAGCCCGCTGGTGATCTGGGGCACCGAGGAAGAACAGGTGAGGGCCGAGCGCATTGCCGAGGGCTGTGAGGGCGAAGTGCCGCCGTTCCTCAACGTGCACGACATGGCGGCCCTGCTCGCATCGACGCGCCGCGTGGTCGGCCTGGACACCGGCTTCACGCACCTGGCCGCCGCGTTGGGCAAGCCCACCATCGGCATCTATTGCGACCACGACCCCGGCCTGGCCGGCATCGTCGGCCCTGGCGGCGTGCACAGCGTCGGCGGCAAAGGGCAGGTGCCGTCGCTGCAGGAGGTCATGGCTCTGGTGGAGCGGCAACAACCCTTGCGCTAGATGCCGTCAAGTGGACACCGTGGTGCGGCTTTGCAGCGCCACTGGTGTCGCCCCCTTGAGGGGGAGGCAGCCGCCAGGCCGCTTCGGGGGTGGGTCACAGCTCTTCGATCCGCTGCGGCGGAAACGTGTCCCAGCCCAGGCAGCCCGGGCACTGCCAGAAGTGCTGCTGCGCCTCGAAGCCGCAGGCCGCACAGCGGTAGCGACGCAGCGGCCGCGCGGCGCGGGCCACGGCCTCGCGCACATCACGCCGCGTGGTCTCGTCGTCGCTGTCGAGCGGCGCATCGAGCACCTCGAGCGCGGCAGACAGCGTGGGCTGTAGGTGCAGCAGCGCCTGCGCACGAGCGCCGGCCTCCGGTAGGTCGTCGGGATTCCTGACCGCGCCGTCGAGCAGCCGCAGGGCGCGCAGCAGATCCACGCTCGGCGTCAGTTCGTGGCGCCGCAGGATGACCGCACGGGCGGCCTCAGCCTGGTCGCAGGCGATGGCCGAGGCCGCGAACTCGGCGGCCACCAGGACAAGTGTTTCGGGGGACTTTGCGATCAGCTCGCCATAACGATCGTAGGCGGCGCGGTGGTCGCCCTGCTGTACCGAACGCCGCGCCGCGATGAGCAGCGGGCGCGCCGCCTGCGGCGCGGCCGCGCGCGCCTGGCGCAGCGCCTCTTCGGCCTCGGCGACCTGGCCGCGGTCGCTGGCCAGCAGTGAGACCTCGCACAAGTGGTGCGAAATGCGCGACGCGAATGATCCGGTACCGCTGGCCTCCAGGCGGGCCGCCAGCTCGACGGCGCGGCGCCAGTCGCGCGCACGCTCGGCCAGTTGCAGCCGCGCCATCCGCGCCTCGGTGTCGAAGGCGGTACCCTCGAGTGCCTGGTAGGCGGAGTCGGCGCGGTCGAGCAGGCCCGCCTTGACGAAGTCCTGCGCCAGCGCATGCTGCGCGCGGGCCCGCTCGGTGGCCGGCAGATCAGCCCGCTGCAGCAGGTGCTGGTGTACGCGCACCGCCCGCTCGAATTCGCCGCGCCGGCGAAACAGGTTGCCGAGCGCAAAGTGCAGCTCGGTCGTGTCGGGATCGCTCTGCACGGCTTCGATGAAAGCGTCGATGGCCTTGTCGTGCTGCTCATTGAGCAACAGGCTCAGGCCCTTGAAGTAGGCCTTCGGCGCAGCGCTCTCGGCACGTTTCCATTGGCGGAAATCGAAGCGCGAGGCGACCCAGCCGAGCGCGAAGGCGACCGGCAGCCCGATCAGCAGCCACTGGAGGTCGAAGTCGAACATGTCCGGTCGTCGATCTCGCTCAGCGACCCGCCTTGCGGCGCGCCGCTGCCAGCGCCCGAACGGATGCAAGCAAGCGGGGGTGGGTCATCTCACAGCCCTTCGCGGGGCGGATGGTCGAAAGCCAGTTCGGCCGGCGAGGTGGTGGCGGATTCCGGCACGGCGGGCGTCGGCGGCGGCGGGGTGCGCACCTGCCGTTGCGTCTGCCGGCGGTGGCGCCACCAGCGCGGCACCATCGCCAGCACGCCGAGCGCGATGCCGGCGGCGAAGGCCACCAGCACCACGATGACCAGCGGCGCGCGCCAGTGCGCGCCGAAGAACCAGTTGACGACGATTTCCTGCTGGTTGTTGAGCGCGAACGCGAACAGCGTGAAGAAGATGAAGCCGCGGAACAGCCAAGTCAGGATGCGCATCGCTCGCGCATTCTACGGAGCGGGGCGCACACGGCTCGCAATGGGGTGCGCCGGCGGGCGTCAGGGTGTCGTCACCGGCGCCGCGAGCGTCTCTTCCGGTACGTCCACCGGCAGCCGCTGGTCGACCGATTCACGCAGCGCCTTGCCTGGTTTGAAGTGCGGCACCAGCTTCTCGGGGATCGTGACCTGCTCGCCGCTGCGCGGGTTGCGGCCCACGCGGGGCGGCCGCCGGTTGATCGAGAAGCTGCCGAAGCCACGGATCTCGATGCGGTGCCCGCGCGCGAGCGCGTCGGTCATCGCATCGAGGATGGTCTTCACCGCGAACTCGGTGTCGCGCTGCGTCAGCTGCGCGAACCGTTCGGCCAGCTGGGCCACGAGATCCGAGCGTGTCATGGCGTCCAGAGGCGGCGCTCAGGCAGGAAGCGGCCTATTCCTTCTGGTTGTCCAGCTTGGCGCGCAGCAGGGCGCCCAGGCTGGTGGTGCCGGCCGTCTCGCGCTCGTTGCTCTGTGACAGACGCTGCATGGCCTCCTGCTGGTCGGCCTGGTCCTTGGCCTTGATCGACAACTGGATCGAACGCGACTTGCGATCGACGTTGATGATCATGGCATTGACCTCGTCGCCTTCCTTCAGCAGGTTGCGCGCGTCCTCGACCCGGTCGCGGCTCAACTCGCTGGCGCGCAGGTAGCCGGTCACGTCGGCATTGAGCTGGATCTCGGCGCCGCGCGGATCGACGGTCTTGACCTTGCCGGTCACCAGTGCGCCACGGTCGTTGACCGACACGAAACTGGTGAACGGGTCCTGGTCGAGCTGCTTGATGCCCAACGAGATGCGCTCGCGCTCGATGTCGATGCCCAGCACCAGCGCGTCGACCTCCTGGCCCTTCTTGTAGTTGCGCACGGCGGTCTCGCCGGGCTCGTTCCACGACAGATCCGACAGGTGCACGAGGCCGTCGATGCCCTGGGCCAGGCCGACGAACACGCCGAAGTCGGTGATCGACTTGA